>CAYHYG010000007.1:0-19997 GCA_964360835.1 uncultured Gammaproteobacteria bacterium
TGCGATGTCCTGAACGAACGGAGGGGGTAAACTTGCGCGGAGCGCACCCCCGAAGAGAGTGAAGGATATGGGTGAAGCGCTCACACTAATGAATATCTAAAGAAGAAAAGCGCGTAACCGCATATACGGTGTTAGTGGATGTAGGGCTCGGTATTGAGAAAGAAAATATTCTTAGGGGATGAGGGAAGCAGAATAGCTTCCCTGGATGATCGCAACTCAACTATGGTTCGTGTGCCCACTTCCAGGCAAGACGCAAACAGTACCAGACAGCAGCCGTCATTACGACAGTCGCAAGTCCAGAGAACCAATCTGGACGGGTAAGAAATGCGTGTAGACAAACCACACCGAGCCCGAAGAAGAAAATGGCAGGCGCTAAAATTGTTAGAGCTGGCGGGTTATCGAATAGCGACATTGGTAGCTCCTTTCCTGTTGCGGTCATCCCCAAAGAATATTTTATTAAAGAGCCAAAAGACAACATTAGTACTACTCAGGCTTTGTGTCAATATGAGCCCTATTTCCGCTAAATGCGCCGGGTGATCCGAAGTGACCGGAGGAGACCGCTTGCGGGATACGACGGGCATTTTGGATACCTGCTGTTATGCGATGTCGACCGAGCTCCGCGAGGAAGACGAGCAGAACGGCAGGGGTACCCGGCGCATTTATGCCGAGAGGAGCGAAGCGATGTCGGCATAACTGCAGCGTGTGTGCGATGTGGCGCGATGATATAATAATTCCCATCATCGTGACATATGGGCGGAGCACCTTTATACTAGATGAAACATTGAGAAATTGCCAGACCATTGCTTAGTTGCCGTAGATTATCGAAGGCAAGCGTAGCCGCACACACGCTGTTGTGCGCTGTAATAAAAACGCTACTTTTTAATTGCAGCCTTTATGAATTTAATTACCTCTGGAAACTCAGATACCTGAAAATGGCCCGCAATATGATCATAGATGATAATGTTTGCTTTTTTTAATTTGGCGGCATATTTGGCAGCTTGAGAGGGGGGCACGACAGGATCATTTTTAGAAAATAGAAGGTAGAGTCGTTTCGTACTTTTATCAAGCTTCGACAGATTTTTCTTTAAAACAAACCCACCGACTAAATCTTCGTCTGGTAGGCTGTTATCAAATGGCGGACAGACTAAGAAAACAGCCTTGAGCTTTTTAGTAAACTTATTTTCAGATAAATACTTGGCTAAAAATATACCGCCAAGTGATTCACCGATGAGGATTGAGTTATGTTGAAGCTTAGGAATATATTGTTCAAAATGAATGGCCCACTCACTATACTTGGCGTTATCTTGAAGAGGCATTCGAGGTCTGATGACTTTAAAATGTCTGCCTAGTTTTTCGTCTAAATATGTGCCGTTCCAGCCAAGCTTCTTTTCTAGAGATACGTTGCGATGTCTTAAAAAATGCAAATAGTCCCTTTGACTTTTGAAGGTCATGCCGCCGTGGATGTAGAGTATCTGAGTTTCCTTTTTTCTCATGACTATATTGTAGAATGTTTTTATTATGGCGTACAACTCGCCTGCGTATGCGACGTCCTGAGCGAGTGCTGGTGCTAGAATAATAGCACGAAGTGGAGACGGAGTGGTATCTAGCACTAGCATGAGCGAAGGATGTAGGAGAGACCGCCAACTGAGGATTGCTGAACCATTGCTTATGTGACACACAGTTTAGAAGCTGACCAGTTTAACTATAAATGTGGGCGAACCGCATACGCGGTGTTAGACGATGTATGGCGCAGTGTGGCTCTACAAATGCGCTTTTATTTTAGCAATAATCTCTCTAGAGACCTTAGGGTTCACTATTTGCTTTCTGTCTCGACTGTAGTGATGACCAAATTCGGGATCTACGAATTGAGTATCAAGTATCATTACATCATGATCATAGCGAGGGCGAAAGTGCCAGTGAACATGGGGTTGTGGAGGCTTTTCCTGATAAGCCATGTTCATCAAACATGTCCAGTTAAACATGACAGCACTGAGACTTTTTTTGCAGGCAGCTTCAAGTTGTTCCACAACCACCGCAAAATTTTCCCATTCTTCAAGTGTTAATTCTGACAAACTACCGCAATGGCGTTTTAACGTAACATAGCATCTACCCAAATATTCCTGTTTGGACGAAAGGGTGACGATCCAGAATTTGGTTTCCGTAATTAGATTATTGCCACCCGATGGATTGCAGCTGGTACATTTCATAGATGAAGGTTTAAAGCCACACAAGTCATATTTCGTCTAAATGCGCCGGGTGATCCGAAGTGACCGGAGGAGACCGCTTGCGGGATACGACGGGCATTTTGGATACCTGCTGTTATGCGATGTCGACCGAGCTCCGCGAGGAAGACGAGCAGAACGGCAGGGGTACCCGGCGCATTTATGCCGAGAGGAGCGAAGCGATGTCGGCATAACAGTGGGTTGGCGAACCTATTGAAATAGTAGCTAAGGTTAGGCGAGAAGTAAAGCGTTTCTGTCAATCAGAAGGCCGTCTGAAAGCTATTTTTTCTCCAACCGCAAACAGGCCGAATTCAAACAATACCGTTTTCCACTCGCGGTAGGTCCATCATCAAAGAGGTGACCTAGGTGAGATTCACAGTTGGCACAGACAACCTCAGTACGAGACATACCGTGACTATTGTCAGGAATTAGCTTAACCGCTCCAGGTAGCGCCTGATCAAAGCTTGGCCAGCCAGTTCCAGAATCATACTTGGCGTCAGAGGGGAACAGAGGATTATCACAAGCGGCGCAGGTATACATTCCCTTAGCTTTCTCATGCACATACTGACCGCTAAATGGCGTCTCAGTGCCTTTCTCACGCATGATGCGGTATTGCTCTGGGGTTAGCTTGGCTTTTAAGTCTTTTTCTAACATAGAAAGTAATTAGTAATCAGTAAATAGTAATTAGGTCTGACTATCTGTCGCTCGAATCAATCCATTGAGTAAACGATGAATATTTTCGCATTGTTCTTTATTAATTTCAAAACAATTTTGATCGATCATCTGTAGCCCTCTAGCTAAATAGAGAAAGCTCTCTACCTCACTTAATGAACCTCGTGCCTGATAATAAAATCTAATTTTATCCTTAAAATGATAGCGACTAAATCCCTCGGCAATATTGGCCATAATCGAGGCCGATGCGCGTCTCATCTGTGAGGTAATGCCGTAGGTTTCCTTGACAGGAAATGTATCCGTAAGCTGGTAAATATCAAGGGACAATGTGTAGCTCTTTTGCCACACGGTGAGATCAGAGAAATGTCGGATGTCGTGAATCATAGGAAATAATATTAACTCTTTATTTCCCCGTTTTTATGTCACATACGCCTGTCTCTAATTACTAGTTACAAGTTACTAATTACTACTATCTTCCAAAACGTCGACCGCCACCGGATCTGCGTGGAGCGCTACGACGAGTTCCACCACCGCGATGGGCGCCGCTACCTGGGCGACCTTGACCACGACCGCCACCTTGGAACGGTCTGTTACCGTGGGAGCGTTTATCAAATAATTTATCGTTTTCTGTCATATGTGAGGCACCAGCGGGATCGTCACGTTTGACCATTGGTCTGCCGCGTCTGACCGGGCGACCAAAGGATGGTCTACGGCCACGACCGCTATCTCGATCCATTTCATACGGCGTCTGAGGCATTGGAGGGCGTGCTGGGGCTAGTTGAGGTGTCTGCGCTACTGAAACAGTGGTTCTGGTCAGACGTTCAATATCGCGTACCTTACCGCGCTGGTCAGGAGCAATGAAGGTGATGGCTTTACCAGCTTTGCCGGCGCGACCAGTACGACCAATACGATGGACGTAGTCTTCAGGATCATCAGGAATATCAAAATTGATGACCATAGAGATGTTGCTGACATCGATACCGCGAGCGGCAATGTCAGTGGCAACGAGGACACGGTATTTACCGGACTTGAATCCATCCATGGCCTCGCGTCGTTGCGCTAGCGTACGATTGGCATGCAATTCAGAAGCTTTCTGCCCCATGCCATTGATAGCGCGACAGATACGCTTGGCGCCGTGTTTGGTGCGAGAAAAGATTAGGATCGTTCCGGGTTCTTCGTGGATTAGTGTATCGAGTAAGCGTGGCTTATCTTCCTTACGAACCATATAGAACTCTTGATCAACTCGATCAGCTAGGGTTCCGGTCGGTGCTACTTCTATTTGCAATGGCAGTTTCATGTATTTGCTAGCCAGCTGGACAATCTCACGTGGCATAGTAGCAGAGAAAAGCATGACCTGACGTTCCGCTGGCAACATATCCATAATGCGTTTGATATCAGGGGCAAAGCCCATGTCGAGCATGCGGTCAGCTTCATCAAGTACGAGGATGCGGACATTATCAAGGGTAAATGATCGTTGCTTTAGATGATCTAGGAGTCGGCCGGGAGTAGCGATGATCACGTGTGGATTACGGCTGATACTGCGCAGTTGCGGTTGCATAGCAGTACCACCGATCAGGACAGCAGTGCGTAGGCCGATTGTTTGACCAATTTTTTGTAACACCTCGTCAACCTGCAGAGCTAGTTCACGTGTCGGCAACATAATTAAGCCCTTACCTTTGACTTCGGGTAGGCGTTGAATCAACGGCAGGCCAAAAGCCAACGTTTTGCCGGTTCCTGTTTGGGCTACGCCGATGACATCCTGGCCTTTGATAGCGATAGGTATGGCCTTGGCCTGGATCGGAGTAGGGGTAGTAAATTGTAATTTTTGTAAAACTGCCAAAAGACTCGGGGCAATGCCCAAGCTGTCGAATGAGGTAGACTCTGGAGAATGTTTCAGATAATTGTTGTTAAATTAAGGTTAGACGGCGAAATTTTAAAGTTGCTGGTGACTGCTGGATTTAGTGAGCAAAAATTCTTTGAGAATTTCAGCATTGGCTTTGGTTAAGCCGACTACAGACAGAGTACTCTTCTTGATGCCTTCAGAGGCAGTTTCAATAGTTAGGCTCCATAGACCAAAGAAGCGCTCGATAATACCCTGTGTGACGTTAATATTTTGAATGCGGTTGTAATAAAGATGCTTCTCATTGGAGGCAATAACTTTTGTGCTGATAACACCACGTGTAGCATCAAAGGTAAATTTATAATTTTTATACCAAATCTTGAAATAGATATAATTTCCAATCATGGTGAGAATCGGGATCGCAATGAAGATTGTAAATAATGAGAAAAGTGCAAATTTTCCAGTGTCAGTCTTGTAAGTCTCGCTAGTAATAAGAAAATAAATATAGACAATACCTATAAGTTGTGGCGAAAATTTACTCCAGACCATCATTGAAACCAAACGCTTCTCTACGGGCAGATTTTCTCTAGAAAATGTGCGGCTATCTGTGGACTGTTGATTGACTATCGGTTGTTGAGGTGTTTGTAGGGGAATGCTGGGCTGGCCAGTACTAGTGTCCTTATTTTGAACACGTTGATTCAAGAAAGTTACTAGCTTGTCAGAATTTTCTTTATTTAGACCATCAACGTGTGAGTAGAAACCCGAATGCTCGCCAGCCGTTTCATAGTGGACGTCATACAAGCCAAAGATACGGTCAAGCAAGTCTTGATCCACAAAAATATTTTGAATTTTACTATAGCGCACGTGTCCAGTAGCGATCGAGATTACGCCCTTTTTTATCTCGGCAGTATCATCCTGAAAATTGTAGTAGTAAAATTTATAGTACAAATATTGATATAAGACTGCGGGTCCAATGAAGACAATAACTATAATTAAAGCCGTTATAAATCCATAAAGTAATGGTTTTCCCAGACCTCCAGATTCTGACCACGTGGCTAGAAAAATTCCTCCGCCAGCAATAATAGAAAAAAAGAGGAAAAAAATAGCAGGCTGTAGTGACCTTTTGATTATTTTCTTTTTACTGAGCGGTAGATTTTTCGAATCGTACATAGTATAGAGTTTGGAAATTAAGTTAATTATAGCAATATTTGACTGGCTACGATACAGGGCTTTGCTTATTAGATCCGCAAAAAAGTGTATTATTTCTTGGTACCGCTACGGAGAATCGAACTCCGATTTTAGCGTTGAGAACGCCACGTCCTAACCGTTAGACGATAGCGGCACATTAGCCAGCTTTAGACAAGCTAGAACATACAATATTTCTCAATATTTTTCAAGGGCTCAGGTAGAGTTAATTATTGATTTTATGGCTAAAATTGCTATGATAAGCAACATATGCTCGCAAATTCATCCACCGTCACACATTTGGCAATCATTCCTGATGGCAACCGCCGCTGGGCCAAGCAAAACGGCCTATTAGCTATTCAAGGTCACAAAAAAGGTTTTGACATCGTCGAGCCGGTGGTTCGGCGGGCTTTTGATCTAGGCGTGCGCTATATCAGCGTTTGGGCCTTTTCTACTGAAAATTGGAAACGATCGGAAGAGGAAGTGAGTTATCTGATGGATATCTATACCAGTCTGATTAATGATAACGGGCGACGCTTGGGGGAGGAGGGCTTTCGTTTTGTAGTCAGCGGTCAGCGGAGGCAGTTGCCAGAGAAATTAATCAAAGCCATTGAAGAAATTGAAGCCAACACCAAAGATAATATCAAAGGTACGGTGAATTTATGTCTAAATTATGGAGGACATCAGGAACTTATCGACGCCGCTAACAAGGCTCTCCGTACCTTTCGTAGTGGGGGTGGTGGGGGAGTGGGGGAGTTTAACGAAGAAGTTTTTCGACAGAATTTATACCAAGAGTTGCCTGACATTGATCTTATAATACGCACTTCAGGCGAGAAACGTTTATCAGGATTCATGCCTTGGCTTGGTAGTTATAGCGAGCTGGTTTTTTTTGATAAGCACTGGCCAGCTTTTTTGCCGGAGGATATCGATAGTGCCTTGGCAGAATTCGCCAAGCGCAACAGAACCATAGGTGGAGACTCTAAGTCGTAGATTTAAGATCAAATATTTTATGACGCCAGAACGATGGACACAAGTACAACAGTTGATCCGTGAGCAATACCAAGTCGATGATGAGTATACAGATGATCTGGACCCCGGCTCTGCTCATTGTTTAGAATTTTCAACTCCTGCGGCTGAACTCAAAGTTTGTTTTATACAGCGACCAAAGGTTCTGGGCAAGAAAACTCATTATTCACATCGTGGCGGCGGTGAAGTTAATGTTGATTATACCTTTTCTGATGAAGAGTCGGCCTCACATCTGGAAGTTAGCCGCTGGAACTTGACGTCAGAAGCTTGGGAGTCCATGCAAGGTGCTCAACTTTTTCACTAATCGTGATATAATAATGGCATGTCAAAGGGAAATCAACCATCAATTTTTATCTTAGGATTGAGTTTCGGAGTCATATTGTATCTATTGAATATAATTTTTGGTTTTTTCGTTGCCTCATCGTACTTGGGTGTGAATCAGAATTCTTTGCTGATGTTACCACCATACATCTCCAGTTTGACCCTTATCACCACCGGTTTTCTCTTTGTCCTCGGTTACGCAGTTTTTTCTAAATCGTTACCTGGTCGCGGCTGGCAAAAGGGTCTGCAGTTTGCTTTTTGGATTTGGTTAGTCGGTGCTGTGCCGGCTTTTCTAACAGTTCTGGTCAGCATTAACGTGCCATTAGAGACTGTCCTGACCTGGCTAAGCTTACGCCTAGTGGCCTATGCTCTATTGGGAATATTATTAGGTTGGATATATAGATAAGATGAAACGCCTGCTTTCAGTTTCTTTAATTTTATTGGTGGTTGTTATTGGTGGAATTTATTATTTTTGGTCAAAAGCCAAGACTTCCCCATCTAATCCTAATATCGCTCCTGTAGCGGCTAATGTTTTGGATGAAACTTCATACCGGCAGGCTGTTATTCCGCTTCTACATAAGCTTGGTCAGTCTACAGATATTTCTCAGGAACAGTTGAATCAGACTATAGACAATTTGGCTTCGCTGGCTGTTGATTCTAGTCTCAAAGATGATCATTTATTGCTTTTTTCTAGCTTAGATGCCTTGCGCCAATATGTGCACGGTTCAAAGGTTGTCCAGCCAAGCCTGATACGGCAACGTTTGCAGCTTTTTGCTGAACATCGTGGCTGGGCCCAAGAATCTATCGCTCTCTTAGTTAGCCAACTACCTACTATCTAATATGCCGCTGCGGGCATCATATATCATTGCACCGCTGGTTTTGCTGGCCAGTTTTTGGTTCCACGAGCATTATCCACAATATCTGTGGTATATCACCATCATTGGCGCTTTTATTTTATTGCTGATAGTGCGATCGATCTGGCGCAAGCAATTTGTGGCCCATTGGCGCACGCATCTCTCTGCAATGGTTTTGTATCTTTCTAGCGTGGCGCAGTTTTACCTGTTCGAAGATACTGGCCTGCGTTGGCTCTACGCTATAACTTTGACTGTTATCTGGCTCTGGCTGGTGATCTCTATGCAAACCTATGTCGGACGGGTTCGTGAGTATTCATCACGTCAGTTATTGCAGATAAACCAGGCCACATCTTTACTGACCGTCTGGCAATCAGCCTCTTTTGCCTATTTTGCCGTTGGTCAGCTACATCTCAGCTTATGGTTTATGGCCGCCCTGCTCATGGCTGCTATTTGGGCAGTGACCATCGATATTGTCCATTTGCATCAGATCAGAAAATCTCAGCCCTCTATGATCCTCTTAGCTTGTGTCGCTACCTGTCTGCAGCTATTTTTTGCCATCTATTTACTACCGCTTCATCTCTATATTCAGTCATCACTTTTGACGCTCTGGTATTTCTTTATTATTGAGCTGACGATTGAAGGTCAGGAAGTCCAAAGTCGCCGCAAATTGTTTATTTCTTATTTGCTTTTTATTGCCGCGGCGGGTATCGTATTGATAGCTATTAGTTTGCTATAAAATTGCATGAGCCCAGAGTATAAACATTTTGAACGCCCCACGAGTCAACGCCCATCATCGTTGGTCAGTGTGGTAGCTGTCAGCGCGGTCGTTGGTTTGGCCATGGGCGCTGCCGGCTTTACTCTCATGAAGACCTTGTATCCCCCAGATACCCTATTGTACGGAACCAATGGCCTTGGTATTACTGTTTCACGCAAGGCCTTGGACGAGCCTCTAGCTGGATTGGCTCTACAGTTGGAAACGTTTGTCGGTACGCTCTATAAGCAAGAATTAGGATCTGAACCGTTATTTTTGGATGCCAATATGGTTGGTCCAGTTACCGCAGTGACTTCCGATGGCTGGTTTTTGTACGCTGGCGACGCCCGCACTGCTCGTCTGGGCGCTACTACTGTTGTTTTTAATCGCAAACAATATCAGGTTACTCGCGTGCAGTTTGACATTCGTCTAGGCGTTAGCTTCTTGAAAGTTGAAGCTGTAAATTTGAACCCGGCTGTTTTTTATCGCGATGGATATCCTGCCGTAGGATCCGTGGTCGTGGCTTATGAGATTCAACCGGGTGTTTCCAGTATAATTCAACGCTCCATGGTGGAGCGCAGTAACGTCGTTCCTCGTGCTACTAAAGCGTCCCTATCTGCCAACAGTAGCGATGTCCGCGGTCAGCTGGAAATCACCGGTCCTAAAGTAAACAGTGTCCTTTTCAATACACAGGGTCAGCTAATGGGCGTGATTGGCGACAAGGAGACAACTGTGTTACCTGCCTACTATGTTGAACAAGCCTTATTGGGTACGCTGTCAGATAGGCAAGCCGCCTCTCTGGGCGTTACTTATCAGGAGTTATACCGTGAACCTTTGACTGATACTAAAGGGGTTTTGATCACCGCGCGACCGATAGTGACTTCGCCAGCAGGCAAAGCCGGTATTCAGCTTAATGATCGTATACTAGCTATTGACGGCAAAGATCTTTCCATCGATTATACTTATCCACAGGCACAGGCCAGATATTTTGTAGGAGATACTGCTAATCTGAAGGTTAGCCGGGGAGACCAAACAATTGATTTAGAGGTCAGTTTCTAGCGTTTCATCTACGGGCTCGTAGGAGATGCCTTCGCTTTCGTCTGTAGTAGGCGTGCGAGGGCTGTATTTTTTATTGGAAATAGTCCAGCCATCGATAAACTGACCAATGCCGGCATTTTTTAGTAGATTTCTGCGTCTGGTACTCAGCTGGCTCCATAGTACCAAACTCTTGAAGTTTAATTTGTAACGGCCAGAAACGATTATATAAGTAATCTCCTCGTTCTTAATGGCCTGTCGGACTGTTTTTGTAGATACGCCGAAAAGTCTGCTGGCTTCTGATATTGATACGCGTATGTCATTCATAAGGTATAGAATATTCTATACTTAATTATATCAAATTCACACTGTCATTGCGATCCCGTCTTTGGCGGGAGAAGCAATCTGGTTCTTATGATTCAGCTGTAGCTCGTAGGAAGAATCAGATTGCCCGCCTTGTCTCGGCGAGACAGGCTTCGTCGTGTGACTCCTCGCAATGACTGTAAACTGACATTAAGCAGATAAAGATGGTTTATTGTCGGGCCTAATAACTATTTACTAATATCTAATTACATTGTATAGTATCTTCACGTTTTTGAAGGATAGTAGAAATTAATCAATCTAGATATCTGATATATTAAAGAAATCTTGAATATTTGGCTTATATTAGCCATTTTTTTCTAGTCAAATTTCGTGCTACTATAACTGCTTATTTACTGTAACAAATCTATAAAGTTAACGACTTATTAAGTGAAAGGCATTCGCAGAACATTAAAAGAGCAGATAGCTTATTTACGTCTACTGTCAGGTGACAGCGACGCCTTTGGTTATTTTTATGATCAATGGGCCGGAAAACTTTACAGTTATATATATTTCCGGACTTCTGATAAGGAATTTTCTCAAGATACTACCAGTGAGGTCTTCCTGCAGGCTTGGCAATATGTGATGGAAAAAAAGGAAATTCGTAATTTTAAAGCTTTCCTTTACCAAGTTGCCAGAAATAAGATTGCAGATCGATATCGTACCAGAGATCGCCAGCCGGATTTATTTGATGAAACGCTAGAGTACGAATCAACCGCCGATACCACCGAGCAGTCCGCCGAGCTGGCGTTACTGCGTCGGCAACTACGCTTACTAAAAGAAGAGTATAGAGAGATTATTTTGCTCCGTCACATGGAAGGATTGAGCATCAGTGAGATTGCAGCAGTGATTTCCAAGGATGAGAATACGGTCCGGGTTACATTGCATCGAGCGCTGGCTAAATTAAAAGAATTGAATTCATTATAGTGATACATCGATTGCCACAATTAAAACAAGCTTCACAACTGCAAGCAGACAAGCAGTGGTTGCGAATTTCTAAAGCTCAGCTTTTGGCTGAGCTGTCTTCACGTCAACAAATACTGAAGAATCAGCAACTATCATGGTTTCAGCAGTTGAATCTATTTTCACTCCGTCTGACCAGACGCTTAATGCCTTCTACGGTTAGCTTGGTAGCCCTGTTTCTGTTGGTCTCTTTTGGCTTCTCTACGAGCTACATTGCACAAGCCGCCATTCCTGGAGATATTCTCTATTCGGTTAAAATTACTATAGAAAAAGCTGAGTTAGCTCTGGCCACCAATCCGGTGAGTGAAACTGAGATCTCATTGCGGCACGTCAATAACCGTTTGAAAGAATTGGAAGCCTTGTCCAATACAAATTTGGATAGTGTGAGACGTGACGTGGCTATCGAGGAAGTTGTCAGACGTTTGGAACGAAATATGATGAGTGCCGACAGCAGTCTCAAGATTGCTCAATCCTCATCCAATCTGGATCGCGCCAAGACAGCTCTCGTGGCCAGATCACTTTCGCGTGGTGCCAGTGCTGCGGCCAAAGCTCTCGGAGCCAAGGCCAAAGATTTGGCAGGCATTATCGTAGTTGATGGGCGTGTCATTTCCAAAGATACCAAAATTTATGACAGCATTGCCGTTACCCTCGACAGCGGTTTCGATAGTAAACAAGAGGTCTTACGGGGCACCGCCTCTGAGCAAGCCGTTGTCAAAACACTGACAGATGCCATCAAAGTTAATGAGGGAGTTTCAGAAAATGCTTTGAACACAGCGGCAGAGCTGCATCAGGAGAGCCATGACGTTTTGTCCAGTCAGGATTTGGCCGCCTTGATTACAGAGACCATAGCTGATCGTGAGGAGTACATTCAGGCAGAGTTGGACGTCATTGGCGAGCTTGACTTGCCGGCTTTACGCCGCGAAATACGTCAGAATCCAATCGAAGGCATCACAGTGCTTAGCATCGATATCCTGGATAAGAATATCAAAGAGTCACAATCCAGCCTCGGTATTTCCAAATCTTTGTTAGAAGAAGGCAAATTAATTGAGGCGCTAACTGAACTAGATAGTAGCAAAGGTATTCTTGATGAAACGTCAGAGATATTATCAGCTATATCGGTGCACGTCACGGATCAGGTAGAAACGCCGACCGCCACCTCAACTGCTCCTATCAGCCCCTCTCCTATCAAAGGATCCACAGTAACGATAGAAGTAGTAGTCCCGACTGGTAGCCCCGAGCAGAAACAGGAGATAGAGACGAGAGAGTAGATAGTACCCTTACCGTTCGGTTGAGATGGTTGTCCTCCCATAGATATGTGTCGTTCAACTAGCACTGGCTACGGCCGGGTTAGATAAACGAAAGAATCATTAACAAACCAATCTAGCACTATTTTCTTCGGGCTAATGCCTCAGAAAAAATGCTGGATAAAAGTAAACGTTACATTAGCGCGCACATTCGCCATTCTTGGCTCCTACGGAGCTTCGGACGGCAGGTCGGTTAAGGTTATAGCTTCTGACAAATGTTTGTCATCGTCGGAGGCTAGATCCCTTAACTGATACGCCTGCTCAAACGTGCAGGTGGTTCTCTCTAAAACTTTGTGAAAGCAGAGCGGAAGGGAGCGCTTATTGCGCGCGCATTAAGGGAACGTTTGCCCCCGCGTCACACGCGGGACGTCGTTTCATTCGCAATTTCTATTGCGTTTGACGCGACATTTAATTCAGTCGCTCGCCATATTCCGTTTTCGAAAGATGGATGGCTTACTCCATAGAGTTTTTTGACCAGCAAGGTCGACCACGCGTCGCTGAAAAGGCGATTCAACGTCGGGGAAGAAATCTCTCTGATACAAGGGTAGGTAATTCATGAAAGCGCGATATGAATCGAGCGTAAGAAAGAACAATTCTACACATGAGTAATTTTCTGAAGAAGTTCTTTGTCCTAACTTTGACCTTCACCATGACGGTCTGGTCTGTCGGAGTGATTATCACTCCAGCTCAGGCTTTGACTGCCGGTGATCTCGTCAAAGGTCCTAATTCCGATGCGGTTTACTACATCGGAGCCGATGGAAAGAAATATGTTTTCCCAGATGCGAAAACCTATTTTACCTGGTACAAGAACTTCAACGCAGTAAAAAGTGCTACCGTAGCCGAATTGGATATGTATCCAAGCGGCGGTACGGTAACAAATCGTGCTTGCACCATGGGTGTCAAAATCGTGGATTCTGCAAAGGTCTACGTAGTTGAACCAGGTGGTAAGTTACGATGGATTCCTTCTGAACAAGCCGCCAAGGACCTATTTGGTTCAATGTGGAACAAGAGAATCAACGACGTAATCCCTGGCTATTTTGCCAGTACCTACACCGTTGGCTCTGACCTCGGTTCCAAATGGCCTATGGGCTGTCTGGTACAGAAGACCGGTGAAGCAACCATTTACTACACATCCGCTGACGGCGTGATTCGTCCGTTTGCCAGCATGGATGCGTTCAATGCAAATGGCTTTGATTCACAGTTCATCATCAATGTAGCCAGCACTGCTGGTTACAGCACCGGCAGTTCCATTACTGGTGAAGAGAGCGCCTTGTCTTCAATCAATGCCTCTTCAAACGTCGTGACCAATCCAGGCACTTTGAGTGTCTCATTGGCTTCTGACACACCAGCTTCTGGTTTGGCTGCTGGTAACGCTGCTCGCTACCTCTTCACCAAAGTTAATCTAACCACTGGTGCCAATCCGGTTACCATTGATTCGATTGTGGTGAAACGTGGTGGTGTGGCTCAAGATGGAGCTTTCAGTTCTGTCGATATCTTGGATGGTAATACCATGTTGCCTTTTGACAACAATTCCAAGACTTTCAACACCAACCACGAAGCTACCTTCACTAAAGATTTGACGGTTCCTGCCAATACTACCTGGCCAATTTATTTGTCCGGTAATATGGCTACATTGACCAACTATTCTGGTGAACTCCCAACTATGTGAATTTCTGCCGTGACGTTGACTGGTGGCTCAACTTTGAGCGCCTCGTTACCTATCACTGGTAATTATCAGAACTTGAATGGAACCATTACCATTGGTAATGCCACCATTTCTCGTGGTTCATACACCAATGCTACCAGTACGTCTCTGGAAATCGGTAAGATGGCTTATACCTTCTTCTCCTTCCAGGTAGTTGCTAACTCAGTAGAAGATTTGGCTTTCAGCCAGGTCTCAGTCTACCAAGAGGGTAGCGCTGGTCTCAGCAGTGATATGAGCAAATTCAAGTTGCTCCAGGATGGTACCAAGGTTGGCGACGGTGTTGTCAATGACAAATATGTCAACTTCACCTTAGCTTCTCCGATTATCATTCCTAAGGGTCAGACCAAACAATTCCAAGTTCAAGCCGATGTGACTGGTGGTACAGCTCGTACCATTGACCTTGGTCTGTACCGTGCTTCTGACTTGATCTTGAAAGGTCAAACCTACGGCTACAATGCTACCCCATCTCCCTCGGGTACCGGCTCCTCAACTGCTAACCCAGTTTTGAGTGATAATACCTTCACGGTTGGTAACGGTACATTGACAGTCGAACGCAGTAACACTGTTGTTGCTGATAATATTGGTATTGGAAACGACCAAGTACTTGGCGCTTTCAAACTCACTGTTAAAGGTGAACCGATCGACGTCACTGCTCTGACCTTGGCGATTACCTCTACAACAAGTGGTACGATCCTCGAGGATGCTTTGGACAGTGTGAAGTTGGTCAATGCAGCAGGTACAGTTGTGGCTGGTCCAGTTTCAGCAACCAGTAACACTACTACTTTCGTCATGGGTGATACCTTTACCATCCCTGTCGGAGAAACGGTGTATAAGGTCGTTGGTAACTTGGTAACATCTGGTGGTTGGGCAGCCAATGACACGATCTTGGCCGGTATCAATACACCTGCAACCAAGATCACAGCTCGTGGCACGGTTTCTGGCCAGACTATTACAGCTGGTCCGACATCCAATATCACGACCAACACTCAGACTGTTAAAGCAGCTTCTATGACGGTCACGCGTAATACATTACCTGCTACAGGTACTGTCATTAAGGGTGCACAGGATGTTCTCCTGGGTTCTTGGAATTTCGATGCTACTTCTGCTGGTGAAGATATCCGCATCACCTCTTTGCTGTTTGCTGCTTCATCCTCAAATGCCACAAACCTAACGGTTTATGAAGGTGTCTATGGATCAGGCGGTGTAGCTAAGAGTCCGATCAACGATGCTCCTTCTAGTGATGATGATAATGCAACTTCTACTTTTGCTTTTGATTCTCCAATCATTATCACCAAGAAGACTTCCAAGACAATCCAGCTGGTTGGTGACATCAATACATCTGCTACTACCAATGATTCAACTCAGTGGGGTCTGACGGATACTGTCGCAGCTACTAACGCTTCTGTCGTCGCCTACGGTGTATCCACCGGTAACCGCGCTTCAGTCACCGTTTCGGCTGATAATGGTGCTGTCTTGACCTACGCAGCTGCTGGTGCAGCCACGCTCAGCACTTACAATAATCCGGCAACGGGTATTGTCCGCGCTGGTGCTACTGGCGTAACCTTCGGCTCAGTCAAACTCGATGCTCTCTATGAGGCATTAGACTTAGATCAGTTGATCGTCTACGTGGCTGATGGTGCTATCACTGGTACTGCTGCTGGTAACTATCAGGATGTGACCAAGGTCTACATCTATGATGGTGCTACCTTGCTAGCTTCCAATTCTATCCCAGCAACCGGTCTATACACCTTTGATTTCGCCAACGGAACTTTGACTGTTCCAAAGGATGGATCCAAGAATTTGACCATTAAGGCCGATGTTGGAACTATCAGTCAGACGGTTGACGATAGCCCCGCTACGCCAGCTGCCGATATCAGATTTGGTTTCGGTGGTACTGATGGCTTCAAGTTTACCGGTATTGACAGCAATACGACCGCTACGGAGACCTATAACGGTTCGACCACGACTTCTATGGTTATCCATAAGGCCCTCCCGACCGTTACCTTCTCTCAGTCCGGTTCTACCTTGGGCGCAGCTTCATCATTGAGTAACGGTGCTATTGATATGTTCAAGTGGCGCGTCTCAGCCGATGCCGCTGGTAGCGAAGTCTTGCTGTACCGTACTTCATTCGATATCACGACCAGCGGTGACGCTGATATGACTGTCACTAGTTGTTCTGTCAAGGATGAGGACGGTAATACAGTTGGTGCTTCTGCCAACCCAACGATCACTGGTGCAGCTGGTAAGAACTTCATCAGCTTCGTCTGGGATAATCCAAGTATTTCATCGGGTGATACCAAGGAAGCCTTGCAGGTTGCTCCTGGCTCATCTGAAACGTATACTTTGCGCTGTACTGTCGCCTCTGCTGGCGCGGGTGCGGTGGTGGCTGTCAACCTCATGGGTGACACTGCCTCGTCAACCCCAGCTGCCTCACATGGTACTCCAGCCGCAACCGGTCAAAACCCGGCTGATGCTTGGAGTCAATCGGGTGATGGACGTGGCAACTTTGTCTGGTCCGATAACTACAAGAATCGTGGTATCGCTTCAGATAATGCCAATGCTACTGCTTGGGGTCAGTGGTACAACGGTTATCTAGTCAATGGTTTAGGTCAGACGGCTACAACCTCTGCCTACACTATTGGTTGGTCAAGCTAATCGCGTCGAACGTGATATAGCTTCTCTGATCTGACTAGTAGCTAGATGCAAACACTCCTCCGACGGAAACGTCGGGGGAGTTTTGCTATTTCTGGGTGTCATTGCGGGTCGTTACGTAGAAACGTCGGTAATTTAACCGCATACGTAGGTCAAGGTCGCGACCTTGACCTACCGGACATCAATCACAAACACCCCGCAATGACACACTGCTTGATTTTTGCCTCTATTTATACTAATCTACAGGGTATCTATGAGGTATTTTCTACGTAAAAATGTCATTGCCATTGTTTTGGTTATCTTGGCTCTGGCAGTGGCTGCGTGGCTCTGGCAGCAGAATCAAGCTAATCCCAATAATCTGCAACGGGTATACCTTTTGTCAGATTTCTCATCAGTGGCAGGCAAAGACGGTTATCAAGAGCAAGTTGATGCCTTGAATAAAAGCATTGAATTTTTGCGGCAGGCGACGTCTACGGTAGAGAAGTTCGAGATATATGACAATTGGAATGAGGTAGGCTTGCGGAAATTGTCGTTGGAAGATTATCGAGGTGCCGTGGCGGCCTGGGAGCAGGCCATCGGGATAAATGAGAAAAGTCCCCTGGCTTTCGCCAACATTGCCAATGTGTATAAATCATTTCTCCAGGACTATCCCAAAGCCGAGAATTACTACCTGCAGGCCATTTCCAAGAACGAAACGTCTGAACCATATTTTCCTGACTATGAGGGATTAGCTGATTTGTATAGTAATTATTACACTGAAAAGAGTAGTCAGGTGGAAGTTTTGATGTTGAGTGGTCTGGATAAGGCGCAAGCTTTGCAGAATCGAGTGACCTTTATGATATATTTAGTTAATTATTATAAACTCAGAGATGTAGAGAAATCTGACTATTACCGTCAGCAGGTTTTGGCCATTGATCCCTCGCTCGAATCGCTATTACCATGATGCAAAAAATTGACAGATTTATCTCGCCAGTCTTGCTATTTATAGTTGGTTTGACATTGCTACTGCCAATATACACTGACAGCTCATTTTTCTTTCCTTTTATCTCGCCCAAAGCGATCATGTTCCGAGTCCTAGTGGAAATAGCTGTGGTTATCTGGCTTTTGGCGGTGGCTTGGTCCAGCGGTCTGAAGTGGAAGATTGATTGGCTGACTATCATTTTTGGAGCCTATCTGGCTGTGATGTATCTAGCTTCACTGCTGGGGCCAGATTTTAATTTTAGCTTCTGGAGTTATGTTGAGCGCAGTGAGGGACTGCTGTTTTGGACTCATTTATTTTTATTTTTTCTGCTCTTGCGGAATATCGTCACCTCCGGGCGAGCCTGGAATATTCTCTTTGAAGTGTTTTTCTTGGCGTCACAGGTGGTCAGTATTATCGGTCTACTGCAATATCTAGGGGTTGATTTTATTAATAATGCTGGAAATGTAGGCGATGCTCGAGTCTCAGCGACCATTGGCAATGCTTCATTTCTAGCTGGCTATTTGCTGTTCTCGGTGTTTATTGGGCTCTATCTCAGTTTACAGAAACGTCCCGAGAAACTCATCAAGCTTTCCTGGTGGCTAGGTCCAATAGCTACTGCTTTTTTCCTGTTGTATAAGACAGGCAGTCAGGGAGCGGCGGGGTTTGTCATCTATGCTATCCTGGCTGCAATTTTCCTCTTGGCCATTTCCTGGAAAGCTCGTGGAAAATTTTATCTGCTATATTATTGGTTGGCTATCGTGGTGCAGATATTCGTCATGTTCCAGACTGGTACTCGCGGCGCCATGCTGGGTTTAATTGGTTCCGTCGGTTTATACATTATTTATCAGTTATTTTTTGGCAGTCTGAAGTCATATCGTTTACCTATGATTATCGGTACGCTAATCTTGATCGGCTTAGTCGGCTGGGTATATAGTAATCGACAATCTGCCTGGGTCAAAAGTAATTATGCCTTAACTCGTTTGTTTAGCATTTCTGCCAATGATCGTACAGCTGAAGCGCGCTTCATGACCTGGGAGTCATCTTGGAAGGGATTCTTACAACGTCCAATCCTGGGCTATGGACAAGAAAATTTTTACCGAGTCTTTAATGAGCATTTCAATCCCAAGATTTACGTCCACTCCAATTCACGTGTCTGGTATGATCGCGCGCATAATATTTTTATCGATCATCTGGTGATGGGTGGAGTTATTGGCCTGGCCTTATTTATCATTTTCCTGATCTACCCACTGATATTATTAATTCGTCGTTTCCGTCAGGCAGATATTGAGCCAGCCGAGAGATTTGGGCTGCAAATGTTGGTCTTGGCTCTGATCGGGTTCCTGATCCAGGGAGTTTTCGTTTTTGAATCACTGGTTGTTTATTTGCCACTTCTTCTTATCACTGCATTTGCCGGAACTCTGGCCAAAAATGAAGAACTGATCTCAGTGCCCAAAGTCTGGCTTAAGCCGCTTAGCATCATCGTTTTGATCGCCATGATACCGGCTTTCTATTTCTTTAACATTAGAGAAACCAAGGCTAATCTTACTGTCATAGCGGCTATTCAGTATCAGTCCAACCCTCTGGTTGCTTATAATATGTATTTGCAAGCCATAGACGCAGGAACCTCAGGAACTCAGGAGTATCGTCGCCGGTTGGCAGAATTTGTCGATGGCTTGGTGGTCAACAAGCAGGTCTCGCCGGATCAAGCCAAAGTCTATGTCGCTCGCGTCGATGATGAGCTAAAGAAACGTACGCAAGAGAACCCAGCAGATGTAGCTAATTATATTATGTATATGAGGCATCTCAATACGACCTACGTTCTCGATCCTACGCGATTATATCAGGTAGAGCCATTGGGCTTGGAGGCTTTAAAATATAGCCCGACACGTCCGCAAATTTACTATGACATGGGGTATGCCCAGTACTATTTATCGGAATATTATAAGCAAGAAAAACTTGAAAATGATAGACAGCAAGCTCTGGTCAAGATGCAGGAATTTTTCCAGAAATCGATAGACCTCAATCCGCAAGTCAAAGAATCGTACATCAATTTGATTATGACTTTGCTGGCTAGCGAGCAGCCGGATAAAGTTCAGGCCTATTTCGATGCTATGGAGCAGCTGGGGCTCAATTATAAAGACGCGGA
>CAYHYG010000007.1:20007-36880 GCA_964360835.1 uncultured Gammaproteobacteria bacterium
GCAACTATCAGTATGCGGCCAAAACCTACAGCTGGCTGACCGAACTATTCCCAGAAAATCCCGAGTTCTATATTCAGGCGGCTGTGGCCTACGCTTGTAACCAACAGAATACTGAAGCTATCGCTATGGCCGAGAAGGCCAAAAAATTCGAAGGCACCTACAGAACACAGTCTGACGATTTCATTAGTCGTCTGCAGAGCAAGGCCTTTGATCTCACTACTTTTTGTCAGTAATATTTCATGAATCACTCTCTCCAGAGATTGAGAGACATACTATGGTCCAGGCCAGGTTGGTTTATTTTAGCCTTCATTATCGGTCTGGCTACTCTTGGAAGGTTCTGGTCTCTGGGTCTGGCTGATCCTTTGACCGACGAACCCTCATATCTTTTCCGTTCTCTGGGTTATTTTGATTTTCTGGCGTCTCCCTATCAGACCACGCCGCTTGAGTGGAGCTCTGAGCGTGCCTGGTGGACCTGGTTGTCGTTTCACGATCATCCACCGTTCCATTTCCTGTTGCAGTTTTTACTATTCAAAATCACTGGAGTTAGCCTAGTTGCTGGCAGAATATTGCCAGCGCTGGCCGGCGTAGGCACAGTTGTTATTATTTTTGACTTATTGCGTCGTTTGTCTGATCTCAGGGTCGCCGTTATCGGTGGGTTGTTGCTAGCGGTGAATGCTCATATGCTCTGGATTTCTCGCATCGGTCTGCAGGAGTCTCTTGTTTTGTTTCTGGTATTTTTGTCACTATGGTTGACTCATCAGCTGATTCGTCGGCGCCGGGCGTATCTCTGGGTGGGTGCTGTCATGGGTTTGGCTATCATGACGAAGCTGACGGCAATTATTATCGTGCCGCTGACACTTTTATTTTGGTTTATCGTGCACCGAGATGAATGGCGCTGGTCTAAAGTTTTGTCAGTTTTGCTTGTGGCTGGGGCATTTTTCCTACCTCAAGCGGTATATAATCTGGCCATGTACAATCAATATCATCATTTTGATTTTCAGTTTTCCTATTATTTCCAGCAAGCCTCGCCTTGGTTGTCTCGGCCTGGCAGAGCCGAATTCGCCAGCCAGGGTCTAGCTGCCAGGTATTTCTTGCCAAATTTGCGTAGCGTTATTTCACCTGTTGCTGTCCTATTGTTTATGGTCTCCTTATTTCTTGCCGTTTGGTTACTCTGGCGCCATAAATTGAATGACCAGAGTAGAATCGTTTATTATCTACTTATTGCGACGTGCATGACCAGTCTGTGGCTTCTGTTTATCGGTCCTAGTTGGCGTTTTCTTTCATTGCTTCTGCCTTGGTTACTGATGATAGTAGCTTTTATACTGGCTCGAATTACCAAAGTAAAATTTTTGAGTGGCTTAGTTTGTCTGATTTTAATCTGGGAAATATTGTTCTCTTGGAATACTATCTTTTCTCTGGACTGGCCGGGGAAAAGACAATGGACGTATTCCGCGGCCAAAGCTCATGAGTATCCATACGGCTATAATCAACTGGAGAAAGCTCTGCAGATTTTTTATGACGGTAAGCGCCCGGCCATCGTCCTGCCCGTGGCCAGTCCGGTTATCAATCAATTTGTGCAGCAGCGGGCTGTTCAAATGAAGGGAGAGGCGGTAGCCAGAGTTTTAATCTATGATCCGAGACTGTATGGTGAGCCATTGATGTGGAGTTTGACTAGGCGTTTGGTATATCAAGGTTGGCCCATGATTTCTCTGGATGTTTATCAAGAAGTTCAACAAGGGCGTAGTCGTGAATTCTTTCAGACATTAGGGTTGACCGAATATTATTATTTGCGCAAAATGGAGGCGATACCGGCCGGTACAGCCAATGAAGCGGTGACTAATGCCATGAACAAGTTGGAGGTTACGTTAGAAGCGGAAAATTTTCCTTACCAGAGCGTCTATAATCTGAGAGGCGAGGAGGTATTCCGTTTGTATACTATTAATTCAGATACTATATAAAACGCGGATGTTTGATTTGTTACACAGTATCAATAAGGACCGAATATACCTGTATCTATTCCGTGGTCTGGCCATAGCCAGTCCATTGGTTTTATGGTTGTATCGGGGAGATATGCTTTTATCAATGGCAGTGACCAGGAATTTTGCGTTTCGGATCATTGTCGATATTCTGGTCTTGCTGTATGTCTTAATCTTTATCAATAATACCTCGTATCGCCCGCGAATCTCCCTTTCCTTTATCTTGATGGTGGGAATTTGGGTGTTGTATTTAGTTTCCAGTCTGGTAAATAATTCTTTTTTATGGAGCTTTTGGGGTGATTATACCCGTATGGATGGGCTTTTGGGCATGGGACATCTCATCGCTTACTGGTACGTTTTGACACAGGTTTTTCGGGAGGAACGTGAATGGCATATGTTTTGGCAGGTGGTCATTTTCGTCGGTTTTGGCTCTGGTCTGGTGGCTTTGAGTCAGGCACTGGGCAGGCCTTTACTTATAGAAACCAGCGGGGGCTTGAGGTCAACTTCGCTTTTTGGTAACGCCGCGTATTATTCTTTTTTTCAAATCACCACCATATTTCTGTCATTGATTATTGCCAGACAAAAAAGACACACCGGTTATTCTTTTTTTCTGATTCTCTTAATCGCCGCCCTCGTTTCTCTGACGGGTTATGAGATCTTCAGCCAGCTCTGGCTAGATCAGGCCGGTCCTTTGCTGGTCATTGCTGGTAATATCTACATGCTGTGTCTCTGTGCGCTAATTTTTTTGTATGCTTTAATGTATCACTATCAGCGCAGAGAGTATCAACGTCGATTATTGTTTACATTGCTAATATTGGTACAGGTCATGGGTCTGGTGTCGAGTTTTTCTAAGGCGACTATCTTGGCTTTATTTATCGGACTATTTGTAGTGGCGGTCACAGAAGTGATGCGCTGGCGTAGAGGGTTATTGTTACGCGTATCATTGGCGTTGGTCATGCTGATCGGCATCATTACCATTGGTCCGGGTGCTTATTCACTAATGTTGGGAGAGTCAGTGCAATGGAATCCCCTCATCACTATTCAGAGCATTGCTAATTCTGTCAGCAGTGAACATCGTCAAGAGGTCTGGGGCTCGGCGGAAAAGTCATTTTCTCAGAAGTCTATAGTTGGCTGGGGTCTAAATAATTTTGATTTAGCTTTTGAGCGAAATTATCCAGAAAAAGTCTACGACAACTTTAATTCACCACTTTGGTATGACAAAGCTCATAATTTGCTGTGGCAACATGCGGTTGAAGGAGGTTTGAGTGTTATAATTCTCGGCATTATTTTCTTCTGGTTGACCTTTAGACACCTACTCCGATGGTTACGCAGAACGAGACAAGAATTAATGTTACCCTTATGGCTAGGTTTTTTCACTAGTTATTTACTGGTCTGCTTGGTTTATTTTGACACCTTGAATAACGCCTTGCCATTTGTGGCTATGCTTGCCTGGATTGAGACACAACGTCGAGATTACGATCACAAACGGAATTATGGATTATCATTGTCCTTAGGTATTCGTTCGGCTTCCTTGACTTTGATATTAGTCTTGATCACCGGTCTGTTTATGTATAATTTTCATTGGCGTTCTTGGCAGGCCAACCAACAGGTCACTACGATTCTGCAACGGGCAAGGATGAATCCGACGAGCGTTTCGGCCGCTGAGCTAGATAGATTAGATGTCATTATCAATCATGCTCCGACCCTAGGTAAGAGCGACTTACGTAGTCAGTATGCCACCTTGGTCAGCGATTATATGTTACAGGCCGGCGAAGGCAGGGAGTTGTTACCCTTATATATTGCACAAGCACAGGATCATCTGAAAAAAAATATGCAGAAACGTCCGTTTATGTCGCGTTCAGCAGTAGAGCTGATGAATTTTGATTTATTGGCCGGACGTATCGATAGCAGTTATTGGGATTATGGACAAGCTCTAGCGGTCCAGGTCTTGGATCAATATCCAGAGCGGATACATCTCATGTATCTTTTGGGTCGCTTTTATATATTACGTGGACATCCGGAAGAAGGCCTGGCCTATTTTCAACAAGCAGTAGATCGGCGTCCTGAAATATTTGATACTCATTTCAATTATTATAAGCAGATTGCCACACTACGAAATGATCAGGAGGTAGAAATTTATTTCAATGATAAATTGCTTCAATTCAGAGCGAGTGATATTTTTGAAACTATACGTTTTGATCTGGCTATTCAGCGGCCTGACCGAGCGTTGGCACATTTGCGTCTCATAGAAACACCCGAGCTCAGAGAGCGCTCGAGTGAATTATGGCAATTGTATTCTTTAGCCTATTTTCAGTTAGATGACATTGAACGATCAGTACAGACAGCACAGTTAGCCTTGATCATCAACCCGGACTTGCTGCCGGTTTTTCAGAGTTATCTAGCCGCCTTTATGGATCGCTCAGAATAACCGCTCATATAAAGCTTCGGTTTGTTGTAGCATGCTTTGTATCGAAAATTCATTGAAGACTTTACCATTTAGCGCTCGCGCATAAGTTGAAGCTTGTGCTGGTTGTTCAACTAAAGATTGAATAGCCTGCGCCAAAGCTTTGGGATCTCCGACCTCTACTAGGAGGCCAGTTTTTTTGTCTTCAATAATTTCTGGGATACCACCTACACGGGTAGCTACGCAGGCGAGTGATGTCTGACCTGCTTCCAATAAAGCGTAGGGCAATCCTTCCTTGATCGAACTTAAAGCAAAAAGATTGAAAGCCGGTAAGTATTGGCTGGCATTTTTTTTGGCACCGAGTAAAAATACTCTTTGCTCCAAATGCTCCGTCGTAATCAACTCTTGTAAATGTGTCGTCTCAGTCCCATCGCCAATGATAGCCAAGCTGAGAGAAGGGGGATGAATGGTAAAGGCTTTAATCATGGTGCCTAAATCTTTGGTGGGATAATGGGAAGCAATGCTACCGACGATGATTCCTTCGGGTTGCAATCCCAATGCTTGGCGTGCTTCTGTCATTGATAGCTTTTGAGTCATTGTCGGCAGGCCAAGATGAATGACAAAGATTTTATTGGCTTTGATTCCGGCTGCTGTGGCAGTCTGCTTGTCAAAGTGCGAAACAGCGATAATAGCATGTTTCCAGGAGGCGGACATCCGTTCCAGAAAAATATAGAACTTTTTTTTGGCTTTCGACATCGGTTCGTTGAAGACAAATCCATGCGCCGTATAGATCACACGTATATGGGAAGCATACGGATTGAGATTATAAAGGAAAGCCGCGATTGCCCCGATAAAGCCAGCCATTGAACTATTGATATGCAACAAATCAGGTTTCTGACGCTTCAAAAATTTATAGATTTCCATGAGACCCACAGCATTGGCGGCTGGGTCAACAGCCCGTCGTAAGGAAGGTATAATTTCGACACGTAAATCACGTTTTTGGACCTGATTAAAAAAATCTGGGTCCTGATTATTTTTCTCACCGACCGCAAGGACGACCTGATTGTTTTTCTGGAAGTGACTAGCTAGATCGAGGACATAGCGTTGGGCACCGCCATACTTACTCTGGGTTATGAGGTAGGCAATTTTCTTATTTTTCAGCATAATATAGATGTTAGCAAAATCTTGAAAAAAATCACTTAATTTGTTATAATCCTACCGTATCAACGGCAGATATTCAAGCCAAAACCCCATGCTGGCGCGATCTCTTCCGACTAATATTGCCATTGCTATGCCTGGGTCAATCATCATTTTTTCGCTAACCTTTCACCCTTTTGTCGGTGGTGCGGAGGTTGCTATCAAGGAGATAACAGCGCGATTACCTGATCGCCGTTTTTTGCTTATCACGGCCCGTTTACGATCCGATTTATCACAAACTGAGCAGATTGGCTCTAATCTTAGCATTTTTCGGGTCGGAAAGGGGCACTGGAGTGATAAGTACCTTTATCCTTGGTATGCCACACGGCAGGCGCGTCAGCTGATACGTCAGCAACCGGTATTTCTCTGCTGGGCTATGATGGCTAATTATGCCTTGATAGCTGCATATTTTGCTTGCTTTGGTACCAAAAATCGATACCTACTAACGGAGCAAAGTGGAGACAGCGACTCTTTTATTAGAAATAGAACTTGGTTCTGGGCTCCACTGTATCGACTGATGTACCGTCGGGCAGTAGGTGTGCAGTCCATTTCCAAAAGTTTGGCTGTGCGGGCACGTCAGATGGGTTTCAGAGGTGAACCGCAGATTATTCCTAACGGAGTTGATCTGACTGTTTTCTGTCCCATTCAATCGGATGAAAGAACTGAACAGCGGCAACGATTGGGCTATCAACCCGAGCAGGTCGTTATTGTCACGACCAGCCGATTAGTTTTCAAAAATGCTATAGACGATCTGTTGCAGGCAATGAATATCGCTATTTATAAAATGGGACTCAATCTTTCCTTAGCTATTGTCGGCGACGGAGCAGAGCGCAAAAAATTAGAATTTTTGACTGAACGATTGGGCCTTGTCGAAAGAGTTCGTTTTTTTGGTCATCTAGATCAACCAGAGACGGTGAAAATTATGCAGGCCTCTGATATTTTCTGTCGTCCTAGTCGCAGTGAAGGTTTAGGTAATTCATTTCTCGAAGCTATGGCAATGGGATTACCGATTATCGCTACTGAAGTCGGTGGTATTGTAGATTTTTTACGCGTCGGTGAAAATGGTCTGAGCTGCCAGCCGGATAAGCCAGCCAGCATCGCGCAAGCTATAGAGATCCTTAGTAAAAATTCAGAGGAGCAAATTCGTCTGGGTCAGAACGGGCAGTCATTGGTCAGGCAAACGTATGATTGGGATCAGGTGAGCAGACAAATGGATAATTTATTTGCAGTCTATGTCAAAGATTAAGAAAATTATTGTGGCTAGCGGTACCTACGGTACAGAGCCTTCTGGACAAGCAACCTTTGCACAGAACTTTATGCGAGAGTACGGCGCCAAGCATCCAGACGTTGAGATAATTCAGGTTGTCTATGGTTCGGCGGAATCCGGCGATCGACTCTTTTATGTCAGGCGCGGTGTCTGGAGATTTGTCAGATATTTCGTGATCTTGATGAAACTTCAAAACAAGGAGACACTATTTTTTGCCCAGGATTTAATCTCCTCCGGTCTGCCGGCGGCTTTTGCCTCTTGGCTTAGCGGACGACGACTAGTTATTCGTCTGGGTGGAGATTTCCTCTGGGAGAAAATGTTGCAGGCAAAAAAGACTACGGTACCGCTAGAAGAGTATTATCAGCAAGAGAAAAGTATTCAGGAAAGAATATTTTTGTTTATATATCGTTTGGTTTTGGCGCGAGCACGTCAGGTTGTCTTTAATACTGCCTGGCAGAGAGATCTCTATTGTCAGATTTTCGCTTTGAATAAACAGAAAACCTCAGTCATCGAAAATGTGATTGATCTGGTAGCTACGCCGCTGGATGTACCCTCTGTACCAACCCAGACCAGAACCTTTGTCTTCATTGGGCGACTAATCGTGATGAAAAATTTGCGTCGGCTGATCAGCGCTTTTGGTCTATTGACACAGCCTGATGCACGATTGGCCATCTACGGCCATGGACCTGAGCTCAAAATTTTGAAAGTTCTATCAGCTGACGATAGTCGTATTAGTGTCCATGGTCCAGTACAAGGAGCAGAGAAAGAGCGGATCATCAATCAGGCTGATGTCATTACCAACGTCTCGTTAACGGATATTCACCCACACTTTGTACTGGAGGCCATAGCTCATGGTAAGCCGGTCATCCTGACCAAAAATAGCTATTTACCGGAGTCTATCCGCAATGTTTGCCACCTTGTTGATCCTTTGGATCTGGGACAGATTACCCGAGCCATGGAGCATTATATGTCGGAGACAGCTTTGCAGACTGCGCGGGAAGCTATTTTAGTGGTACAGATACCAGCCGATTGGCCGGCCGCCATTAGAGCCTATGAAGGGATTTTTTCTTTATGAATATTGTAACGTTAGGTAGTGATAAATCACTAGTTGGCGCGCCTGCTCTCGGTGATGCGGTGGATCGTCATGCTTCATACGGGATCCACGTAGGACGACTGGATGTTATCGTTTACACCAATCGTCGCGAGCAACGAAAAGTATTTCCTATCTCAGCCAATGTTATGGGCTATCCGACTAATTCCCTGAACAAAGTAATGTTTTGGTTTGACGCTGCCAGAATTTTCCGTGAAATTTATAAACAGCGAAAAGTTGATATCGTTGTTTGTCAGGATCCGTTTGTCTTTGGTTTGCTGGGAGTTTATTTAAAATACAGATACAAATGTAAGCTGCAGATAAATTTTCATGGAGATTTCTGGTCTAATCAAAATTGGCGTCAGGAGTCATGGCTTAATCCGTGGTTCGAACGCCTTTCACGATTTACCGTTAAGCAAGCAGATGCCATACGATCCGTCTCGACGCCCATTGCCGCTAAACTCCAAGCCTTCGGCGTTCCGAGCGATCGTCTGCACGTCATACCGACTCCGGTGCAGAAACCGCAAGCTCAAGGAACAATTAAACACTATCAGCTGGGATTTAGATACCTTGTCTCGGATGTCAGATTGGTCGTGACCAAGAATATTTTTTTCATGATTGACGTTTTCGCTTCACTGCGACAGAAGCACCCAGAATTTAAATTATGGATTATCGGCGATGGACCGTTACGTCCAGATATTGAAAAATATATTCAGCAAAAGTCTTTGACCGACAGCGTCTATTGTCTCGGTCTGATCCCGCATGATGAGCTGGGTCTCTATTTTCAGAAAGCCGAAGCTCAATTATTATTCTCTACTCATGAGAGCTTCGGTAAAGTAATCATCGAGGCCGGTTTATGGCACTGTCCCACGGTTGCTACGGCTACGACTGGAGCTACCAGCATTATTCGTCCCAATAGTACCGGTATTTTGATACCACACAATGATGCGTCGGCCGCTATGACTGCTATTGAGAGTATTATTAGCAATCAGGAAACCAGACAGCGTCTGGGACGAGCGGCGGCTGAAGATTATGGACAACGCTTTGAGCGACAGGCGATCATGACTAAAATTATTAATCTTTGGAAATCCTTAGCACGGCTATGAAGCTATTATTCATAACGCGAAAAGTTGATCGTGCCGACGCCGTAGCGGGGTTTAGTTATGGCTGGGTCAAAGCTCTGGCTCGTCAGGCTGAGCAGGTCAATGTCATTTGTCTGCAAAAAGGTGATGCTAGTGGTCTGCCAGCCAATGTCGAAGTCTATTCATTGGGCAAGGAGCGTGGGACAAATCGTTGGCAGCGCTTTTGGATTTTTCAAAAGTTGGCCGGTGCTTTGATTCATGAGACAGATGGCATATTAGCTCACCAAAATCCTGAATACGGTTTGTTGATAGCGCCATGGGCCAAAGTCAAGCGTAAACCGCTCTTCATGTGGTATGTGCACAAGTCGGTAAGCTGGAAAGTTAAACTACTAAATCTATTTGTCACTGCTTTTATTACAGCCTCGAAGGAAAGTTTGAGATTACAGACCAAGAAAAAAATTATCCTTCATCATGGCATAGATACAGAAATTTTGACCTTCAAACCCAAGGCACTGAGTGATACTTTTCGTATCCTGTCGGTCAGCCGCCTGAGCCCTAGCAAACGGTTGGAAATGATTATAGAAGCGGTGTCACGTTTGAAAGCGGCTGAGCCAGATTTGAATCTACGTCTGAAAATTGTGGGAGAGCCCGTGATGGCGGCAGATTTTGCTTACGTCGACAGTTTGCGAATTTTGGTCAGGAAACTCGGTTTAGAGTCGACCGTAGAATTTTCCGGTCCTATAGCGCATCAGGATATCGGCGCTGTGTATCATGAAGCCGATCTGATGATCAATTGCAGTCAGACCGGGAGTCTGGATAAAGCCGTGCTGGAAGCCATGGCCTGTGGTACTATCGTTCTTACTGCTAATGAAGCTTTTCGGTCATTTTTCAAAAATGTCGGGATGAATCTCTACGCTGAAAATGTGGATGCTTTCTTGCAAAAAATCCGCCAGATCATTTCGCTTGATAACCGATTGCCAATTCAGACTGAATTGCGTCGGTTGATTGAGCGTGAGCACAATCTGGAACATTTAGCTTCAGCTATTATCAGACGATTTCCTTTATATGAGCACAAACGTTAAATTAGTACCGCTTAAATTATCTGATTATATTACCTTGCTTCGAGAATCGTTCCGTGGCAAAGGAACAGGGCGGACATTGTCTAATTTACAGATCTCGGAGTATTATTTGTCTGGGACTGTCCTAGATCTTGGGTCCAAAAGTAATCGAATGAGCTATAATCGTTTCCTGCGATACGATCCGGCGATGAAGTTGATTCATACAGATATGGAGACTGACGAAAATAGTGAAGTCATTAAGCTTGACCTGGAACAACCATTTAATCTGGCGGATCAGAGTTTTGATGTGGTCCTGTGTTTCAACACTTTAGAGCATATATATAATCATCGCAACGTGATGACTGAGGTCTGGCGTATCCTCAGGCCCGGCGGACGATTGTACCTATCTGTTCCTTTTTTGACGCGATACCACAAGGATCCGCATGATTATTGGCGTTATACTTATGAGACATTGGAGTTTCTGGCGCATGAGGCTGGTTTTCAGCAGGCAGAAGTGACAGCCTTGGTCGTCGGTCCATTTACCACCGCATTCAGCCTATGGTACGGCTGGCTACCAGGTTGGCTTCGACCTCTTTTTTTGGCACCGCATCTTGCTTTGGATGTAATAATGCGTCTCTTGCGGCCAAAATTTATTTCTGATTACGCCGAGAGTTATTTCCTGGTAGCTACAAAATCATGAAGACGATAAACTCTATAGCTTTTTTTAGTGATAATTTTCCCCCTAGAGTCGGAGGCGTATCAACCTTTAGCTATCAGTTGGCTTTTTACTTTCATCAGTATAGACCTGATTTGAAAGTTATGATGAATGTTTTTGATAGAAAGAAATACACCTTTGAGTCATCTTTGCCCATGACTTTTCCTTTGCAGAGATATCGGACACCAAAGCGCTGGCAACAGTTTATCTCAACACTTAGAGCATGTTGGCGATGCAGAAAATATGATGTGTTTCACGTGACCACTTTATTTCCTGAGGCAGGATTTGTGGCTCTGGCTTGTCTGCTTTTGGGAAAGAAATTTTTCCTGACTGTCTATGGTACGGAAGTAGTGACCCGTCGCGGGAGCCGTTTGACTAAATGGTTGAAGAGGTTTGCCCTTAGCTGTGCTACTGCTGTCTTGTCTTTCAGTAAGGCTACCGCTGCAGCCATGCATCAGCAATTTCCGCTGACAAAGATCAAGACGGTCGTTATTTATCCGGGAATTCAACAGCCAAAAGTTACGAACAGGGCTACGCTGAGGAGTAGAATTGGTTTTGCTGATGATGACATTGTTGTACTTTTTGTTGGTCGGTTTGTTAAACGAAAAGGTGCGGCGGATTTAATCCAGGCTATAGCTCTCTGCTCAAATAAAAAGATTAAAGCACTTCTCGTCGGCAATGGTGAAGAAATGGCCGAGTTGAGGCAATTAACGACCGAGCTGAATTTAGATGATAGGATTATTTTCACCGGATCAGTACCTTTTGAAACAGTTGGAGATTACTATCAAGCCAGTGATATATTCACCATGCCTTCATTCTTTGAATCCGGAGAAGAAGACGTCGAGGGTTTGGGCTTGGTTTATCTAGAAGCTCAGAGTTTGGGTCTGCCGGTCATCGGTACTACGAGCGGCGGTATTCCGGAGGCTATTGCAGATGGCCGATCAGGTTATGTTATTCCTGAGCGTGATGTCGCACGTTTGGCTGAGTGTATTAGAATTTTATCTACAAACAAGGATCTCTATGAGAAAATGTCCGAAAATGCTAGAATCTTTGTCAAAGAATCATTTAGTTGGATGCAGACCGTTGAGGGTCACGAAAAGATTTATAGTAACGCATAAAATATATGACTCCGTGGGAGCAATTTGAACGAATGAGTTTAGAAAAAATTTTTCAACCAGGAAAAAAGATTATTGACATCGGTGGTGGTTTGCGTTTGTCGAGAGAAAATAACAATCGACTGAGTGATCGCAATCAGTGGGTGCAACCATTATTAGCTCAGGTTGATTATAAGGTCATGGACAAAGTAGCAGATTATCATCCAGATATTGTTGGCGATATCCATCATTTACCATTTGCTGACAATACAATTGATTCGATCATTTGTATTGCTGTTTTGGAGCATGTGGAAGAGCCTTGGATAGCAGCTCAAGAGATGCATCGTGTTTTGAAGACAGATGGAACAGCTTTTGTCTATGTTCCTTTTCTCTACTATTATCATCCGCTTAAGGGATACTATGGCGATTTTTACCGCTATACAGAGGAGGGTATAGGATATCTTTTTCGAAATTTTTCCTCTCTGGATTTATCACCCGTCCGGGGAGCGACAGAGACGGTGTTTAATTTATTGCCGAAGAAAATTTCTCGTTGGATCTGGCCATCGGCTCGTATCATTGATCGCCTGATGGGTAAGAGCACCAGTCACCAGACTAGCGGTTTTAACATTTTCTTAACTAAGTAAAGATTATGCCTAGCATTCCGGATTCCATGCATCAGTTAATATATATAGCCAATTACCGCTTACCGACTGAAAAAGCTCATGGTTTACAGGTTATGAAAATGTGTGAAGCTTTTTCTGATCTTGGATTTGTGGTAGAACTTTGGCTGCCTAAGCGGCGTAACCATTTAGCTAAAGATGAACCTTTTGTTTTTTATAACGTCAAACCAAATTTTAAGTTGCGCTTCTTGCCAGTCTGGGATCTGATTGGAGTGATACCACGACTAGGTTTTTGGTTAGAAAACGTAACCTTTGCTCTGCAGGTAGTGAGAACATTAGGATCACAGCCAGCAGATGCCATCGTATACAGTCGTGATCAAATAAGTTTATGGGCTATAAGCAGTCTATCTCAACGTCCGATATATTTTGAATTTCATGTGCCACCAGAAAAAGTTCAATGGTGGCAACGAACTCTTTGGAAAAAAACTCAGAAGATTTTTACTATCAATGAAGCATCAGCTAACTTTTTAATCCAAAATGGAGTTCCGACCGAGAAGATAGCAGTTAGTCTGAGTGCGGTAGATCCTGAATTTATCTCTGCCCTGCAGACGACAGATACTTTTCAAAGGGAACCAGGGGAGAGCATCGGGCATAAGTATATAGTATATACCGGACATCTTTATCCGGAAAAAGGTATCGAGACATTATTGGTAGCTGCAACCTTGTTGCCTAAGGATTATTGGATTATTATTGTAGGAGGGACGGAAGAGTTAGTGAAGAAGTATAGGCGAAAGTTTGAACAAAAAGAATTACAGAATGTGCGGTTTATCGGTTGGGTGCCTCACATCAAAATTCCTCATTACTTGCAGTTAGCTGATATTTTAATTATCCCTAACAGTGCTAAATTTTCCCAGTCTCGAGACTATACTTCCCCAATGAAAGTGGCTGAGTATCTGGTCAGTGGTAAACCGATTGTGGCTTCGGACGTGCCATCTCTGAGAGAAGCATTGGGGGATGATGCTTTATATTTCACAGCAGATGACCCAGTTCGTTTAGCTGAAGCTATACAGAAAGCGAGTCATTTGCCTCTGCGTCCGATTACGAGGGAAAAAGTACAGACTTGGAAACAACGAGCTGAAATTATCAGTAAACAATTCATATAGCCGCCCATATTTAGAGCATCAGGGGAGAATGGTGAAAGTGTCTACAAGCTGTCTTATGACTCCATACCATGATTAAAAATCTTTTATTACTGGTATGATTTTTTACGCAAGGATCCGTTGCACAGTAAAATTGAGAAACCTTCCTATGTTGAAGAAACAGCTGAGAAATCAATAAAAACACTGAACTAACTAACGGAGTCTTACCTTACCTTTCTGTATCACAATGATTTTGTCACCCTTATAGACTGTGGGACTATTTAGAATTTTGACAATATAATCTGCTACGAGACTTGGTTCCTGATGCTGTCTGGCATCACCGGCAATACGATCTCGCATAGGTGTATTTGTTGGGCCGGGACAAATAGTCAGGCAGCGAAGGTTACGCCGAGGTTCATCGAATAGGAATCGTTTATTAACTGCTTGCGAGAAACTAATGAGTCCAGCTTTTGAAGCGGAGTAGAGAGGAAAGCGTCCATTAGCTTCTAAACCGGCGGTGGAGACAATATTAAGTATGCCTCCATTTTTTTTAATAGAGGGTAAAAGTTTCTGTATTAAGTAGATTGGCGCTAGAGTATTGACGTTAAAAGTGTCAGTAATTTCTTGTCTCGAGCTCTCCTCTATTTTTTTTGCGGAATTAATAGTCCCAGCGCAGTTAATAAGCCAATCAATGCGTCGGTGCTCACTAAGTATTTTTTTTGCTGCTTGGCTTATTTGGACGTAGGAAGCGAGGTCGAGACGATAGGTAAAATTTTTTCCTCCCATCTTGTTCTTTTTCATCTTTAAGAGTCGAGATCTATTTCTAGCTAATATTATTACTTTACTTCCATGTTCTTCTAAGGTGCTGGCTAAGGCTTTGCCAATGCCGCTTGTACCACCCGTCAGGACAATGATTTTGTTTTTAAGATTCATCGGCAGGATTATTTATTCGCTCCTCTAGCTTGTTTTTTATATATTCAATAAGAGTGCCGGGCTCTAGCTGCAAAGCATTTTCGAATTCAGCCTGCTCGGATTTCGTAACCTCTAATTGAACCTCAAACAGGCTCTTTCCTTCATATTGCTCTCTAAAAGATTCCGAGAACTCGATGTTATGAGATTTTTTACTTACTTGCTCAATTCTAGTTTCAACTTCAATAAAATCTGTGCCACTAGTAGTGAGGTCAATATAGTGCATTATTTTTTCTTCAATCGTTCGTTTGCCCAGTTGTTTCGAATCGCTAGAACTCGGTATGTTGGCATGCGCCAAACTAATAACCTCAGGCGGCACGTTGTATTCAGTGAGTAGTCGTTCATCTTCAGCGGCTGTTTCTCGATAACCAAGACCTCCACCCATTTGCTTCATAGTTTCGACTTCACGCCGTTTATACCAATCGTGTATAAGAGCAGCTGTGACCAGTTTCTTTCTGTCGGCTTGTAGGGATTCGGCTAAGATATCGGCAGCGACGGCTTCTGTTAGACAATGCTCTGATATATTTCGCCAGTCAGGGTTCTCGCCCTCTTTTCCCAGGATGCCGCCTTTTTGTAGTATTCGCATCTCTGGCATATGTTTGCTAGCAAAGTTGGAAAAGTATTTAGTTTTTGCCATTTCAACCGGAGGTGACTCATACATAGATTACTGTTTAATTAATTACACGTTAAATTATACCTGTTGAACTACCTAAATACAATTGTTGTGATTGCTCAGGATGTTATCTGTTGCCTTGACAATATAAGTTGAGTATGATATAAGTGATTGTGTTCTTTAACGTAGCAGGTTTTACCTCTTTCCTAATAAGGAGCTCGGGAATGAGCCAGGCTGCATTTTTCTTCGGTACTTTACCCATGCCCGCAGTTGCTGACGATGCCCGCCGTACGATCTATGAGATCAACTTGCCCAGGTGTTCAGTTCAGGGATTTGACATCAAGAGCAACGTCGGTCCGCTGGGCAATCACTTCCATCAGAAGAAGTGGGAGCAGTTCCATATCCTTGAAGGCGGCGGTACCTTGTATACCCAAACCGTGGACAAGGACAACAATGCGACCGGTCCGCTCGAGCAGAAACAGGTGATGGCAAATGGTGAGTGTCATATCATCAACGCCTTCACCGCTCACGCCTTCGTGCTTGAGCCTGGCACCAAGATGTTGTGCTATTCGTCCGAACCGTTTAACCCGGATGATAAGGACATGCACCCCTTCAAGGTGGCCTGACAGTAGCGCAGGCACATCGAACTCACGAGGCGCGTCTCCAAGATGCGCCTCTTTTTTTATCTCGAAATATTGACTTTTTACCTTTTTATCTTCATAATTCTTTTGTTCTATTAACTTCATTATATGACTCATATACGCACCTTTCGTCAGGATCCTGATCACACAATGCAGCCTAAATTCCTATCTGAAGCAGTCTATGCTGAGGCTATGGAATCAATGGTGATAGTCAATACCGATGTTGTTATTATTGATCCTGCGACTAGATCTCTATACCTAGCGAAGCGTAAAGCTTTGCCACATTCTGATTGGTGGATTATTGGAGGTCGGGTTATGGCCGGGGAACCGTTAGAACAGGCTGCTACCAGAAATTTTGTACGAGAAACCAAACTGCAAGTATCACCAGAGTCATTTCGTTTTATTACGCTTTATCGTTATCTTTGGAGCCAAAGGTCTCAGGAGCCGCAAGATGCGGGCTCTGATAATTTGGCCTTTACTTATGCCTTAGAATTGTCAGCAGACCAGATAAAAAGTATTTCTTTAGATGCTACCGAATATGGCTCAGAAGGATTGCACAAGTTTAACCAGGAAGCTTTGCAGGCCAATCATGTCCATCCTATGTTAATCGATCTCTATCGTCGCATTTTTCCAAGTTTTGCCGTTCAGGCACCGAAGATGGTGTAAAATTGCGCTTTTACTACATTCATGCTAGCTTAATGATATTAATTTATTCTTTATGAAGAAAGCATTTATTACTGGTATTACTGGACAAGATGGCTCATATTTAGCTGATTTATTGTTAGCTAAAGGCTATGAAGTGCATGGTATGGTTAGGCGATCTAGTCGTTATATTATTGGCAGCCATGAGGGTACGATGCAAAGTGAATATAGCAACAATCATGAGGCTCTGCATCTCTATTATGGCGATTTAAGTGACTATAGCTCTATTAGCCGTTTAATTAATGACATCAAGCCTGATGAAATTTATAACATGGGTGCTATGAGTGATGTACGTGTGAGTTTTGA
>CAYHYG010000008.1:0-35707 GCA_964360835.1 uncultured Gammaproteobacteria bacterium
TAATCAAAGCCAAATTCATTATTAGTGCCGTAGGTAATATCAGCTTCATATGCTTCTCTCCTAGTGACGGGACGGAGGAAGTCTTTCTCTACTAATACACCTTGATCACGAATTTCATCATCTTCTGGTGTGCTATGTGTCGGGTCGTAGATAAACGAAGCATCGTGCACGATGATACCGACTTTCAAACCCAAGAAATGAAATATTTGCCCCATCCAGGTAGAATCGCGTCGTGCCAAGTAGTCATTGACTGTAATAACGTGAGCACCATTGCCAGGTAAAGCGTTAGCGTAGATTGCTAGTGTTGATGTCAGTGTCTTACCTTCTCCGGTCTTCATTTCTGCTACTTGACCTTTGTGTAGGGCTAAGCCTCCCATGAGCTGTACGTCAAAATGACGCTGACTCAATGTGCGTTTGGCCGCCTCCCTGACTACGGCAAAAATCTCCGGTAGTTGTTCATCTAGAGTTTTACCTTGGGCTAGGGCTCTCTTGAATGCGCCTGTTTTCTCGGCCAAAGCTTGGTCAGACAGGGCCTGAATATCTGCTTCTCGAGAATTAATAAAATCACCCTCTCTTTTGAGGTCCTCCAGATAGCTTTTATTGGCGTCGCCAAATAATGCGGTCAACAGTGACATTGGTTACTTTCCTAGTTTAAACAAACGCGCGATGCGACGCAGTGACAATTTTTTGCCTTTATATTCTCTGACTTGACGTGCAATTTTATCAAGGCAGACATCTAAGGCTTCTCTGGCATCAGGCCGAAATTCAACTGCTCTCAATAGCTTATGCGGAATGTTGAGATTAATTTCTACTCTAAATATGTCACCCTTGTGATGATGGGTATCACGACTAATATCTACCCTGCAGGCCAGGATTTGTTGCTGAACTTTCTCTAAATGTGCTGTTTTCTCTTCTATGTAGATTTTCAGAGGCTCCGTAACTTCGACATTTTTACCAACGATTGTGATATTCATATCTATATTTGACCTTATCACGTATTGAATTGTCAATCAAGAAGAGGTAACCAGCTGAACCTCCTCTTCAAGTTGAATCCCATAAGCATCTCTGACCTGCTGTTTTATCAGACTCATCAGAGTGATGACATCCTCCGAGGTAGCAGTCCCTTTATTGATAATATAATTAGCATGCTTAGGTGAAACCACTGCTCCACCGACAGTCTTGCCCTTGAGATCCAACTGATCTATGAGAAAAGCGGTCGGTATCTTCCTGTGTTGCTTGAATCTCTCAATGTCTAGTCCAAGCTTTTGACATTGAGCTTCAATTTCAGTCGTCAATGGTACATTTTTAAATGCACAGCCAGCTGAGGGCTCAGTCGGATGATTGGTATGTCGGCGCTCCAGCCATTCGGCTATAATCTTTTTACTGACTTCAACGTCACCGTGTTTGAGTTTCAAGCTGACTTCAACTATCACTGTGTTCTGCATGGCTTTGAACTGACTGTGACGATAGCTAAACTCGAGTGCTTCCCTGTATCGTGTTTCAATTTTTTGAGATTGTAAATCAAAGGTTACTACCTGAGTAACTACATCACTCATGGCCTGCCCATACATACCGGCGTTACCGTAGATAGCCCCGCCAACCGAACCAGGTATTCCGGCCGTAAATTCCAGTCCAATAAGATTATGTCGTAGACTCTCGTCTAGCAAATCCGCTAATTTGTAATTACAACCGACAGTAACAATCTGATCAGAAAAAATAATGTTCTTAAAGTTCGGCTTGATAATTAAACCGCGATAACCTTGACTGGAAAACAAAACATTTGTTCCATCCCCAAGCAAATAATAGGGTTGCGGGTGTTGGCGTAGCCAGGTTGTCACCGCCGTTAAATCTTCGATTGTTTCAGGTTCGGCAAAGTAGTCCGCTTCTCCACCGATATGGTAACTAGTCAAAGGAGCTAAGGCTACTTTTTCTCGTATAGTCATTTCTTTTTGGTTACTGATCTGGCCCAGGAGTCTATTGACCCTGCGCCTAGAAACATGACGACACTATTGTCATGCAGCTGTGAGCGTAAAAGAGGTTCTAAGTCTTGTAGGCGGCTGAACAGTTTGTTTTTTAAGTTGATTTTATACAATAGCTTTCTGGCCGGATCCGCTTTACGTTTTTCGTCTCTGCCAGCCACGTGGAAGCTGTCCGTTACGATCAGACTATCGCTGGTACCCAGTACGGCAGCAAATTTATCGAAATGAGATTCAGTACGCTCGATGCTATGCGGCTGAAAAACAGTAATAATCTCTTTGTCAGGGAAGCGCAATTTGGCCGCTTGTAGTGTCACCGCCACCTCAGTCGGGTGATGGGCATAATCTGAGTAGCATGGTGTCGTACCTAGGGTGCCGATGTATTCAAAACGTCGCCATGAACCTTGGTAGTTGGCCAATGATTCCATCACGATCGTATGGGGGATGTTCAATATGTGGCCAATGACTATGACGGCCAGAGCATTGGCTACATTAAAGTTTCCCGGGATCTGCAAGGTGTATTGACCATACAAGGTACCATCATGACTGACATCAAAACTAGTGTGTAAATTATCATATTTTATATTTGTGGCTCTGAAGTTCGCCTCGCTAGTCAAGCCGAAAGTTATTATCCGGGCTTTGCTTTTCAGTTGTATAGCTCTCTTATCATCTGCGTTAACAATGAGATAACCATCCTGCGGTAAAGTATGGACAAATTTTTGAAACTCTTCCTCGATATGTTGAATGTTTTTGTAATAATCCAGATGATCATCGTCAATATTGGTAATTACCGCTATCGAAGGTCTGATATGTAACATATGACTACGATACTCATCAGCCTCAACCACCATCAGATTTGATTGGCCCGCTCGAAAGTTGCTTTGCCACTGCGGCACAATACTGCCCACCAATACGGTGGGATCGAGATTACCGTGTTGTAGGGTTAGGCCAGTCATAGCTGTTGTCGTAGTCTTGCCATGCGTACCAGAGATAGCGATAGTTTTGTATGTACGTGAAAGCAACCCCAAGTATTCACTATAGGTATATAAGGGCAGGTAGAATTTCTTGGACTGGACAAGTTCCGGGTTAGTTGAAGGCAAGGCATCGGAGTAGATAACACGAGAGTAATCATGGTCGATATTTTGCTTCCCCTGACCATAATGAACAACGATGCCTTCAGCTTCCAACTTTCTCGTGAGATCACTTGGTACAATGTCAGAACCAACGACTTTGTACCCTTCATTTTTGAAATAACGGGCCAGAGCAGAAACACCAATACCGCCTATACCGGCGAAATAGACAACTGATTCACTGCGTGATCGTGGTATTGCTAAGGTGTCAATAAATTTACAATAATTTTTATTGGCATGCGCTGGAAAGCAATTATGCAAATTTTTTGCCAATCCCTTTATCTTCTCACTGTCCTCCATCAAAGCGCGGATAAATGAGTCTAGCGTAGTGACAGATCCTTGAGCGACAGATCTGACTGCCATTTTTGAACTGAAATACTGTGAATTTCGCTCTTGGTGACTGTTGGGCATAGGTATGACAACGGTAGCTTTAGAAAAGTGAGCTAATTCAGTTAGTGTGCTCATTCCTGCACGGGTGATGACAATTTTGGCTGCATTTAATAGTGCCGACATTTCCTCCGTGACAAAAGCTTTGGCGACATAATTTTTTAGATCAGGCAGAGCTTGGTCCATGTTACTTTTTCCCAGAATATGTACTACCCTATATTTTTCAGTCCACAGAGGTATCAAAGGTTTCACCATTTCGTTTAAACCACGAGCACCTTGGCTGCCGCCGAGAATCAAAATTGTATCTTCTTCAGTTTTCACGACCTCCAGTCGTCGCAAAGGATTTCCAGTTAGTAGAATTTTGGCCTTGTAAGATTGAAATAACCCCTGCGTTTCCTGCAAACTTACCGTGATGGTATGAGCTATGGGTGCCATTAGGCGATTAGCTAGCCCAAGTTGCAAATCTTGCTGGTGTACTATGACTGGTATGCCTAGAGTTTTGGCGGCGTACGCTACTGGCACGGCATTAAAACTGCCAGATGTGAGAACCAACTGAGGTCGGAATTGTTTTAAGATTTTTCTAGCTTGAAAAAATGCAATCAAAATTTGGCTAAAGTCATAGATGTTTTTGAGACTAAAGTAACGGCGCCACTTTCCTGACCTTATGGCTATGAATCGGAGACCGTATTCATGTAAAACCTTGGTCTCAGGTCCGCTATGGGTAACTAAAAATAAACAATCAGTATCCTTTATACTATTGGCGACACCGATTAAGGGAGACATGGCTCCCGCACTTCCACCACCCGCTAAAACTATTCTTCTCATGTTATTGTTTCATAACCGTTGATTGTCTAGAGATACCGAGCACTATGGCCATAGCTGCCATAACGACAGCTAAATTACTACCACCCAGGCTGACAAATGGCAAGGGAAGGCCGGTTAACGGCAAAATTCCGCTAATGGCTCCGATATTTACCAATGATTGAATGGTGATCCAACCAATAATACCCGTCACCAAAAGCTTGGCAAATAAATCCTTGGATCGCTTGGCAATTTTTTGTCCGCGCAAAAAAAGTAAGGCGTAGAGCAGAACGAAAATTATAGAGACAAAGAATCCCCACTCTTCAGCAAAGACAGCAAAGATGGAATCTGCCGCCACCTCCGGTAAATAATCAAATTTTTGACGTGACTGTCCCAGCCCGACCCCAAAAAGACCCCCAGAACCGATAGCAATCAGCGCTTGTTTCAACTGATAACCAGCACCAAGAGGGTCATTATCAGGATTGATAAAGGTCAAAAGGCGTTGTAGTCGATAAGGAGCGATTTTGATCAAGGCGGCAAAAATGGCACCTGCCCCGCTGAGAACTAGGGCTAGGTGAGTTAGTTTCATACCGGCCGTCAAGTACATGAGCAATGAGACTGAGAAAAAAATTGCCATGGTGCCCATATCTGGCTGAAGCATGAGGAGAAAACAAACACTGCCGGTGAGCAAAATAAAGGGTATAAATGTTTTCTTTAAATCCCTGATTTCATCATGCTTAGATTCAAACCACAAGGCCAGGTAAATAATGAAAGTTAATTTGGCGATTTCGCTTGTTTGCACAGCCACGCCACCAATGACTAACCAACTTTGGGAGCCGTTAATCGTCAGTGATAAGCCAGGGACAAAGACAATTAGCAGTAAGAAATAGGTGGCCGCTAGCCAGAGCCAATTTCCTTTTTTTAGCCATTGGTAAGGGAGGCGGATAAGTACTAGAAAGGCAAACAGACCGGGTAAAAAACCTCGAAGAATTTGCTGACGCACAAAAAAGTAGCTGTTACCTGTTTCTTCGTAGGCTTTCACCGCAGTTGCCGACGATAAGGTCAGTAAGCCAAAAAAAATCAACAGAGCTGTAATGAGCATCAACATCCTGTCGGGCTTGTGCAAAGTTTCCGAAATGCGCTTGATATTAGATAGTCGCTTAAATAATTTGAATTTCTTGAACATTGCTATGACTAAAATACTCTATTGAACGAATGGCCACGGTCGAATTCATTTAGAAAGAGGTTAAAGCTGGCGGCACCGGGTGAAAAAAGTAGATAATCAAACTTCTCACTTTTCAAGACCCTACCTATCTCACGTCGTGCTTGCTGCAAATTCTTTACCAGTATTAATCGTTTAGTTGGGTATCGTAGTGAACGTAAATTTCTTTTCAGATCATCGCTGGCAGTTCCTGGAAGCAAGAGGCAGTAGCTGACTGAAGATTTAATAGAGGCAGCGGCCTGTCTATAGCTTAAATTTTTATTGACGCCACCGGTCAGGAGAAGAATTCGCGAACCCCGTAGTGCTTGAACAGCGGCGGTCAAGGCATCTGGCGAGGTAGAAGCTGAATCATTAATAACAGTCATAGGGAGTTGGGATTTGATGACCTGTAATCGAAAAGGTAAACCTTTCAGATGACTAATCTGGGTGGCAAAATCACTATCCTGGAAACCCAATAGCTGCGTCACAGCTAGAGCCAGGCTTAGATTTTGGCAATTATGCTCTCCTGGAAGCTTCAGATAGCGGCAACTTTCCGACTGTTCAGAAATAACAACCTTTTTGGCTTTAGAGGCGGTCGCTATACGACGACAATAGGCATTGCTCTTTATCGTTATGAAGTAATCGCTAGCTTTTTGATTCTTGGTAATGGCTTGCTTAGCTTTGACATAGGCCGCCATGGAAGGGTAACGATTGAGATGCTCAGGAAAGATATTTGTCAAAACGGCTATATGAGGAGATATCTTGTAATCCTGTAATCTTTCTAAGTGCCAGCTCGATAGTTCGGCTACGACGATATCCGACTTTTTTATGCCGTCAACAATCTGCATGAAAGGTTCCTTGGCGATATTTCCAGTCAGACGCACCCCTTTTTTCTTTGACTTCAATAGCTGATACAGAAATGAAGCCGTGGTTGATTTGCCCCTACTACCGGTAATACCTATGATATTGCCTCGGCAGTGCCAAAAAAATAAAACAGCTTCGTTGATGATAAGCTTTCCTTTCTTCCGTGCGTATTTGAGATATGGCGAGTCCTCGGGAACACCTGGATTTTGAATAATGACATCAGCCCAGTCAAAATCTTCGTACGTATGACAACCCAACCGGTACGTTATGGGAGACCTGGTAAGTTTCCTAATCGTGGGCTTCAAAACTTCCGCTGAACGTAGATCTGTTACCAGAAATTCATATTTGTGTTTAGCTAACCATTGACAGACACCTAACCCACCATTATTGAGCCCAAGACCCATAACCAGGATTTTTTTATTTTTCAGTGACAGCATTAGAACGTTCTATCAATGATAGCCAGGATCAGTCCTAGTACGGCCGAAACTCCAGCAATGACCCAAAAACGCATAACTACTTTGGGTTCTGGCCAACCAATGGCTTCAAAATGATGGTGAATTGGGGTCGAAAGAAAGATTTTCTTTTTGCGAACTTTTTTGGAAATCATTTGAAGTATGACTGAAGCAGATTCAATAAAAAATATGGAGCTAATGACAGGGAGTAACAATGCCGTTTGAGTCAACAAAGCAACCACACCCAAGGTAATGCCTAACGACATAGCCCCCGTGTCTCCCATAAAGAATCTAGCCGGATTGATATTGAACCAGAGGAAAGCCAATAAAGCGCCGATAATAACAGCGCAGAAGGCCGCTAGATCATACTTACCGAGAATCAAGGCCACGGTCCCTATACAGGCATAGCTGGATAATAGAGTTCCTCCAGCCAGACCGTCTAAGCCGTCAGTTTCGTTAACTGAGAAAGCCGTAGCCACGATGACGAAGATAAAAACCAAAATATACCACCAGCCAATAGCAAAGGTCCCAACGAAAGGAATATGCAGCACGTCCCAATCCAGTTTGACATAAAACCACCAAGCACCTACGGCGGCAATTAATGTGTACATAAGTAGTCTGTGCTTCACCGTCAATCCTCCACCTTTGCCACCTCCTTTTTTTCTGACATTAAACCAGTCATCAAACAATCCAACCAAGGCCGAGGCGATCAGCACACCGAGTGGCAGCAATGTTTCTGAGCGCGAAAAAAAGTTTAAATCCTTTATGACTGCCGGTAAGCCCGGTAGATACTGCAGATAATACATACAGACGATTAACAGTAGCAGCGTAAACCAGATAATTATGCCGCCCATGGTAGGAGTGCCGGCTTTATTCTTATGTAAACTGCTATAGATCGGTGTTGACCCTTCGGAACGTATAGAAACACCTAAGTTGTACTTGTACAGAATGTGCGTCAGCAGAGGTGTTAGCAGCATTGCCACGATAAAGCTGATAGAGCTTAGTATCAATAGTCTGATGATTTCGTAATTCGTCGGCATATTAGGAGTATGAAGCTATTAAATACAAATAAAGCGTGAAGCATAATGACATAAAAAGTGAAGCTACATTCAGATAGTAACTCATGTATTTATCTCTGGTGTAAATAAAATATGACCAGAGAAAATTGACAGCCACGGTTATGATTACCAAGCCATAAATTATGGCCATTAGATACCACGATCCCAGCCAGTCTATACCATTGTAGATATTTACGTGAATGACCAGCAAATCAGGAGTACCTGAGCTATGAATGATAGTCAATGCCAGCGATAATAATAAAAAAACGGCTGTGGCAATGGACAAACCTAATGTGACCTTTTCATTCAAATGAAGTCTGAGCGATTTCCAAGAAACGATCATGGGACGATGGTGATATCTTTGATGTCAGCAAATTTTTGCAATATGTTTTCTTTGATAAATCCAGTCAAGGTGACATCGGAAATACTGCAATTACTGCAGGCGCCAATGAAGCGCAGCTCCAAAATACCAGTGTCGGGCTTGAGAGCCACAAATTCCACATCTCCCCCGTCTGATTGCAAGGCTGGTCGCAACTGGTCCAGATATTGCTCAACTTTTGTCTCTAACTCTACGGACATAATGTACATACTATACTCAATAAACCCATATAAATCAAATCATCAGTGCTACCTCTTGACGTTCGGTTTTTGTTCGCTATAATGAATGTATAGTTGATCTGTGGATAAATCTATGACTGGTATCACAAAACGACAAAAAGAGATCCTAGACTTCATTGCTAGCTTCTCACACCAACACGGCTATGCCCCTAGTTATCGGGAGATAGCTAGTCATTTTAAACTTAATTCCATTGCCACAGTACATCAGCATATTGAAGCTTTGGAACACAAAGGCTATCTCGAACGCCAAGAAGGCCAGATGCGTTCTCTGGGGGTCATAGAGTCCAACCAAGAGTTTGCCGGACTGATAGATCTACCTTTAGTAGGTTTAATTACCGCTGGCGAGCCCATAGAAGCCATAGAACAACGTGAAACTATCGCCGTACCAGAGAATCTGATCAGCTCCTACAATAGCTTTGTGCTCAAGGTCAAAGGGACATCAATGATTGAGGATGGTATCCTGGATGGTGACTATGTCATTGTTGAGCGCAACTTCTATCCCCAGAATGGTGACGTGGTCGTCGCGTTAATTAACAATACCCACGCTACGCTTAAGAAGTACTACAAAGAGAAAGATCGCATTCGCTTACAGCCTGCTAATTCCTCCATGGCACCAATCTTTGTCAAAAATCCAGCGATCCAAGGAATTGTGAGAGGGATATTTAGGACATTTGCTCCTAATATCTAGGTTTGCCAATCTACTGTTAGGCAAAATTGAGAAAAATTTTTATATCTAAATGGCTTTATCATTACACGATATTCAGGAAATTATTCGAAGGAAAAATTGGCTTAGTGGGCAGTTTATTGGCGCCTCCTCTACTGCAAGGATAATAATTATTGCCGAAAAACCCTCTTTAAACTTCAAAAAAAATCCTGAGAAAAGGTCACGGGGCAATTTCAATTCCGACTCAAGAGCCGACAAGCTGTTTGGAAAGTATGTTTCTAAGTTCCTTAAGGGTGCGTATGTGACGGATATGGTGAAGAAGGAAGGACTGCCTGGCGCTGACTTCGTAGCAGAATGGAACGAGGAGTCGCAATATAAAAGAATTTTGACTGCTGAACTTCGGGCTACTAATCCAAAGGTTGTTGGCCTGATGAGCAGGAAGGTAGAAAAGTTATTTAACAAAGAATTTCCTGAATATCGCGAACGTTCCATTTATATTTCTCAGCCAGCCTATATTGTGAGGTATAATAAAAGAACTCGCTGGGATCGACAGTTCACCCAATTAAGAAAATTAGCGGGAAGCTTATAGCTTTTTCTCAACATCGCCTAACAACGGATATCCGATTCACGAGCTAAAAAAACTTTTAACATGACGATACTATGAATAACAATCCAGACGAGCAATTAGTGAAAGCTTTCGATGCAGTTAATCAAGTGTCAGAAAACAGGAGCTTAAATCTAGGCTATGAGGAGAAAGAAAACTTAGAAGATCTTAAGACTGAATTGACTGGTGCAATATCAAGCTTATGGCTACCCATTGGGACAACCAGAAAAAAAGTAATGTTACTTTTCTTTCTCGTCGGCTTATATGGGATAATAAATGTTAGCTTATGGTTTCTTATTTTTTGGATAATGCTGCCTCTTTTTTCACCAAGAATTATGAGCCTAATTACTCGTACTCTGGGAAGACTATTAGGTCACAAATAGGTTTTATTTAACTCGCTCATCTACATCCCTCACCTTCTCGCATAATGTTAACCGATTGGATTTACCTCAAACTTGACGAAATGTGTGCAATATATTAGACTTCTTTTATTCGATTTATTAATTAATTTACAGTCATGGCACATAAGAAAGCTGGTGGATCCACTAGTTTAGGACGTGATTCACAAAGTAAACGACTAGGCGTCAAATTATTTGCGGGTGAGAAGGTCAAAGCTGGTGGTATCATTATTCGTCAGAGAGGTACTAAATTTCACCCCGGATTAAATGTCCGCCGAGGAAATGACGATACTCTTTATTCAGTTGCGACAGGTGTCGTCAGTTTCCGCTCCATCAAACGCCGTAAATTTGACGGCAGATTAGCCGCCACCAAATACGTAGACGTAAAATAACTCCGACGATACGTCGGAGTTATTCTTAACCAGATAAACACCCAGGCATACGCTTGGGGAGTGCGTTTGTAAGCGTAGCTCTCGGGTATACACTAAAATCACCCCATACAGAAAGGAGGTGATTTTAATAGCGCAGCAATAAGAGTCCAGCTTTATCGCATAGAACATAGAAAGCCTTGGAACTAGCTGCAGCAGGCATCAGAACATAAACCCCCAGCGGTTAAGCTGAGGGTGTGTTCATACTCTCAAATAACGACGCAAGGCAAGCAACACACAGACCATCTGAACTAGGAGAATGCCAAGAAATTCCATCATACCGATCAGCAGCATGTTATTTCTGAAGTAATTCAATAAATTGGCTGTCGGCTCACCGATCCACTCGGCCATGAAAGGAGTCAATATTTGTAAAGTAGCATAGAATAATAAGCCTGCTAGCAAAACCGAGACAACGGTACTGACAAAAGATTCGATGAAAAACGGAGCACGGATAAACCAATTGGTAGCACCAACTAGTTTCATAATACCCACCTCGTCACGCTGAGTATATAAGGAAATCCTGACGGTGTTGTAGACAATAAGTAAAGCAAATATCAAAAATAGTAGAGCTATTATACTGGTGACTAGGTTAAATAGATTAGTTTTTTTCTCAAAATCGACCGCAGCTGTACGGTTATCCTCTAGTTCCGGTGTTTGTCCTAGCAGCTCTTTGCGTCCGTCGGCCTGTAAATAATTGATAATAGTCTCACTATCACCTATTTCCTTTGGCTGTATGTTTATTCGATATGAAAGTGGGTTTGTAGGTAGGACTGAAAAAACGTCCTTAATCTTGGGGAAAGCTTTGCTGACCTTTTCCTTGTTTTCCTCCGGAGTCAAAACACCGACACTAGAGATAGTACTCTGGGCTTTGAGATCACCTACGAGTCTATCTACCTCAGCTGGCTCAATATTTTGTCGCAGAGCGACGGATATGACCAATTTATCACCGTAGTAATTGATAGCTGAGCGTTTGAGATAATCGGCGGTGATAATGATATTTATGGCCATAACGCTGATGGTCATAACAGTGATGGTAATAAAAGAAAGCCAAGCATTGCGCCATAAATGCTTCCAAGCAAATATTATAATTCTCTTGACAGTCGTCATAGTAAATATTTTCCTTTCTCTTGGTCGCTGATAATATAACCGTTCTCTAGGGTGACTACGCGTTGCTTTAATCCGTTCACTATCTCTCGATTGTGAGTCACGAGTAATACCGTTGTGCCTAACTCATTGATACGCAACAAGAGATCAATGATTTCCTTGGTATTCAAAGCGTCTAAATTACCAGTTGGTTCATCAGCTACTAGTAGCTTCGGCTTGTGTACTAGACTCCGAGCTACCACTACACGTTGTTGCTCACCTCCTGATAGCTGGCTAGGAAAACGGTCTCCTTTGCCTTCCAGACCGACCATTTTTAACACCTTAGGTACCGTTGTCCTGATCTCCTGATCTGAAGCTCCACTAACTTCCAAGGCAAAAGCTACATTTTCACTGGCTGTTTTTTTTGACAATAGTTTGAAATCCTGAAAAACGATACCGATTTGCTTGCGTAGTATCGGTATTTCCCATTGCTTGATATGAGTAATGTCCCAGTCACCGATAGAAATAGTGCCGACCGATGGTTTCTCCTCGGCAATTATCAATTTTATCAAGGTTGATTTACCAGCGCCGCTCTGACCTACAATGGAAACAAATTCACCGGCCTCAATATCCAAATTGATGTCACGTAAGGCGTAAGTTCTCGGCTGATATGATTTTGATACTCCCTTAAGTACTACCATGCTATTGAATTTTTTCTACACTTACGTAAACCTCGCCGGCTCCAGTGGTGGCGATGGCCTGGAAGGCTTGCTTTTCTAGATCGATAATACGGCCGGTCCATTCCTCAGGTCCCCAATCATTAACAGTGACAATGACGGATGTCCCAGTCTTCAGTCTGGCGACACGCAGCTTGGTACCTTTTGGGTAGGTCCGATGCGCGGCAAACATACCACCCTTGTAGCCAAAACTGCGGTACTTCGATTGGTCGTACCAGCTGGCCTTACCATCTAGAGCTCTACTATCACCGAGAATAGCCACTTTTGTAGTCTTCTCCTTGGGTAAAAAATTAGCGATCACCCGCTTTTCGTCCAAGTCATTATAGCTAGGCAGTGGTATCCAGTTGCTACTGCTGAAATCAAAGCGGTAAAGACTGTAGTGGCCATCAACGCTTTGTGTATACTTGGTAGAAATTACCAGTAACTGTTCGTTTGGTGCTGTTATCTCAAAAACCGGAGAAATTTGCCTTAGGTTAGTGTTAAGTAAAGGTCGTAAGTCATTCTCAACTTTTATATCCTGTCCCTGTAAATCAGAACTAATGGTTATCTCAGCGCTCTGGTAGGCAGTATATTTCCCTTTAAACAGCGTTGGAGCTATTGCGATCTCCTGCTGACTATTGACTACGGGTATTTCTGATGGTACTTGAGGGATCGTTTCTAAAATTTGCTGACTACCATCTTGACTAAAGAGTTGAAGCGTACTACCTTGTTGTATCAGGATACCTCTAGCTTCCGCCTGACTGGTCGAAAAAAGCACAGTTAGTGCTAGACTCAGATAAATGACTGGACGTATATATTTTAACATTTTACAATACATGTCAGGCCGCTATAGCTCAGCTGGTAGAGCGATCCCTTCGTAAGGGATAGGTCGTCAGTTCGATTCTGACTAGCGGCTCCACCACGTCCCGTTCGGGTCTGAGACCCTCAGGGTCGAATGACGTACGTGGCTCTATTTATAAATTTCACCTATTATAATACCACAGTTCTCACTCACTCACCACGCGGGGAAAGTAAATTTCAGCGTCGGTGTTTTTTATTTCTTCGTCTATATAGGAGTCGAATGAGGTCAAGGGCACAAAAAGCTCCTGAAGCTGAAAGTATTTCTTTTCAGTTTCATCAAGCACAATAGCTTTGACCTGATATAAGCGGTAGCCATCCGGCGAGGCGATGATATTGCTGATGCCGCTTTGCTTCAAGTTGCGGATATGATCGTAAGCATCCTTTAGATCTTCTTCTGGCACTACGTGCTCGGTTATCGTGTCTTGACCATCAGAAGTGGCTATGCCAGCTAAATTGACGAAGTTGCCTGGCGCCGCTTTTGCCTCCAGTACCAGCGACTCAATTTTCTGACGCTCAGGCGTAGAAGGTAGCTCCGCATACCATCGGCGTAATTGTTCCTCCTCTAGTAATGGCCTGATAAAGCGCTCAGCAGCCTCTCTCGGTGAAAGGTTATAGTTTTGACGTAATTCGGCCTGCTTACTTTCTGTTTCTATTGAGGTAATAAACTTAGATTTAGCTTCTACAAGCAATGAAGTATCTAGAGATAAGTTATTTTCAAGCAAGAGGCGCCCAACAACAATTTCTCTCATAATGTTTCCCCAGACTCCTTGACGCACTGCTTCATCCGTAACCTCTGTGGCAGCTACGCTGCTTCTGGCGTGACTGTAATCCTCTACAAACTGTCTATAACTTATTTTACTATTCTTGACAGATGCTAATGGCAAGTTCAGATGATAAATAAAGCTACCGGCATTCAAAATTATGCTCTGCTTGGCATAAGAAACAGCGATAATAGATATTTGCATTAAAATAACAACTACAATCGCGATGAAGATAAATATATATTTTCTATTTTTCACTGAAGAAATAGTTAAACCACTTCTGAACGTTTGGTTCTTTGCTGGACGCGCTAGCTACACTCGGCGTCGATTCCAGGACAATCAATGATTCACCTGGCTTGCTGAGATTTAACTTTTTTCTAGCTTCTGCCTCCACGAAGGAATCGGAATTATAAAAACGTATAATCTCAGACAGGTCACGATTTTCTTTCTCTATAGATTCGACTGTTGCTTCCTGTTTACGTATCAGTGTTTCTATATTTTGTCTTTTCTTAACCTCTATTACCAGCTCTATAGCACTGGCAATACTGATAATTACCAGCACAATAAAAAAAACTTTGGATTTCAGTATACGGTTAAACATAGTCTCATTATAGCAGAAATCGTGTTTCAGGGAAGTAAAAATTGTGCTAATATTTCACTATGAAAACATCCCGCCGTCAACGTATAATGTGGTTGGTTATTAGTGTCGTGGTTATCATCAGCATGATCTTATCGATGCTGACGCAATATAATAGTCTGACTTAGTGTTTTAGTACCGCCAAGTAGGCTTTAGATGGGATTTTGACACTACCAAGTTCCATCATTCGCTTTTTGCCTTTCTTTTGTTTATCCAATAGTTTACGCTTTCGGGTCACATCGCCCCCATAGAGTTTAGCTGTCACGTCCTTACGGAGAGCTGAGATTCGCTCTGAGGCGACTATCTTACCACCCACGGCCGCCTGTATTTTGATGACAAATTGCTGACTAGGTATGACCTCCTTGAGTCTGGTGACGATACGTTTGCCGACTTTGTGCGCTTGGTCACGATAAACCAATGTGGTCAAAGCCGCGGCCATATCATCATTGACCAAGATATCTAGTCTAACAATGTCTGCCGGCTCATAACCGACCACTTCGTAACTATATGAGGCATAGCCAGAGGAAATATTTTTTATGGTATCGTAGAAGTCTGTCAGGATGGATGTCAGAGGCATAGTGTACTGAAGTAAGGCCCTTTTTTGATCCAAAAAGTTTGTATGATCTAACCTTGCTTTAAGGTCAGAACAGTAATTCATGATTGAGCCCATGTAATCGCTAGGCGTAATTAAATGAACTTTGACCATGGGTTCTTCTATATGATCTACCGTACTACCGTCCGGCAGATTGGCAGGCGAAGTAACCGTCAGCGTCTGCTTGGAGTGAGTATAGACTGTATAGGCAACGGAAGGCACGGTAATAACAATGGAAATATTGTACTCTCGTTTGAGACGTTCTTGGACTATCTCTAAGTGTAATAATCCTAGAAAGCCACAGCGAAAACCAAAACCAAGTATCGGTGAATTATCGGGCTCAAATTGTAAACTAGAATCGCTTAACGTCAGTTTCATCAGAGCGTCACGTAAAGGATTGTATTCCGAGCCCTCTTCTGGGAAAATGCCAGCATAAACCATGGGCATAATTTCTTTATAGCCGGGCAAGGCCGCTGCCGGAGTCTCCTTCTGGGTGATAGTATCCCCAACTTTGGCGTGTCCAATAGTTTTGATATTGGTGATGACATAGCCAATTTCACCGGCTTGCAGTAGTGCCGCAGGTGTCATTACTGGCTTAAAAAATCCAACTTCCAAAACTTCGGCCTCTACACCACTGGCACAAAAGGTAATTTTCTGACCCTTCTCCAAGCTTCCTTGAAATAAACGAATATAGATGACAATCCCTTTGTATTCGTTGTATAAGGAATCAAAAATTAGGGCTTGCAAGTTACTCTGATCTACTTTTGGTGCCGGTACACGATCTATAACAGCGTCCAATAATGCTTCTACACCTTCGCCAGTTTTGGCTGACAAAGCTAGAATTTCACTTTCGTCGCATCCCAAGAGATCGACTACCTCACGCTTAGTTTTTTCTATATCAGCTGCAGGCAAATCAATTTTATTGATCACAGGTATAATGGTGAGATTAGCATTCAGCGCTAGGTACAGATTTGACAGTGTTTGCGCTTCAATCCCTTGCGTCGAGTCAACCAATAACAAAGCACCCTCTACAGCAGCCAAAGAGCGAGAGACTTCATAAGTAAAATCCACGTGACCAGGAGTATCGATAAGGTTAAGTATCGTGCCTTTCCATTGCATACGAACGGGCTGTAATTTAATGGTGATGCCTCGTTCACGCTCCAAATCCATCTGGTCAAGTAGCTGATCTTTCATTTCTCTCTCGGCGACCGTATTGGTCTTCTCAATCAGTCTATCAGCCAAGGTTGATTTACCGTGGTCAATATGCGCTATGATACAAAAATTTCGAATCTGACTCATTTTTTTATATATCTAAATTTCATAAAATCTACTTCCGGAAATCTAGCCCAAAGCGCTATAAGTACGTAGACAAGTACGCCACCACAACCCGCGACTAGAAGCTGGGTAAATATGCCGATAAAGGTGCGCATATCAACTAGGGGGGCCATCATATATAGCAGGCCATAAGCCGTCAATCCAGCCACGACAGAAGAGGCACATAACCGAATGATCATAGCGATAAAATATGAGTCACCAAAATCCCCTATTCTGACCCTCAGAACTACAAATAGTAGGATTAGGTTTACTATACTAGCGATAGAGAATGAGGCTGTCAAACCCAACAGACCGAAATTTTGACTGAATAGTATCGCCAGAATTGCATTGAGAAACACCGAAAGCAAACTTATAATGACCGGTGTTTTGGTGTCTTCATGAGCGTAAAAGGCTCTGGAAAGAAGCGGAATTAGTCCCTGAGCTACTATAGAAAGCGAGAAGATCCCCAAACTATTTGCCGTCAAAATAGTATCATTCCAATCAAAAGCTCCGGTGCCCAGCACAATACGGACAATTTGCGCTCTCATAATCAGCATCAACACAGCAACCGGTATCAGATAAAACAGAATTCGTGATATCTGTTTGACCAAAAATCTCTTTAGACCTTTATCGTCTTTTTCAGAAATAAAGTTGATAATGGTAGGAAAGGCGGCCACTGCCAGAGAAATACCAAAAATGCTCACGGGAAAACTTTGCAAATTATAGGCTAGAGAAAAAATACTAAGAGAGCCAATAGGCAATAAAGATGCCAAAGTAGTCATAAATATCCATGAAAATTGAAAACCGGCCAAGCCAATCATGCGAGGTATCATCAATTTGAAGATTCTCCTCAGATCAGACGATGCAGCAATAATAGGTCGGTATCTCCAGCCCCGCCCCCAGGCTTCAAATAGTTGCACCAAGAGATGCAAAGCCGAACCCAGCACCACACCCCAACTCAGGCCAGCTAGTCCGTAAAGTGGGTATAAAAACAAAATACCAGCGATGATACCTAGGTTATACAGTACAGAGCTCAGAGCGAAGGTAAAAAATTTATGCCATGAATTCAGAATGCCGCTCATGACGTTGCTAAAGGTGAAAAAGATCAATGACAACAGTAAAATGCGGGTCAGATCTATCGTTGAATCTTTAGCTTCTGGTCCAAAACCTGGAACAATATACTGTACCAAGAGAGGCGCTCCGATCCAGAGAATAATAGCGCAGAAACCAATGACCAGCAGCAGTAAATTAAGTACAGAATTAGCTAGTAGTAAGCCTTCGTCTTTATTTCTAGTCCAGGACCTATGGAATATCGGAATGAAAGCCGAGGTTAGTGCGCCTAGGACTAAAATATTGAAAATGGCATCAGGATTTTTGAAAGCCGCAAAAAAAATATCCAACTCCTGCCCAGCTCCAAAGGTGCCGGCAAAAAGCCTATCTCTAACGAGGCCTAATAATTTACTGACAATAGAAAAAAAGGCAATGAGTGTCGCCCCACCGCCGACTGTGGAATTTAAATAGCGCCAAAGATTTTTAATCACTAGCCTTATCCTTAGTCAGTAGTAGAGTATAGTAATGGTCTCTATCCAGATATGAAGCAAATGTCACCAGGCGGTCTGCTACCGACAATGCTTCATCGTCAGTTGCTTTACTCCAGACAACCTTGAAACTGGGATCGAAGATCAATGTCGACTCAACTTTAGTTTTTTTCTTTCCGGACTGACGTTGCAGTAACAAGCTATAATTGTCGACCTCCTGATAATTGTCAGAAAATACATTAAGCCAACGCGTTCCTCCCCCATCAGTCAACTGTAAGCGGAAGGGCAGCCGGTAAGAAATATAAACGGTTGACTTGGAGTTTGGCTTGACCTGCATCCAGTTACCAAAAACTGTCTTACCCAACTCATCATACATACGAGTACCACTAGTGTCATCAATTTTGGCTATACCGCTAATCATCTCCAAATCATTGTCTCGTGCATACGCAGCACTCGAGGTCGCAAATAAGGCGGGACCAGGTTGTTGAAAGCCGCCAGCCGCTAATAGAGTGCTTCCTTCCGGCACATAAAATCGCAGATAATCCACATTATTTAAGGCGGCGAAAACATCATTAGCAGTCGGTGTATGGATTTTCTCCATCGTTACGGTAACGTCAATTGTGCCGTTCGCTTTGATCTCCGCTCGGTGTGTAATTATCTCCTCAATGGAGCTGTCTGTTTTACCACCGCCCAAATTGGTTGAGACAACCTGAAGATAATCTCTGTCAGTGCTTTTTTGTGAACCATCCCAATGCAGTGATGCAATTTGTTTTTGTGTCTCATCGTTCTGAGTATAAAGCTGGATATCTCGCCGGGACAAAGCTTGGGCAAATAATTCCACAAGTTCCAAGCGTTCGGTGTGCTCGAAAATTTTGGTCAACAGGAGTGGTAATGCATCGACAAGAATTTTCTTTGGCTCATTGGTCGTTTTGTCGTAATTAAGCTCAACTTCAGATTGTAATACATCATAGACATTCTGGCTGTTTAGGATGGTATTATATTCCGTAAGTTCAATCGGTCCGACGACGCGCAATAAATCCTGTAAAACATCAGAATTGACGGCAATAACAGCGTCGACAGTTGGACCGCCTGAGCGCACATACATTGAACTTACCTTTCTAGCTGAAGTGGGGAAATCGGACCACCAATTGGCGTCACGCATATACCAGACTGGTGACAATAACTGTAAAGCGTATGGTGGAATAATTTTTTCTCTCATACCACCATCAAGGAAATAGCTACCTTGCCCCGGAAACTCGAGCCCACTGACTTGTCCACGATGAAAATCTACCAAGGCAAAGGAACCGATGAAGCCACCGGTTGGCCGCATCTCCCTGTTGTTTTGGAAAAGAAATAAGACGCGTGACAATTGTTGACCTCCTAACAATTGATACATAACTTCGCTCATAGTCTTCATTTCCGTCAATTGTTCCGTCAAAAGAGGTAATTTTTCAGTCAGTTGTGCAAAGTCTGAACGGTATTCAATCGGCACCAATTCCTGAGGAATCAGCTCAATATTTTTTTGTGCCTGACGCAAAACTGTCACTGCGCCGTCAACTTTACCTAAAACGGAATAGAGTGAATCAGTTACGTTTTCATGAGGCTCGTCGATAATGGAACTCAACAACGTGGCCGCTTGAGTTAATTGTTGGCCAGCCTCTGTCAACTGCTCAGCCGCCTGCACTGGCGGTAGTATTCTCATGATGACACCCACTTTATCGCTGAAACCTTGTAACTCATCGCGAATGGCTGTGAATGAAGTTTCCGCCAACAAAAATTCTTCACCAGCCTGTCGGTAATCAGCTGCTTCTACTGAGGTCAGACCTGAGACTATACGTTCAAATGCTTGAGCTCCATTCGTATTGATGCTTTGCACTACAGAATAAGCCATATGCCCCCAGGTAGCAGCTTTAATAGGTAATATAAGTACCAGAAGCAGAGAGGCAAATATAGTTACGGTAGCAAAAATATTTTGCTTGATATCAACCTCGGTCTCTACAGATCGCTCAGCTAATGGTTCGACTGGTTCAATATATTTCGACTCCCCGGCTCTCAAGGATTCGTAGATTTTTGACATGGATAAAGATCCACCTTTTTTTTCTATCTTTGAAATTCTAACTTTCTCTTTAGCAGCAAAAAAATCCAGCCAAGAACTTCTGCTTGGTTGGTCAAATTTTTGTTTAGCTTTCCGACGCAAATCAGCTATATGAGGTGAATATACTGATTGCCCGGATTTTACTACGGACTTGGCTGCAGGTTTTTTGGCTGTCAGATTGACATACGAGCTACTGTCCTGTGCTATTAAACGATCCAAAATACGTTTTGCTTGCACACGAGGCACCTTTGGCCTCAGTAACTTTGAATGCTGACCTACCAAATATTCATCTAATAGATCTGAGATTTCAATATCTTTTTGCATAGGTTTGAACAGATGCAATTATACTATCTTTTGACTGATTCGTAAATCTCTAAATATGAATTAATTAATGTCTGCCAATGCTGGCTTTGGCATAGCTCTCTGATTTTTTCACCCGATGGCTGAGTTTTCCACTCTGTACCGGCCAATAACTCCCCCAACCTTTCCCAGTCCCCTGTAGGGTAATAAGTCACCAAGGAGCCGGCCAACTCCCGTAAAGCAGGTATGTCGCTGCATATGACAAGTAAGTTTTGAGCTAAAGCTTCCAAAACTGGTAAGCCATATCCCTCATAGCGACTAGCATATATCAGTACTTTGGCCTGCCGGTATTCTTCATCAAGTGCGGAGTCAGATAAACTATGTTTCCAGGTGATTGTGTCGTCGGTATACCGCTTCTTGATATTTCGGCTGTAGGCATCGTCAGGAGTAACCATGTGCAAATTCGTGAGCCCACCGAACGTACGATACTGCCTATACGCTCGCATCAATGTCTCGGTGTCTTTATGAGGATAACAGTTACCAACGTAGAGAAAGAAGTTGTCAAAATGTAAATTGTTGTCTCGCATTTTGATTTCACCGGCAAATCCTGGCGGGATGACTGTGGCTTTGGCAGCATACTTCGGATAGAAACGTTGCAATTCATTTCGACTAAATTCGGAAACCGTAATCAGGCGTTCTGCCTTTCGAATCGCATTTGCAATCACCAGCTCGTAAGCAATTTTCTTAAACGCATAGAAATTTTTTTCAATTACGCTTCTATATGAGGGGTACTGCTTGAGAATGAAATCATGAATAGTGACAACATATGGCTGGGGCGAAAAAAGCGGAACATTGAAATGCAAATAATGCATTAACATCACTCGGTCATTTTTGATTAAACGAGGTAATATAACTTGTTCTTGCCATGAATACCATGGAATGGAGATTTGTCTCCAGCTGACATGGGGCAAATTAGGCAGAGTCTTCTGGCCATCAACATAGCAAATATATTCATGCTCGCTTGTAGTCTGAGACAGGTATTGGATCAGATTTCTACTGTAGCGACCAAAGGCATTCTTTTGATGATAAAACCTGGCATCAATGCCTATTTTCATAGTCCTAAGATTTGCACTATTTCTTTAGACACCTTAGGCCAGATAGGCCAATCTACTTGCACTGGCACGGACGATTGTTTGTGTATCAGCTGTCTTACTACCGCAGTCAGCTCGCCATAATTCCAGGGATTACAATAGTAGGCTCTCAGTCTCATGATTTCTGGCATGGAAGTGGTAAAGCTAGTAATGATAGGTATGTTATAGTGGGCTGCCTCGGTCAAAGGAAAGCCGAAACCTTCGTAAAATGACGGCCAAATGAATAGTGCCGCTCGTTGATACAATTCATGACGCTTTTCATCCGTTATATAGTCCAATATTTGCAGTCGGGGCAGATTGGCTGAGATCGCACCCCAACCTCGTTTACCAGCAATAATTAGCTGATATCCGTCAAGGTCTTGGTGAAGCTCTGACCACATAGCTACAACCGATGCTACGTTTTTCCGACTTTCATTGGTACCGATGAATACTATGGTATCCTTTGGATTTGTAATTGCAGTTCCACCCTCTGAAGTTACTTCGACTCCTGGATACAGTACCCTACATTTACCAACCTCAATCAAAGGATAGTATTTGACCAGCTCGCTTAAGGTACTGCCTGAAACGCAAATAATCCGTTTAGCTTTACGGAGTAAGTCATAAATATATTTCTGGTTGTGCCAAAAACGTCCCTTGAGCGAGAAAAATTTTCGATTGTGCATCCACGATAAATCATGAATTACTACATTTACATTAAACGCCTCGCCTATGGGAAAAAAATCAATGTTGGGCAATAAAATGACATCATCAGACAGAAAAAATCTTCTCAGTAGCGGAATATTACAGAGTGCCATCAAGATAGTGAATTTACTGGAATAGGGATTTCTAATTATCTGCAAATCAGGTGGTAGATTGTCAACGGACTGCCTACGGCCAATAAATAGATACATCTTCTGCCTATTCTCTGATGACAGTGATTGCAATAAATTGCTGGTATAGCGACCAACGCCAGTCAAAGGCCGGTCATCCAAACTTCTAGCGTCGACGATCAGGCGACTCATAGGTATTTTTTATAATAGTTGAAATTGATTGCCTAAAATATTTGCTATCAAATCTTTGGGCTTGCTGACGAATTAGCTGTGGTTCAAAATCAGAGGTCTTAAAGTGTAAGACTGCGTCCGCTAACGCTTCCCAGGTCTGCTGTCGAAATAATACACCACTGATACCAGGCGTGACTGTTTCCAGAGCTCCGCCAGCACCATAGGCAATAATTGGTCGACCGCAAGCCATGGCTTCGACGACGGTAATGCCAAAATCCTCCTCCTGAGGATGTATCAGTGCCTGACATTCGGCTAGGTAGATATCTCTAACTTCGTCACTAACCTCACCCAAAAAAGTTATATTTGGCTTAGCTAATTGACGTAAAAAGGTGTACTCTTCTCCGCTGCCAATGATAACCAGCGGCAGGCGTAAGGCGTTAAAGGCTTTGATAGCCAGATCAACTTTCTTATATGGACGTAAACGAGAGACAATCAAAAAATAATTCTTTGGTTGAGGTGAAACCTTGAATTATTCAACAGGGACTGGCTTGTATACATCCTGAGTATCACGATTGTAATATTTTTTGATATTTCTGGCCACGTGTTGAGAATTGGCAATCATGACATCGGGGCGTTGGGCAGCAATCTGATCCCAACTACGCAACTCCTTGAGACGTTCACGAATATACCAACGCATGAGCCGTGGCAGATGTAATGTATTAACGTACTCGTCAGAATCAGCCCAGAGATACCTGGTGGGTGTATGACAGTAGCAAAGATGAATTGTCGAAGATGGGACGATAATCCCTTTGACAAAAGCAGATGACGACGAAAGCACTACATCATAATTGGTAAAAGAAAAACGTTCCCAGGCAGAAGGCATAAAGGGTAGTAGCCAACGAAAATATTTCTGCACGCCTGGTAATAGTTGCAAGTACGATGATCGCAAAATTGCCCGTTCGAAACTAGTATTTTTTAGGTTACTAAATATCAACGTATGAATCGGCGACTGCGGAAATAGCGCATGCATCTCTGTTAGGACTTTTTCGGCGCCCCCGAATTGATACAGATGATCGTGTGCTAGAGCAACTTTCATTGCTAAGCTGCATCATCAAACTTTAAAACTACCGCCGGTGTCCGTAGCATAATTTTCAAATCCTTCATAATTGACCAATTTTCGATATAAAGGAGATCAATCTGCGCCTCCTCCTCAAATTTAAGTTTAGATCTTCCTGATATTTGTGCCGCACCGGTGATACCCGGCTTAATAGTCAAAAGTTTACGATATGGTCGTACATATTGGGAAACCTCCGCAGGCTCATGTGGACGCGGCCCTACCAAACTCATATTACCGATACAGACATTCCAAAACTGCGGTAACTCATCCAGACTGGTCCGACGGAGCCAACGTCCCACCCGGGTAATGCGCGGGTCATTTTCCATTTTAAATAAAGGACCATCAGCGCGCTCATTGAACGGCATAATCTGTGGCTTGAGTTCCCAGGCCCTATCTACCATTGACCGAAATTTATACAGATAAAATAAGTTTCCTCCTTGGCCGACACGTTGCAATCTGACTAACACCGGACCCCGACTATCAAGAACTATCAGCCCTGCAATCAGTAAGTACAAAGGAGAAAAAATTATAATGAATATAATACTGCTAATCATATCAAGAGAACGTTTGACAATACGACCCCAACCTTCAAGCGGTGTTTTTTTGATCTCAATGATGGGATAGCCGGCAACGTCCAGCAAGTTAACGTTTATAAACTGGCTTTGCTGATAGCTAGCTAGATACTTAAGAGTCACTTGGAAATCATTACAAAAATTCATGGCATTCTCAATATCTGTCTGGTCCGAAGTAGTAACAATGAGTTCATTGAGAGCCTTCTGCCCGTGAAATTCTTCCAATCTTTGCAAGTCAGTTAAGTTTAAGCTGTCCAAACGCAGTACGACTTTTCGTCCTAACTGCTTGTGTTTATCATAGTATTTTTGAATTTCAGTGGACACAGGACTAGCCCCAATGACACCAACCGAGTAACCGAGATCAGATGAGGCCAAAATTTTACCTTTAATCCAGTAGACACATAATCTGGCCAGGTAGGTAAATAGAATAGCCAAAACCCAACCAATAAGGATTATGAAACGTGAGGAGAAAACTTCCCGACGAAAAAAGACCGTAATGACAACTATCAGAAGCATAGTTGAAACTCCAAAAAAAACCTTGCGAAATTCAGCGATTCTTTGTATGCGCGTGTTGATACTATAGAGACCGGACCAAGCAAAAACCAAAACACCCAAAAGAGCCACCAGACTAAGGAGTTTAAAAAACGATTCAAAGGAGACATCAAAAAAAACAGGTCGAACCTGCGTAACTATACCTTGATATCTTAGACCATAGCTAACAATTCCAGCAAACATTATCATCAAATAGTCGACTGGAATCAATATGATACTGATGGCTAAATCGAGTGTTTTCATTGCCTCACTATATTCTATAAGCCGAATTCTGTACTCCACCATAGGTGGAGCGATGATCATCTCTCTAGTCCCAACGTTGCCGTTGGGATCAAGCGGTCTACCCATCCCGCCGAGGCGGGATCTACTTGACCTTGCACCGAGTAGAGTTTACCTCTTCTCCGACGTCACCGTCGTAGCGCGTGAGCTCTTACCTCACGGTTTCACCCTTACCCTTCGACTCGGCCTTACGGCCTCGCTCAGAGCGGTATACTTTCTGTTGCACTTGTCCTTAGCCCAATGGGCCAGGTTGACGTTATCAACTACTCTTTTTTTGGTGTTCGGACTTTCCTCCCTCCATAGCTTTAGCGACGGAGGGCGATCACCCGAATATAGTGAAGCAACATAGATATACCACTTTTACAGAAAATCGTCAATATTAACGAGCTGACAATATACTGCGCTTGTATGACTCTAGATTCTCTAAGGCAACTCCTGTGCCTTTAGCTACGCACAGCGAGGCTTCATCAGCATTAAAGGCTGGTACCCCCGTAGCCTGAGCCAACAGAGTATCCATATTTCTAAGCTGAGAAGTACCCCCGGATAGGACCATACCTTTATCGATAACATCAGCAGAAAGTTCAGGCGGTGTTTTGTGCAAAACTGATTTGACCGCAGCAATTATACCCTGAAGCTCATTTTGTAAGGCATCAGTAATATCATCCGATGTTACATGGATAGTTCTTGGCAAGCCAGTAATTAAATCGCGACCTTTGGCTTCCATTTCTAATTTTTCATTTTTGGGAAGGTACTGGGCGGAACCAATTTTTATTTTTAAATCTTCGGCTGTGCGCTCGCCAATGGCCATATTGTATTTACGCTTGATGAAATCCTGAATAGCCGTATCAAATTTATTACCGCCAATACGAACCGAGGTATTAGCTACCATTCCACCGAGAGAGATAACAGCAATTTCTGAAGTGCCGCCACCCATATCCACAATCATATGACCGGAAGCTGATCCAATTGGTATGTCTGCGCCAATAGCCGCGGCAATCGGCTCTTTGATAATATAGGCCGCCTTCGCACCAGCATTAAGTGTAGCGTCTATGACTGCCCGTCGTTCAGTGGAGGTGATACCAGCCGGCACCGCTATCATCACTTCTGGGCGGAAAAATTTCATACCACCAGTTGCTTTAGCGATAAAATATTTTAACATGCTCTCTGTGGTGCGATAATCCGCAATGACACCGTCTTTAAGTGGACGTGAAGCTACAATGGTATCTGGCGTTCTGCCGATCATTTCCTTTGCTTCTTCACCTACGGCCAAAACTTTCTTATCCAAAAGAGAAACAGCTACAACAGAAGGCTCATTAATTATGATCCCTCTCTTGGGCACATAGACTAGTGTAGTAGTCGTGCCTAAATCAATAGCTATTTTCTTGATAAACATTAATTGACCTTTACAACAACATAATGACTCTTGCCGCCCGGCGTAGTTAAATCGAACTCTTCACCTTGCTTGCGGCCGAGAAGCATCTGACCCAGCGGAGAGTCTAATGAAATCTTTCCATTGGCAGGATCGGCTTCTGTAGCTCCAGCCAACTTGACCAGCATTTGTTTGTCGTCCTTCTTTAGCTCGATAGCCGATCCGACGGAAATAATGTCAGACTCAACATTCTCGACGACCTCAGCAATCTTCAGAATATGTTCAAGTTCCATAATTCGTCCTTCGATGAAAGCTTGTTCATCTTTGGCTTCGTGATATTCTGCATTTTCAGACAGATCTCCAAATTCCTTGGCTAAGCTAATGCGCTCCGCTATTTCCTTACGCTTGATCTTCTTTAGATGTTCCAGTTCCTCCAAAAGTTTTTGTTGACCTTGGGGAGTAAGTACTATTGAATCACTCATTGTTGTCTTTTTGATTATTAAATATTTTTTCTAAAAATAACCTGCTGGCCCTGACGGCAAGACCCTGATCCCCGCCCTCCTCAACTATAATAGCAAAGACCAACTGCGGATTATCATAGGGGGCAAAACCAGTGAACCAGGAATGGGGCTGCTTATTGCGATTAAATTGGGCTGTTCCAGTTTTACCAGCCACAGGCACTCTGACAGACTGTAAACTACTAGCGCTACCGCCATGGACAGTCTGACGCAGACCTTTTCGTACCACTTGAATTGTTTCTTGACTCAACCAAGATATTGGCTGAGATTGGGGTAATTCTAGGGTATTAAAATTCGACACCCACTCAACTATGTGTGGTGTCGTATCTAGACCGTCTGAAGCAATTATAGAAGCAGCGTGGGCCATTTGTAAAGGGGTAACAGTCAAATCGCCTTGGCCAATAGAAAGATTATACGTATCGCCCAAATACCAGCGTTCACCTTTGGTTTCCAATTTCCAAGCTTCATCCGGTACGAAGCCCGTAGACTCTCCCGGCAAATCAATACCTAGGGTATCAGCCAAGCCAAATTTAACCGCGTAGTTGCGAATGCGTTCCAACCCCAGTCCATTTTTACCTGCGTTATCGCCTCCACCTAAAAGATAGAAATAGGTGTTCACTGAATCGGCCAAAGCGTGATAAATATTAGTCACCCCATGTCCCCTGGGTCGCCAGTCAGGAAAAAAGAAATTGTTAATTCGCACTCCCCCAGTGCTTATCACCGTTGTCTCCGGCGTTACCACTTTCTCTTGCAAACCAGCGGAAGCCATAATAATTTTAAATGTAGAACCTGCTGGATACTCACCTGAGATAGCTCTATTATATAATGGTTGGTCCTCATTCTTGATCAAAGTATCAAACTCCTCCTGTGACAAACGATGAGAAAAAACATTAGGATCAAAATCAGGAAGTGATACCATAGCCCGAACCCCGCCTGATTGTGGATCAAGCACCACACCAGCCATTCGTGTTTTTTTTGATTCGTCTGCTACCTGCGTCATGGCTTGATATAAGGCGCGCTGGACAGTAAGATCAATAGTTAGCTTCAGGTCATTGCCCTGTAACGGTTCTTGGAGATTTGTTTTTTGGTACTCCCGTCCTAAGGCGTCCACCTCGGTATCTTGGAATCCAAATTTTCCTCTCAGTAACTTCTCATACGCAACCTCAATACCAGCCTTACCAATAGTGTCATTATTTAAATACTCACCCTTGGGTGTAGCTTGTAATTCTTCAGCGCTAATTAAACCAGTATAACCAACTAAATGACTGAGACCGCTATCGGTGGCATAGGTCCTGCCTGGCTCATAGACCACGACAATCTCGTCATGAAAACGAGATTCCGCTAATAATTCAAGAGCTTTTTCATATGGCAATCCCTCGGCAATTAAAATTGGGTCTGGTAACTCCAGCTCCAAGCGTTTTTGCCAATCTCTGGTTTTATCAATGTCAGCCAAGAGAGTTTCAAGGAATACAAACTCATTCTGTTTATTAGTCAACTCTCGCCGATCAATATAGAGTGAAAAATTCCAGGTGTTATAGACCAACGGAGCGCCAGTAATGTCATAGAGTATGCCTCGTGGTGCAGGCAAAATCAGGCGCTTCGTTCTATTTCCTTCGGCTAAAGATTCAAAATCATCACCGGCGTACACTTGTAGATAAAACGCCCGACAGGACAGACTCAAAAAAACCGCTAACACAAGCACAGTGTAGCCAATAAGAGCTCGTCTTCCTAAACTTTTGCCAAGAAAAGAACCCATGGCAGAGGTAATTAAGGTATCACCGGCTTCATTGTTGGCAGTAAAATTTTTCAAATACCCCTTACCGTGGCGACCTTCTTGTATACGAAAAGGATCATTGCTATGAATAGGCATAGAGTTCCTTTCTATCAGCGCGCTGCCTGATTAACAATCGTAATATAACAGCCGCTACAGCCAAAAGAAAACTCATAACTATCATGCCAATCAGTTGTAGCGCAGAAAATGCTAATCGCTCCGGCCCTAAATTAATGAATGAAATTCCTAGACAACCAAGTTGGAAAGAGAAGGCATAAATTACTGTCAAAAAGAAACGACTGAATCTACTGAGACTACTAAATAAACTACGACTAAGAAGATAGGAGATCAAGGCGGCCAGTAGTACTACTAAATTATACAAACCATAATGTAGAATTAGTAAATCTGCTAAGGTTACGACGGCGATGGAGGCAAACCAGCCCTGTAAGTGTTGGTTGTTGTATATATAAAATACACCGGGCAGAATGAGCGAGGCAATGAGCAACATACCGTATTCAAAAAAGACCAATTGAATGAAATAAGCTATCAACAAACTGCTAAACGTTACAAAAAATATCATTGGCTGACTACAATAATAGTAACAATATATTGACTGAGATAATCCACTGCCGGTTTAATCTTGGCGGAAGAAAATATATCTGATTCTGATTTTTCTATCGATTCTACGGTGCCAATAACCAAACCTCTGGGCGTCTGTTGCTCCAGACCAGATGTGACTATCAACTCCGAGGGCTGTAATTCAATTTCATTAGGCACATACTGCAGGACCAGGCTCGTACCAAGATTACCTTGTAGTAATCCGTTAGTAGCAGAACCACCGCTGACCATAGCTGGCACCTTACTGACATCGCTCGTCAGTAACTCAACCAAAGACCGTTCCGCTTCGACAGATATAATTTTACCGATAAGAATTCCTTCTCCCACGATCACTGGCTGGCCTAGTGCCACAGCCTGATTACTGCCTGCTGCTAACGTTAGAAAATTACTGTTGAATGGATCCTTACTAAGAATGTAGGTAGAAACCCTCTGAAACTCTTGCTTCTGAAAAAACGATAGTTGCCGACGTAATTCCTCGTTCTCTGATTCGATGGCACTTAGTCTGGCTACTTCCGCTGTTAGCATCTCTATCAGCAAATCTTTTTCTGCTGGGGTCGTTGTATAGCTTCGCAACCAACTCTGAGTTCCCAGTAACCCCCTACTAACAAAATGTCCCCACGGCAGTCGCGGAGCCAACAATATAATTACAATGACAACTAGAATGATGATAAGCAGCTGACGATTTCGTTTCATATATCCTATGATAAAGCTCTGTCACGTGTGGAAGGTAAAAGTATTTGTCGCAGCATGTCATAATCTTCCAGTACTACTCCAGTTCCACGCACAACACTGGTAAGTGGATCATTGGTCACGCTCACAGGTATTTTGGTTTCGTGTTCAATTAGTTTATCTAAACCACGAAGCAGGGCTCCTCCGCCAGACAAAATCATTCCGCGATTATAAAGATCAGCCACCAATTCCGGCGGTGTATTCTCTATGGTCGCTTTGATATTATCTGTAATGATACGTAATGGTTTATTCAAAGCTTCCCTAATATCTTGGTCAGTGATCACCACCTCCTTTGGTAAACCAGTCAGCACATCGCGTCCCCTGGCGGTGGCCTCTAAATGTTCCTTGCTAGAAATTGCTGTGCCAACCTCAATCTTGACCCGTTCGGCCGTAATATCGCCTAGTATGATATTAAACTTATCACGGATATACTGAATAATAGCCTCATTAAATTTATCACCAGCCAGCTTAAGCGATTTCCAAGTAACCACACCTCCTAGTGAAATGACCGCAATTTCGGTGGTTCCACCACCTATTTCTACAATCATACTGGCGGTGGCCTCCTGTATTTGTAGCCCGGCGCCAATGGCTGCAGCCACAGGTTGCTCAATTAATAAAACTTCACGAGCTCCGGCACTGGTCACAGCATCTTCGACGGCTTTGTGTTCCACTTCAGTTATGTCCAAAGGGATAGCTACTACGACACGTGGTCTGGGTACTAAAGCAAAACTCTCTTTGTGCACCTTATCAATAAAATATTTCAACATCTTTTCTGTCACTTCAAAATCAGAAATTACACCATCAACCATTGGCCGGGAAATAGTAATATGGGAAGGTGTCTTGCCGACCATAACCTTGGCCTCCTGCCCCACGGCCAGTATCTGGTCAGTACGATTATTAATCGCAACTACAGATGGTTCATTAATGACAATACCCTGGTCCTTCACATATACCAAGGTATTGGCGGTTCCTAGATCGATGCCCAGATCCTTGGAAAATCTACCGAATAACCTCTTGAGCATATAATTTCTTCAAGACCTTACTCAAATCAGCAGGTTTCATTAGATCTCGTTTTCCATCAGTGCGATACTTTACTTCAATATTTGGTTTAGCCTTATCACCAATAACTACCTGTAGAGGTATCCCTATCAGATCAGCTTCTGCTAGTTTCTGACCGGCACTCAACTTACGGTCGTCTATCAGAAAATCGTAGTCATTGGCCATCTGCTGTAATTCTTGCATCATTTTCTGACTGTAGTCGTGGTCTTGAGATAGCTGCAAAACGTGAACGTGATATGGCGTTGTAGCTGGCGTCCACTTGATTCCAGCTTCATCATGATAAGCTTCAACAATGGTACCCATAGCTCTTCCAACCCCGATACCGTAAGCGCCCATATATATTGGCTGAATGACTCCAGCTTCGTCAGCATACTGTGCATGTTGAGCCGATGTAAAAAGAATTTCCTGGTCAAAGATATTGCCACCCTCTACTGTCTTGGCTTGGGTCAATATTTTCTGACAACGAGGACACAGATCACCTTCACCAATCGTAGCGATTTCTTTATTCTGCGCCCAGCCACATGATAGACAATAAATAGTGATATCTTCGCCTGCTGGTGTAACTACCATGAATTCATGAGAATGCTTTTTGCTCATGGTGCCGCCCGAAGCTTCAACCGAAAAAGCTCTAAGACCTAAGCGTTGAAATAGTGCGAGATAGGCATCATGGGCTTTCTGATAAAACGCTGACGATTCTTCGGCTGTACGAGCAAATGAATACAAGTCCTTCATGACAAATTCCCTGCCTCGTAGTAATCCTGATTTGGCTCGAGGTTCATCACGAAATTTTGTCTGAATCTGATAAATATATAAGGGTAAATCCTTATATGAGTGAACGTGTCGACTAATAATATCAGTAATTACCTCCTCATGCGTCGGTCCTAGTCCCAGCTCTCTGCCACTGGAATCAGTAAATTGATACATAGAGCCGCCGACACGATCCTGCCACCGACCGCTGGTCATCCAGACTTCTTTATTTTGTAACACGGGCATCAAAATCTCCTGGGCTCCCAGCCTATTCATTTCCTGTCTAATAACTTCTTCAATTTTCTTATGAACACGTAATCCCAGAGGTAAATACGTGTACACGCCGGCCAAATTTTTCTCAATAAAGCCAGCCCTCATTAACAATTGGGCGTTGGTACTAACTTCCTCGGAGCTAACCTCTTTACGAGTTTTTCCAAAAAGCTTTGATTGATGGGTCATCATATTATATTTTTGCTTGAAAAAAATTGTTTATTCTAGTCGCTTCTGCCTCTACCAATGGTCCGTCATAGTCTGCATTATGAGCCTTAACAGCTTGATAGTGGCGTGTTTCTGCTTTCTGGTCAAGATGTAGATCGGCCAGGACACGAGAGGCCTCATTGGCTTCAATATACAGGTGAAAACGCGGCCAAGCTTGCCCTGCTCTCAACCTACGACTAAAATTGGGCTGAGGGCCCAATTCCTGATGGTATCCAGCTTCTCGTAATGTTCGTCTGACCGTTGATTCGGAAGCGTTCAAAACCCATTTCATGAAAATACTTTGGTCAAACCACTCCAAATATCAGCACCGTAGCGAATTATGTCTCTGTAAGTAACCAGAGCCATAAGCAGAAGCAATAAGACAAACCCCGTGGTATGAACTCGTTGTTCTATTAGTTCACTAACGGCACGACCTCGAATCTTTTCAAAAAGGACAAAAACTATCCTGCCACCGTCCAAAGCTGGAAAAGGTAAAATATTGATCACCGCCAAATTGATCGAAAGGACAGCCACAAAATTAATCAAATGTATCCAGCCAAGTCGAGCTACATCAGCTGTCAGGACAGCCACACCAACAGGCCCGGAAACATCAGCGCCAACACCCTGAAACGTAAAAATCTTATACAGCAGGAAGCCAAGCGCCACGGTAATGGCTATCAAGACGTTTATCGTAGCCATAATGCCCCTGCCGATAGCTTCGAAAAAGGGATACTGAATAGTAGCTAACCTGACAAAACCAATGCCAAATTGCATTTTACCGTCAGCATTGTTTTTGGCTTGGGCTGTCAGCAGTTGCCCCTGACCATCACGTAGAATAGAAAACTCTACTGGCTGTGATCGGTGCTTGTCCAGATATTCGTACGTTTGTTGCAAAGAAACGACAGGCTCTCCGGCCAGACTGACCAACTCATCACCAAGACGCAGACCTGCTTCTGCTGCTGGGCTCTCAGCCACAACATCAGAGATGACAATCTGCGATTGTAGCACTTTCTGATCCTGTATATCAGCATCAGTGATACTCTGCGGTAAACCCAGCATAAATCCGCCGCTATACAAGATGGCGGCTAATAAAATATTAAAGATGACGCCAGCCGATAGCACCCAAATACGCTGCCAGGCTTTCCGTGAAGCAAAACTATCCTGCTCCGAGGCCTGATCTCCCTGCTCACCTTTAATTTTTACAAATCCCCCAATAGGAATCCAATTCAGACTATATAAGGTATTTTTACCTTTGATACCAAAAATCCGAGGGGGAAAACCAAAACCAAATTCTTCAACTGCTATGCCGAGCTTGCGGGCAGCCAAAAAATGTCCAAGTTCATGGACAAAAACCAGTAAACCAAGTATGGCTAAAAAAAGAAGGACGGGTAGTAACATATTATATGTGCATTATTTCAGCTTCTTTAGTTTCGGAGATATTTTTTATTTTCTCCTGATAATCTCGGACAGCCTTATCTAAACGGTCAAAGGCCTGAAACTTGTCATCCTCAGTAATAGTGGCGACACTTTGCTGAGAAACAATCTCATCGCGGACCTTTTCGCGTTTTTGCTTGAGAGAGACTTTGGCTTCTTCCGCTTTCTGACCCAGTAACTTCACCAATTCTTTGCGTTTCTCCTCAGTCAGAGGAGGAAAATTGAGACGTACAATATCGCCATCAACTACTGGCGATAGACCGAGGTCGCTTCTCTGTAAAGCTGAGTCGATATCCTTGGCAATCGACTTATCCCACGGCTGTATCATGATAGTGCGCGGCTCCGGACAAGAGATGCTAGCCAGCTGCAATAAAGGAGTTTTGACACCATAAGCATCAATCATAATAGCGTCAACCATTGATGGATTGACTCTACCGGTACGGAGACCACTGATGTCTTGCTTGAAATGCTCGATAGTGGCGTCAAAATCGCCTATATGAGGGTCTAATGAATACATAATTGCTATTTAGCCGTCTGATAGAAGCCAATATAGACTTCTTTTGGCTGCTTGGGGTTAATAATGAGGAAACGAGGGATGCCGGCTGCTGGCAAAACTTTGACGCTCCAGTTCGCTCCACCGTCATCAGTAAGGTAGTATGCGCCGGTGGTGGTTAATGCTAGCATCTGAGGGTTCTGAGGGTTGACAGCAATAGCGTAAACTATCTCTTCCGCTGGTTTATTTAAGATTTGAATTTCACGCCAGGAGCTGCCTCCAGTAAACCTGAAAATACCATAATTATTGGAGTAGAGCAAACTATTGGGTTGCGTTGAATCGAGGGACATACTACGAAATGTATTGGCGTTCTTGAGATTACCAAACTGACCAGTGGTAGTGGCAACTACTGTACCTTGTGTCAACTTACGATCAATAATCACAGCATCCAGTTTGCTCGTCTCTGACCAGGTAGAACCGCCATTATCGCTATAATACAGACCCCTCGAGACTGTAGCCAGATACATAATGTTGGCATTATCAGGCTGAATCAATAATTGACTCAACTGACTAGGAAAGAAAACAGAAACTTGCCAGGATATGCCGGCATCTCGGCTGACCAATAACGTTCCGCGTGACGTTCCGGCGAAAACTACATTACTCCGTGCAGGATCAATTGCTAGAGTCGTAAAAAATTCCTTATCCAAAGTACTGAAATGAACTTGATTCCAAGTCCGATTACAGTCAATAGTTTTGAAAATAGTATTATACAAAGCCGCGTAAACGACACACTTATCAGAAGTATCAACAGCTATAGCATTGACTACGCCTTTATTGGTCAGTGTGGACTGCCAACCTTCCGCCCCATTATAAGTATAAACCAGACCCTTACTATTAGTTCCCGCATACAGTGTCATTGGGTCATTAGGATCCTGTATTAAGGTCGTGATGTTAGAATCGGTAAATGTCCTGACCTCGCCTTTGGTCGAATAAATGTTACTTTTGGATTCCCAGGTTTCACCGGCATTTGCCGATTTGTAAATACCGATCGGCACGACTGTCTTGGGCGTAGAAGTACGATTGACCCTGATAACGCCGCAGCCACTAACGATAATGGTAATTAAGATTAAAATTATAAATCGCTTCATACAATATATAGAAAGTTTGTTAGATAATGTTCCCACGCCAACTGGGGATTGGCATTTTGTCGTAAATTGACTTTTAATAATTCCAAACCTTTCATAGCCCTGAGCACTTTATTGATAGGCCAGAGACGAACCAGAGACTCAACCGGCGCAACCAAAGTGGTGCTGGTTGGCAACAAAGATCTCAGCATAATATCCCTGTGAATAAGCTGTATATT
>CAYHYG010000009.1:0-30673 GCA_964360835.1 uncultured Gammaproteobacteria bacterium
CTGTAGGGTCTAACTTAGTTGAACTAATCGGTTCAGGATTGATAGTGGCTTCTGTGGTGGTCAACAAAGGAAGAACTTCAACTGGTTCAGGTTCGATGATATCAACTTCCGGCGTATCAACCATCTGAATCGTTATTTCGTTTCTCATTTCTAACTCTTCATCCCCTGTTTCAATATTCTCTATTGGGACTTGATTATTGTTTGAATCTTGATCATTGAATATTGGAGCTTCTTCTCCCTCAACCGGTTCAATGTCTAACACTGGTACAGGCAATTTGCCTGGGGCTGGTTCAAGAACTGGTCCAATCACCGTTGGCGCTACCAACTCCGGATCTGGACAATCCTCAGGATGACCTTCACAGCCAGTGCCAGGCGGCGCGACGTAGACCACGGTATGTTTCTTCATGCGCTGATTGGTGTGGTCATAGAGATATTCGGTGTAGTCGGCAGTGCCACTGCGTCGGTTGTAATCCATGCGATCACGATAATCAGTGCGTAGATAATCCTGACCAATATATTTGACATTACCATTGGCGTCGTAGACATAGGCAACACCGCCGATGTTGTTGGCCTGATGAGGATTATTATTGCTATAGGTATAGCTACCGACATCAGAAGTCAGAATATTACCAACGCTATCATAGGTGTAACTATGGCTGTAGTTAGTGCCAGATGCCGCGTTGGTAACTGTAACTGAGACTAAACGATTAAGATCGTCATATGTATAGTTTGTACTCTTGGCTAACTGAGTATCAGAAGTATCACTCATGGCCAAGATGTTACCATTAGCATCATAGCTATAGCCTAAGTCTTGGAGCTTGGTTGGTCCTTTGACCGACAATAATCTTGTCAGGCGATATCCTTGGGCTGGTGTATAGGTGTAATCAGTAATAACTCCATTACCCCGCTCTAGATGCGCCACTTGTCCTAATGGTGAATAGGTCACGTTCTGGACCAAGACCGTTGTCTGATTATTCTTAAACTTATTGACCTGACTGATCTGTCCCGCGTCATTGTAGAAATAATCAATCCGTTCACCTTCTGGATATAGAATAGATGTGATATTACCGTTCCAGTCATAGCTATAGGCAAGGTTATAGACTTGTCCATCAATGTTTCGTTTGACTAGTGTTGGCTTACCACTAGTATCATAGGTGTATTCGGTAATGACACCATCCGAACCCGTTACTTTGCTCAGACGACCGAGCTGTGCCGCTCCCTGATCATAGAGCAAGCTATACTCTGTACCTGTCTTGCCGGTGAAATTCTCGGTCAACAGACGATTGAGACTGTCATAGGTATAGTTGGTCGTTTGTGACTTGGGATCCAGCTTGCTGAGGACATTACCATTTTTGTCATAGCTATAGGTCCATTTGACCGGATTGCTGACTGTAGACTTACGCACCATATCCTGCTGATTCAGGTTATCGAGCGCGTCATAGGTAAAGGTGCGAATATTACCTTGGGCGTCTGTAATTTTTTTCAACTTATTGGTCAAAGTGTATTCATAGTTGGTGGTGTAGGTCTGCCCAGCATTAAACTCCTCTACCGTAACCAGATTGTCGTGCGCGTCTTTGGTTAATTTCTTCATCTTGCCGCGGGGATCAGTAATAGTTGTCACCAAGCCATCATATTCATAGGTGGTTGTTCCCGTTGGAGTCACTTCGCTTAACACTCTATCCTGCGCGTCATAGGTGAATGATTTGGCGTAGGTGAAGCTGGGGTTAGGATTATAGTTTAGCGACGAAACAATGGTCGGTAATGACTGGCGTTTGACCCGACCCTGACCGTCATATTCTTTACTGACTGCCACATACTGTCCGGCCTGACCATGACTGGTCAAGGTCTGAATAGTGCGTCCAAGACCGTCATAATATTCTTTGCTCAAGCTAAATCGTCCTGTGGCGAAATAATCCTTCACTTCGGCTGAGCGTGGTACTAAACCGTCGGTATAGGTTATCTCCTGCTTGGTAATCAGGTTTGTCGGATTGGCGGGATCAGAGATTTCCTTACGTGTCAGTCGGTCAAAGGCATCGTAGGTATATTGTTCTTGGTAACCATTGGGATCACGTGAATATAATAAGTTACCGGAGCGCGGATCGTAGGTGGTAATGGTCTGACGATTCAAAGCGTCAGTTGTCGTACTGACATAGAGATTAGCTGGGTCATAACTGAGGGTCACTGCTGTATTATCTTTGGGATCTTTCTTGGTCAGCGCCAAACCATAGTCATTATAAGTCGTCTCAATATCAACTGCGTTGACTTTCAAATCTTCCTTGGTCAGATTTACTTTATCGATCTGTCCCAAAGCCAATCCGTCATAATACAAGTCTTGGTCTTTGGTTGTGCCGTAGCCGGCCAGCACTTGGGTCTTGGGAGCGCCGAGGATATGTTTCTGAGCATTGAGGGCATACTGATAAACTGTTGTTTTGTTATCAATCAGTAATGTATCGCTAATAACTCCTGTTTCTGAGCTAGCGACGACAAGACCTAAATTTCTCATCTCCTGCAAATTTCCATTGCTCAAATCATACACATTTGAGACGCCTTTGATTTCGGCTGCAATACCTTGATCATAGAGAATATCAACGGTCTGACTATTAAAGACGAAATTATTGCCATAGCCCAAGTTTGCCGAATCCCACTGGAATATTTTTGCGCTTTCTTTCAGTCCAGTAACGCTATTAATAATTTCTTGACGATAAGGTTTGCCTATCTTGGAAAAATTATCTTCAGCTTCACCGGTTGATGTACTTGTCTCATTGGCTTGATGGAAATAGGTGACTGTTCTCTGATCTCCAACTTCTTTGGTAACTTTGCCAAAACCAGAAAATCTTTTATCAAAAATGTTACTCTTATAGTAATCAGCATTCTCAAAAGTATACGATACGGCGGATGTGTTATTAATGCCATCATAAATCTCGATTAAACCCACTGTGCGAACGGGAAACGGCAGTTTTGGATTTAACTGCTGACCTAACACAGGTTCCTTGGCATTGCTGTAATTAATATGATATTCAGCCCCCTTTGATTCTTTTATGGTAACGAGCTCATTATCCCGGTGGCTGTCTATGATCTTTATATATGGAGTTTGATCGGACGCGCTAAGACCAAAATCTGCTAAGCCATCGGCGTTAAAATCTATTAGTCTCGCGCCGAGATCCTCGCCGCTGCCACCGCTAACAAAAGCTAACGGCTGATAATAAGAAGGATCCAATATCCAGCCAGTACCATCTCCTTTATTGAGATAGACACCCTGGTTGACGGCATAGGTAGTACTTCTGACTAAATCAACCAAGCCATCGCCATTAACATCTGCTGTTCTGACGCCCATATCTCTATTATTTCCGATTGTGCTGGTAAACTCGACGGGAATTACATAATTGGGATCAAGCGTCCAACCGGTGCCATTGCCTTGATTAATAAAAACTTCTCTAGTTGCGCCTTTTGACTTTACCCAATCGGTCAACCCATCTCCATTGACATCAAAGGTTCTCACACCAGAATCAATATAATTTTCTGTCAAATATGTCGGCAAAATATAGTTCGTATCAAGCGTCCAACCGGTGTCATCAGCGTCATTCACAAAAACATAGGGAGTAAAATTACCCTGACTATAGTTACTTTGAATAAAATCAATGAAACCATCGGCGTTTACGTCTATTGGACGAACATCAAAAGACGTCGAGAATCCGTAAAACGCAAAGGGGATAACGTAATTAGGGTCAAGTGTCCAACCAGTCCCGTTGGTATTGTTTATATATGCATTTAGATTGCTATATGATCCTTCTGACCTAGCTTCGAGCAAATCATCAAAACCATCGGCGTTGACGTCCAAAACCCTTACGCCAGTCTCTCGATCACCCTCTTTGATTGCGACAGGCATTGGTTGATTTACTACATCTTGAGTCCAGCCGGTTCCGTCACCATTATTCATAAAAACATCGCCATCGCTACCGACACTCCTAGAAACAAAATCGGTAAATCCATCGGCGTTTACATCTGCGGCTCTGACAGCAGTGTCATAACCGCCATTACGTACGAAGCTTACCGGTAAACTATAGCTCGGTGTTTGAGTCCATGAACTACTGGAAGTCGCGTAACTAAAAATATTAGCGGGCAATATTTGAGGAACTCCCTGCTTGTAGGCAGTTTCTCCAATGGCCGTCACTGTGGAAACATAAGTCGCTCCTCCATTATCAAAATTTAGAGTATATGCGTGAGTCAGCTCGCCGTCAACTTTAATCTGAATTTCTGAAATTCTCTGGCTGGTCGTTACGCTGAAACCAGATCGATCAGAATTGGTAACATCGAGGCGGGGCTCTCTAATGAAGAGAACCTCAAATGGGCCAGATTGTGTACCATGACCCGTATACGTAATTCCTTGGAGGTATAATTGTCCTTCATTCTTGAAATAAGTGTATTCGATAAAATTACTATTGCTATCGGTGACTCGGTCAAGCGACCAACGGTAAATCTGACTTGAAGTCGCTGGATTATCCTGTCTCGATGAACTGTTGACACCAAGCATAGAGACAACACCAAGCTTATCAGTGACTTTCCATGACCGATCATTCAAAAATTCATATTTCTTGAAATCCCCTCCTTCGATCCGAGCACCGTATATGCCATGGACACCATCGCTCAGTTGCATCGGCACCAACTCTCCGTCCAAGCTGGAAGAAAAAACATTATCGGAATACATGGTATCAACACCAAATTTGGGTAATCTGGTAATCGTCGGGATTGAAATAGACCAGCCATAGCCAAATAACGAACCAGCCGAAGAATCCTGATTACTGTAGGATAATTTTAAATCTGGTTGAAGCCCGGCTCTGCCTGGGGGTAGATTAATCGGCAAGCTGTATATAAATGCTCCACTACTGTCATCAACACTGAAATTTAAACTCTGCTGTTCCTTGGGCTGTATATTGGGCACATAAGGAAATTCTGTTGCTTGCGCCTCCATTGGAGCTAGATTGTCTCTAATTTCCCCATTAACATTAATAAAACTATCATCATTAATAGTCGTGGCCGCCCGATCACTTCGAGTTGCCTCTCCAAGCGACGCGGCATCTGTTGTTTCTAAACTAACCTCTGATGTTACCTCTGCGCGAGACAACTCAGGCGAAGGCACTGCCGCTACCGTTAGTATCGGCGTCAAAACAAATGAGAAAACGAGCAACAAAATTCCCAGACGTGTCGACAGATGAGATTTCATAAATATAAACTTAATGGTAAAGTAATTTTATTTTTTTGTTTCTTTCGAACTAATAATTCGATACAATCATGAACATGCAAACCTAGCGGTGGATGACTTTCCGTCACATAATATTCATTGGCTACTATTATTTCCCAGCCCTTGAAAGCGGATACCAGCTCATCTTTGTCAAAAAAATTCATACTGTCGTCGTTGGTTTTTTCTTTATTAGAGAAAACATTAATAAATATCAGGTCATCACAATGCTTCTTCATCTTTTCGATCACCGTATATGGATCGGACACAAACTGCAGTGAATTTATAGCCAATATAATATCAAAATTAGAATTAAAAACATAATCCTCGATCTTTATATTCTGGGTATCAATAGGCAACGAGAGATTATTTATCGCTTCGATTGAAGTTGACGATTTATCAATAGCAGTGACTTTGAATCCGATCTCTGCGAGTAAAGCCGCATTATGACCAGAGCCAGCACCCAAATCTAAAGCAGTACCGATGTTTCGGGCCAGATGGATGTTGCGTTTTATAATCTCAGTCGCCATAAAGTTGATTTTAATTAATTCGGCTCTGATATATCTGCAAATTGGAAAGTATCACTCTTTATCATTTCATCTGAAAAAATAGCAATCAGTGTATCTGCTCTGCCAGAACCAAAAAGTAACTCTGATTTATTTACTAAAAACTCTTTATCAAAATGAATATCATCAATATCATTCAGCCCAAATGGACTAACGGTACCTATTAGATAACCGGTAACTAGTTTAGTTTCTTCTGCTGTGGCAAGCCTTACCTTTGTGACTCCTAGTGCTTTTGCCAGCTTAGCTAAAGAGACGCGAGAATCACCCGAAACCGCAGCTAGTGCGAAACCTTTGTCACTCCAAAAAACTAGGCTTTTTATCACAGTCTTAACGTCGCAACCGCACTGAATTGCAACATCCTGCGCTGTATGTACTTCATTAGCTAGCGTGATAGTACGAAAAGAGATGGATTTTAGTTCTAAGTATTCCTGTGGGGTCATAGATTTTCTAATTCATAAATAACCTCTGCGGGGATTATCTCACCGAGACATTCCTTTCGCATAGCTTGATGTTCATCATCAACGACAAAATGCTGCTGTCCGGCCGCTTTCTTTGCCTCGTCAATAATCTGAGCTCCGATAGCATATTTTTGTCCAGCCATTTCAAACGCGTAGAAACCTTCAAAAACAGTCCCTTCTTGTTTCATCGTCTCGACTGCTTCATCTTTCCGTGTGGTCTGAAGCTGTTCACCCCATTTGGCAAATTTATCGTGATTGTTCAATCTTTTAATGATGATGTTCATAGGTAGAAATTTGGAGCATTATTTAACCTGACGTTCAATAGCTTAAAATTTATCAATTTTATTAATTTAGATGATGGGAGTAATTTGATTACTCCCACCCAAACAATAACTGATAATAACCAATGAGCGACTAAACTAAGGCGACCAAGATGATGCAACCAATTGACTATCATGATAATAATCTCAGTAACTTCCTAGCCTTGACTTCAGCCTCAGCAACGTACGTATGATAATCAGGGATCTTGGTTAAATTCCCGTCAGATAATACGTAGGTTGTATCCAGCTTAGAAGTTTCCAGAAAGAACCTATCATGAGTCACCATGATTACAGTGCCCTGATATGTTCCAAGGGTCTCTTCTAATGCCTGTAGAGCTTCAATATCGAGATGGTTCGTCGGCTCATCAAGGATCAGAACGTTGACTGACTGGGTAGAAAAGAGCGCCAACAATAATCTGGCTCGTCCTCCCGGACTTAGAGCACCAATGGGCATTCGAGCCATTCTTTCATCAAATCCGAACTGGGCTAACCCACTATGCGAATCACGGAGATCGAGTCCGGTAGTAGCGCTGAAATAATCAAGTACCGGTGATTCACGTGGTAGACTGTCGTGCTCCTGCATCATATTACCGATCCTGACACTAGACCCCATCTTGATGGTGCCTGAAGTCGGCTTGATACGGCCAGAAATAGCATTGAGCAAAGTTGACTTACCGACACCATTATTCCCCAAGATCGCGACACGCTCTCCAAAGGCGATCTCCAAAGACAAAGGCCCGATGCTGAAATTGCGACCATTAGTAGCTACGACATCTCGCAACGAAATATCTCTATTGCCTGCTTTGGTTTCTATATCAAGTGGAATCGCGAAGGGTTTTTTTGCGAAAGGTCGCTCTACCTTGTCCATTTGTTCGATTCTTTTTTCGATGGACTTGGCAACCTTAGATGCTTTCGCAGCTTTGTCTCGCTTGAATCCACGCAGAAACTTGTCGTTATCACTTGGACTCCAGCTAGCACCCTTCAGGGCGCTAGCTTTGCTTTCTCGAGCTCGTGCAGTCAGACGTTCTATCTCCTCCTGTTGCCTACTATACTCTTCGCTTTGTCTGGCTATCTTTGACTCCGAAGCCAGAATATAATCGCTGTAACTGCCTCCCGTCACAGTCAAAGTATGTGTGTGCCAATCAAGATCCAAAATGCTTGTCGTGATCTTGTCCAGAAACCTCCTGTCATGAGAAACGATAATACAAGTAGCCGAACTTCTAATAAGGAAATCCTCGAGCCACACAAGGGCAGGAATATCCAGATTATTGGTCGGCTCATCCAAAAGCAGGATATCTACACCCTTTAGCAATATGCCAATCAGGGCTACTTTGCTTTTTTGACCGCTACTAAGCTGTGAAATTGGCCTGTCCAGCTCTACATCGCTGAGTCCAAATCCCAGCAGCATAGCTTCTGCCCGATGACGAAAGGTGTAGCCGTCCGCGTACTCATAACGTCTCAATGCTTCTTCGTACTGCGCAGCAATCTCTGGTTTATCTAATTCAGGAGACAGCCGCTGTATCTCATGCTCCAGAACATCGATGCCGGCCACGCTCCTCAAATGGTCGATGATAGTTACATCAGTCGTCAGACTTGTATCTTGAGCCAGGTAGCCGATATTCGCGCTCTTGGCAATCTCTACAATGCCAGCATCTGGTTGCTCTAAGCCGGCGAGTATCCGCATCAAGGTCGTCTTACCTGTGCCGTTATGTCCGACCAGAGCCACCTTTTGACCGCGACCAAGTGAGAATGACACGTCAAAAAGCACGGTTAGTGATCCGAAACTCTTTTGTAGCTTTTTGACCTTAATCATATATTCTCCACAACCGATTACAAAAGGTGTCTTTTCAAACTTTCGATGGACATATAGAATATTAGCCGGAAAAGATTAGTTATAATTTAAAAAAGTTATTTATTTTAGAATGCTTTTTAACAGCACTGGTTTTGCTCTTCCTATTGTTTGTGCTTTGTAGTTAGAAAATAACGTCGTCAAAGAGCTCCCAAGAATAATGTGATCAACTAACCATTCGCGCTCTCGATAGGAACATTTTTTCTCTTCAAAATAGTCATAAAAAAATAGATGAATTAACTCGTGCCCTATTGTTTCGATAGCACGTCTCTTATCATCAGCTGTTCGTAATCTAATATTTATTGTGTCGGGGCACTTATACCGACCTTCGGGTCCGAAATAACTTACATGACAAATAAGCTGTGCTGGAAGTTTTCTGTGTTTAAACTTTGCTATTTGGTTAAAATATTGAGACTCAATCGCACGCCAGCGATTATTCAGCTGAACAACAGATTGTTCTAATACTGGCTTTACCCTAGCAATTGCCAGGGGCAGTGAAGCTGTTTGTTTTGGCCAGAATATCGGAAAGTTCTCACGATCAAACCAATCTTTATCAACAAGGAGATCCTGAATGTATGCTAGTTCATATTTTTTAGTAACGTCGAATTTGATACGTTTCATAAGTTTAGATGATGGGAGTAAAATGACTTACTCCCATCTTATACTATGTTGTTAGCGTCATAAAGCCCGCGTTTACCATTTGGCTTATGAACGACTTCACTCTGGCTGCACAGGTCTTTGTATCATATACGGAGCCTCGATCTAGCATACGGGTTATCTCCTCTACGCTTTTGACTCCGTCCACCAGACTCATGATGGATGCCGAAAGACTATCAAATGTCAAAATTCCTCTACTCTTGAAGAACCCTATATGACACTCGGAATCTTGACGCATCCTATACTCTCCCTTGATACGGGGACGGCTAGACGACTCAATCAACAAGTCCACCTCAGGAAGCACCGCTTTCCTTTTGAATTGCTCAAGGGTCCGGTGCACGTAAAAATCCAACAAACCAGGGATTCTACGTGCCATTGTAAGCAAACTCTCATCTTCAGCGCTCGGAATAAATTCATCCGGCGCAAAATGGGTTGCTCCAACTTTTGAAGCCGAACATCCACCTCCACAAAAATGAGGACACATTCTGCACTGACGAGGCAAATGCGCTAGAGACCTCATGGTCTTAAGCTTTTCAGTCCAGATTTCTGTCAACGGCGTCTCTAGGATATTACCGTAACTAACCTTTAATATCGAGCATGACTTGAGATCGCCACTCACTGAAATCTGACCGAAGCCCGTACCTTGCCAACACCCAGTCACCAGATCCCAATCTCGATATGGCAGAAGGCATAACGGAAACGCATCCCCCATATACGCATGCATGCCAGTATCGTCCTGAATTCTCCTCATCTCCTTAAACAGGAAGCGATAGTCCTCAAGGTCCAACCTTCGGTCATCCCAACCGCTAGCAGCTTCTCCGGATGGACATAACCGTCCGACATCAATTTCAGAAATCGGAATATCGCTGCCTCTTAGCCATGTGGCTAGAGGGTATAGCGTCTTCAGGTTCTCACGAGTTGGCGTAAAGAGTGCCGTGATGCCAATTCCGGCGTCTTTGCAGATCTTTATGCCTTCTATGGTCTTTCGAAAAGCCCCTTTGACTCCTACAACAGAATCGTGGGTATCTTCAAGACCATGAAGCGACATGGCTCCGCCTGATATTCCAAGGGTTGCCATGAGTTTTGCATCCTCTTGGGTCAGTATTGTCCCGTTCGAAACAAACCCCATAAAGAAACCTTTACTATGGGCATAAAGCAAGGCATCTTGCCAACCTTTCAGGGCAGTAAATTCGCCGCCAAACCATCGAATCTCAAATACCTCAGCCTCAGCAAGAGCGTCAATGATACGCTTCACGTGGTCGAGTGGCGGATTCTTATGGATATAGGTCGCTGAGTTACTAAAGCAAAAACTGCACCTAAGATTGCAAACCTGGGTCGTTTCAAAATTGACAGAGATAGGCGACTTCAACGGCACCAAAGTATTCATTGGAGTCCTCCCTTGAAAGTTGGTTAGGCTCAAGCGTTATTTACTAACGCTTGAGCCATGATTTACTGTTACTTGCAGCAACGACAAGTGCACTCGCCAGCGCACTTGCTATCCATGGTGCGCATCGACGCAGTCAGACGTCTCTTTCTTCCAGATACCACAGAGAAGGCATTCACGCCCGCTCCACCGTGGTATCTGGTCCCGAGCAGCGACCGAAAAAAAGAAACTACCGCTGTCATATTCACCTCTTTTTTAAGGAACAAACTTCAACCCGACACCATGCCGAGCTGATCGGTCCAAATCACGTCTGACGTGACAAAGGTCCGGACAACCTTAGACCGACCAACGCGTCAATATGCTTATCAACACCGCAATTGTCAGCTCCTTGATGCGACGGCTGTCGTGAGCCACCCTTTTCATTCAGTCTTTATGATTTGTAGTCAATCTGTCTGATTTATGCGACGGCTGTATTTCAATGGACGGCTTATTATTAAATGAATTTTATCATTTTACATAAGAAAAACAAGGCTAAATGGCCTTGAAATAGATTTATGCACAACCAGATATAATCTATAGAGAGCGCTTTCAGCGCTCTCTATTCTCTTGTGCTTTTTTGAAACTCCTCATTAATCTTGTAGCATACCTATCCATCTGACCCAAACGATATTTTTGTCTTCGCTTGTCGAGCAGCGAGATTGATTTAATCGGCTGTGGAATTAATTTATCCTTTGACATATGAAACTGTGTGCCATAAAGCTGCCTTTTCCCTTCATTCACCAATATTCTATCTGTCAGATATGCAATAAGCTTATAATTATTTGAATTTGATGGAATACTTGCAGTCATATATTTCAAGCACGACTTTTGGAATTTAATATCAAAATCAGCGTGTTGCGCAATCAACCAAGCAGCCAACTCTCCTTTCACGCCCACAAGTCGGCGATCTGGCCATCCGTAGAGTTTGACAACCTTTTTTAACTCTAATACATTCGATCGGTCTATTTTTTTATCGACGATGCCTCTTCTTCTGAATTTCTGATCCAAATCCTTCATTCTCAAAAGCCTTTTTTGTAATTTCGTATTTATCATGAATACCATCAGCGATTTATGGAATTGTCCTATACACCGGCTGGCTGTCAAAAATATATTCCTGATATACCGGCTTCTGTTGCGTACCTCTAGTAATTACCAATTGCTGAAACGGGATCAGACGTACCAATAAAATTGCGGGATATATCAATATAGCGATTACGATGCTCGAAGTTACCAACCTGATATACCACGGACATTCATCATCAAACATACCCAAGATATGCGTGAAGATAAATAATGTTTGTTTTTTCAAAAATTCCATATTTGATTAGGCTGACTTCTGAGCAACTCCATTACCGTTTTTCATTTCCTCTGAAGTCACTGTCGATGGTGGTACAACTGGGACAGTGAACTGGAAGGTACTACCCTTGCCGACACCCGGACTCTCAGCCCAGATCTTACCTCCGTGTTCAGCTACGACACGCTGAGCAATATACAGTCCCAAGCCAGACCCTTGCGTATTCACCTGGGCCACACCGGAACCACGGACAAATTTACGGAACAAGCCACTCACCTCCTCCGGCAAGATGCCCATGCCTGTGTCTTTGGTGACAAAATGATACTCACCTGATTTCAATTCATGCGAGACAGTAATACTGCCTTGCTGAGTATATTTGATAGCGTTATCCACCAGATTGAGAATAACTTCACGGATTTTATCACTGTCGACTGTAATAGTGACTGGCTTCGTTGGTAATTGCACGACCAACTCCAAATTCTTGACTTTAGCTTGCTGCTGTAATTCTTTGACGACACTCTCCACGATTGTATTCATATCTGTCAGAGCTGGTGCTAATTTAAAGCGGCCTGATTCGATACGTGAGACATTCAAGAAAATATTGATCAAACGGGCTAGTCGTGAGGCGCTCTCAAAAATATCAGTAATAATCTTGGCTTGCTCCGGCTGTAAACTACCAAAGTCACCTTCCAATAACATGGATAAATATCCTTTGACAGCCGATATCGGTGTACGCAATTGATGTGAAGCAATGGACAAAAATTCTGATTTGGCTTTGTCTAATTGCTTCAAATGAACGTTAGCTTGTTGCAACTCGACGTTGGTGGACTGTAACTCCTGATACAACTTAACGTTACGATAAACGATACCCACTTGATCCGCTAGATTATTCATCATTTCGTGATCAAGTCGCTGAATCTGCGATTCTGGAACTGTTAACAAATATTCGATAACGCCGATAATCTTATTTTCCGAATATATCGGCACAGCCACAATCGTCTGGATACCGAGCGCGCTCTGAATTTTCTTGATGGCTTCCGGTTCAACAGGCGGACTCAAAAATTTGACTAAGTCAGTATCAACGATGGCGTTACCACTCAAAAAAGCCTGAGCTCCTAGATTTTCCTTCTGGGTAATATTAGTGCGATATTCACTGGGATGTTTTGGTAATATCTTCAAGGCTACCACGGCCAATTGCGATCGGGTAATGGCCGCAGGATATAAATATTTACCGCTTTCATCGACGAAACTTAATATACCGCCAATATAACCCAACTCACTAGCAATGCTGTCGGCAATGATCTGAATAATATTATTGATATCCAGAGATCGGCTAATCAGATTACTAATGTTCTGGGTGGTAATCAAATATTTATTTCTGGCCTCCAGATCAATATTCGTCTGGCGTAATTTCTCAGTAGCGCGGTCAATCTTGCCTTGTAATTCTCGGTTAAATTTGTTGATTTCTTCGTATAGTTTTGATTTCTCAATAGCCACCGCAACTTGCGGCGCAAAGATTTTGAAAAAGTTGATGTCCTCACGACCGTATATGTCGCCGGATAATTTATTGGTCGAAGCAATGATAGCAACGAGTTGTTTTTCAATAATAACCGGCACGACCATTTCCCATTTTTGCAACTCAAAAATTGAGATAAGATCAGTCAAATTTTGTCTACTTCCCCCCTCCTGCATATCATATTGCTGACGACGCAATTCCTCGAGCACGACGGGCTCGGATTGTTTGCTTAAAAAAGATATTAAATTAACCAAGGCGTTAAATGGCTCCAATTGCTGATTGCGAAGTATATAGTATCTATTGTCTGAATTTATTACTATTTCGACACGTTTCAGTTTAAGCTCATTGAGAAGCCCTCGACTTACCTCGCTCAAAAGTACCTCTAGATCAATTTCTTTGGCTATGATCAAAGCGAGCTTTGTCAAAACTTGATCGTAGTCAATCTTGTCTTTATAAAATATATCATCGGTAATCCTTGACAAAAGCCTCTTCAATGGATCCATAAATACAACAATAATGAACGAGGCAAGCATCGTGAGAATAAAATTTCCACCCTTCCCAACTAGAAGTACTTCTGTAGCAATAACCGTGGTAAATACTAAGACGCTTGCGACCAACGCGACCATAAAGAAATACAGGATACTTTTCGTCACAACTGCTCGAATTGCCATTAATCGATATCTTGTAATAGCGTATGCAATCGAGAAATTAAAAATTAAAGTACTGGGAGTATCAAATAAAATTAAGGAATTAATTGCATAGAGTGGCAAAATTATATCCACAATAATTATTATTGATACACTTAGACAGACCCCAATAAGAACGTATTTTAGCTGCTGTCTTGATATGCCACTCGATTTTAAGAAACCTTTTATTAGACTAAAAATTGTGACTATAAATAAAATAAATAAAAAGATGCTATAAGGGAAATATAAAACTCCAGGAACAATATCTAAACTATTTGAGTCTTTTAATTGATAATTCTGTATCAACAGATTGTCATAATGAATTATCAATGCAAAAAAAATACATATTATCGTAAATAGCAACAATATCCTGCGCGGAATGTGAATATCTGTCAGGATAAGTGACCAGTATACTAGAGCCAAGCCTGAGAGCAATCCAAGTGAATATGCGTTTTCAAGAAAGAATTCCGTTGGATAAATTCTAAATATAAAGTTATTTAGAACCCATAGTCCAGTAAGAGAGCTAAGGGCAGAAAAAGCAACATTTAATGATTTATTTCTTCCTCGCTTAAAAACGTAAATCCCCAACGCGAGATTTAATATACCAGCAAATAATAAAATATATATCATCGTTTTATAAACGAAGTTATGTTGTCATGAAATACTTTTCGCAATCTGGTTTCAATAGGAATACTTGATTTAATATCAATTATCGCAACTAAACACATTTGTAAACTATAATTCATACTGTTATAATAAGCGTCGCTTCCGAAGACGATGTTGTCAAAACCATAGCGTTTAACAAAATTTTTAATCTCGCCCTGAGAGCACCCAGCGGTATCGAACAGTATTCGATTGCCATACCTAGATATTGCGATATCGATAAAATTTCGGTTAGAAAAAATTTGAGCATATTTGGTTAAGTGTGCAAAAACTATGTTTACATTGTAATCTTCGAGGATTTGAATTCGATTATTTTGAAAGTAGTTCTTAAATATTGCGTATTGTTTTTTTTTCTTACCAATAAAGTTGGTTCGGCCAACGTGAGTCAATATATATAATTTATGAGCATCACAAAATTTAAAAATACTCGACAATCGATCATATAATAAACCTGTGTTCATTTTGATATTTGGGTGAAATTGTTGAATATTTGGATGCATCTTTATTCCACATATTCCTAAGGAGAGTTGTCGTTCTAGATCGATCATAAATCTCTCACTTGTCATTTGATGATCCGCAAGATCGGCGGATCCTAAATAATAATGCTTATTTTTATTTGGGTATAAGTGAATCAATTCATCTGTACTCACATGTGGCAATAAAGGGACTAGCGTCGTTTTATCTACAAGTGAATTTCTCATCTGGCTTCTTAAATGTAATTCGGAGGTATCCTTATAATATTGATTTATATACGACTCGATCAAAGATGGGGACAGTCTTGTGAGAGCTCTGACGATAATTTTGTAAATCGATCCATATTTCAATCGCTCGGCTAATGATTTTTTTCTTAGATCAGAAATAAAATATTTATTAAGTTCACCTTCCTTATCAACATTTTGATTTATCGCTAAACCTAGCACGTCAAGAGGATGTACATGAGAGTCGATTACAAAAAAATCTTTATTTCGCAAATCAAGTAAATAATTAAAATATTTTGCGTATTTTGCCATTATTTCACCTTCATGTTTTTATCAAGGGCATAAACAAAAGACTCCAGATGACTATATTCATGCATGGATGTAATTGTTACTCTCAGTCTTGCTTCAGATTTCTTTACAGCGGGCCATATAACTGGTGACGTAAAATAACCATCTTCTAACAACCTCCTTGCAGTTTTAACTGTTTTTTTCTCATCACCTATAAATATCGGGACAATTTGCGAGGTGGAGTTAAGAAAATTAATATTAGCCTCAGTTAACAACTTTTTGAAATAATAAATATTGTCCCAAAGTTTCTTAATTCTTTCTGGTTCATTTATAACAATATCAATTGAAGCGATTAATCCACTTGCTATTACTGGCGGTATTGGTGCAGTGAATATGTAAGAGTTAGCTGAGTATCTTATGTAGTTTATCATTTGATCCGACCCAACAATAAAGCCTCCAAAGCCACCAAAAGCTTTAGTAAAAGTTCCCATGAGAATGTCTATGTCTTCTTTAGCACATTCTGAGTATTCAACTATACCACGACCACTAATCCCTAACACACCAGTACCGTGTGCGTCATCAACCATCAACATTGAGTTAAACTTTTTCGCGACCCCTATTATTTTAGACAAATCGACAATATCACCATCCATGCTATAGATAGACTCAGTAATAATAAGTTTCCTTTTCAAATTTGACAGTGTCATTTTTTTTTCAAGATCATCACTATCTAAATGCTCATAAACATGTTTTTCACACCCAGCTAATTTAACTCCCTCAACAATACTTGCATGATTCAAACTATCACTAAATACAACACCGTCTTCTCGCCTTGTCCCAGATGACATAAAGTCAAGTTTAACTGGACGAACAATACTTTTCACGACACCGAGATTTGCCATGTACCCTGTCGCAAACGTAATCGCTGACGGATAACCTTTGAACCTAGCGATCTTATCCTCTAATTCCAACTGAACCTTTGAATTTCCAGTCATTAATCTTGACCCGCCCGATCCTAGACCATAAATATTTAACGCTTTTTTTACGGCATGTTTAACACGATCATCATCGGAAACGCCCAAATAATTATTCGAGGAAAAATTAACAAGTGATTGATTTTTTATTTTTACTATTAAAGTTGTCGGCGATGATTCTATTATCCGATCAGATGACGAGAGTCCTAAGCTATTAATCAGTTTAAGGTATTTCCGAATATTATTATCACTAATCATAAATATCAATAATATTAATTCTTTTTATCTTTAACGTCGGTGTCATTAACCCGTTATCTTGCGTAAACTCCTCAGCAATGAGTTTAAATTCCCTGACTTGTTCAAAGTTACTCAAAACCTTGAGCTGTTCCTCCAATTCCTTGGCATATAACTCTTTAACTGCGGGCGTATCTAGTTCAGACTTTGGATCTGCCATGATATTTTTACCCTGTAGCCAAGCGCTAAGTTCGGTAAAATTTGGTACTAGCAAAACTTTTAACGTTTTATTATCTGGACTATAAACCATGCTCTGGCTGATATATATACTACGATTGAGTGCTATTTCAATAGCCACCGGATTAATATTCTTGCCATTGGACAGTACGATAATCTCCTTGATCCTGCCGGTGATAGTCAAAAATCCTTCGCTATCAATTGAACCCAGATCGCCCGTATGAAACCAGCCATCACTATCAATAGCTTCGCCTGTCGCCGCTTCATCATTATAATAACCTCGCATCAATGAAGGCCCTTTGGTCAAGATTTCCTTATCCGAGGATAATCGAATCTCAGTTCCCGGTATGGCCGGACCGACAGTGCCAAATTTGTAATGGGTACTTTTATTCACCGCTACAATTGGAGAACATTCGGTCAACCCGTAACCTTCCAATATAAGTATACCAACCGTTTGAAAAAATTTGGCAATCTTCTGATCCAGCGACGCGCCGCCTGAAATGACATATTTTAAGCGACCACCCAAACTGGCTCTGACTTTCTTTAAAACTAGCGCGTCTAAGACTCTCAGCAACAGTTGTTGTGATCCTGACAATGATTCGTTCTTAATCTTTTTCCTACTCAAACTTAAGGCCAAGAAAAACATTTTCTTCTTCAGAGCCGATCCTGCATCAACTCTGGTTATGATTTTTTCGTATACTCTTTCAAATATCCTTGGCACAGCCAACATTATAGTCGGCTTAGCACGCTTGATATCTCGAGCTATTGTCTCAGTACTCTCAGAGAAATATACAGAAGCGCCGAAAAAGGTACTAACATAGAGTGATCCTGTCCGCTCCAAAACGTGCGATAGCGGCAAAAAGGAAAAAAAACGATCCTCTTCTTCAATGGGAATATGCTGGGAGGCGGCACGAATATTAGCCACGATATTAGCATGAGATAGCATAACGCCCTTTGGCTCGGCAGTTGTGCCAGAGGTATAGATAATCGTATGAACCAAATTATCATCCTCTACTGCCTCAGTGAGACTTCCTTGGGTCAATAATGTCTCAAAATCAATGGTGTCGCTAAATTTCCTGCCCACCACAATAATTCTCTTCAACTCCAACTCTGCTATCTGAGATTGAAACTTCTCATAAAATGTATCCTGAATAATGAGCGTCTCGGCGCCTGAGTGTTGGATGGTATAGCTGACATACTGGAACGCATAGGTAGTGTGGATCGGGACATCGATGACACCTAGTTGCGCGCAGGCAAAATCAATCGTGGCCCACAGACTGCCATTGGGGATCATCATAGCCAGACGATCACCAGTCTGCAGACCCAGCTGTTTCAAACCACAAGATAAGCTTCTGACACGTTGATAGATATCACCATAGGTCAAAACCCGATAGGAATCATCGACAACGTCTGCAAAATACTCCTTGCTGGGATTTCTGTCAGCAGATCGACGTAAGAGACCATATATAGTGAGCGGTTCATTCGGCGACATGATTTTCAAAAAAAGATAAAATTTTACCGAAGACTACATCACGGCTACTGGAGTTCAAAGGATTGTGCTCAAAAGAATTAAAAATAAAAAGCTCCTTATCTTCACTGCCGATCTTGTCAAAGATATATTCGGAACTTCGTGGATTGGAAGCGTAGTCATCCCGCGAATGAATAAGCAATAAGGGACTGGTCACGGTATGTAAATTTGGTTTGGTCACGGTGTCAATAAACCGAAAGAAACTTAGCAAGCCCTTGAGAGGCACGGTAATATGCCGCCCGCCGGCTTCATAGACCATCCGTTTCTCCGGTGCCATACGCCGTTTGGCCGCGCGGTCACTAAAATGAGACAAGAAATGAGCCAAAAACCTAACATGTCGATCCTTACGGATGAACACTGAGGTGCTCATACATATAATTCCTTTTACCTTCTCAGGATGTTTACTGGCGATATCCAAGACCAGATTAGAACCAAAGGAATAACCGATCAAAATAATATTATCGTATTGGTCGCGTAATTTTTCTAATTCGTTATAGACACTTTGCCACCAGTCCTGATGCTCGGTCATGGCTAGATGTTCGTAGTCGCCACCATGTCCGGCCAAAAGTACCCCTCGGGCATTAATATTATGTTCGCCCAAATAGCGACCCAAATCACTAAGATCGTACGGCGAACCACTAAACCCATGGACCAAAAGCGCTAAGACCGTCCTAGAACCATCGGCCGCCGAATGGAAAAACGGCTGAGCATTAGTCTTGATATCTGTTCTCAGACTATAATCTAACGCCTGTGATCGTGGCAAAGATTCAATTGTAGCAGAATGCATAATAATGGCTGTTGACTGCCACTATTATGACATAGAAATGCGATAATAATCAAGCAACCTATTACTCCAGTCGGCGTTTATAACCCTCGTCCTCTTTCATCATTTTTTCTAGAATATCGCGGACAAAGTTGGCTTTATTCTGTTCTATCTTTTCTGACCGCCACATCAAATATCGTTCTAGCTTGGGCGTCAGACGTAAGGTGAATTTAATAGAATATAGCTCATGACCAATATCCTGATCCAAATATTGCAAAAACTCCTGGATTTTCTTGCTAAAATTTGCTTGGGAAAAGAAAACCAATCTTAAATACTTTTTGATTTCCTTATTTTTGGCCAGAGCGTCAACCGAGGAATCTACTCTGGTGCCAACGGGAACTAGGTAGAGAACTGGTTTCTTGTGCGCAATAGCGACAGCCAAGAGATACCCGACCTCCGGCTCGGTAGCGCTGGCGTCGAGAATAACCGCGTCTATTTGATCCACTGCTCCCTGCTCTCCCCATTCAATTTCACTCTGCTTCTTGAAATTATCATAGACCGTTAGGCCAAATTTCTTCATCATCTGCGCCACTTCCTGAAAAAGGAGTAATTGGGCTGGATTTTTGATATTGGCAAAAAAATAAAGTTTCATCGTATGGTTGCCTCCCCTAGATAGCTGGTTTTCATACCGGCTAATAATTGCTCCTTGTCTGAGTTAACTCCCGACAGCCATAAACATTTTGTCAACAGAGCATCATCGGTCAGGCCACTGATAACAGGCAATGATCCTTGATCTAAGACATAGCGATAATTATAAAGTAACACAAATTGCGGTAATTGCTGGAGCTGCTTTAGCGCGACGCTCGATAACCTCTGGTTCTCGGAAACTTTGATAATCAAAATTTTGGTCTGGCCTAGATTTATAGTTTCAAATTTTGGCAGACGCGCACTATCGATGACCATTACTTCGGAGGAAAAACCGATCATTGATTCATCGGCAGTCTGTATTTTTAATTTCTGCTTTTCATCAAGGCGAATACTAAATTCAACCTTACCAAGATAATTCCCGTCGGTGGAAGAAAAAATATTCAGATCCGATAAGCTAACGCGTGTGGCCTTAACGGGATCTAATAGTCTATTGCCGTACATGATAGCCACTCTTTCAAAATCTCTAGTAGCAACTTGGACGGCATTTATAACATTTGATTTCAAACCAAAGCCGGCAAACTTTTTGCCGACTGTATCCAATTTGCCTTCTTCCAAGGCTTTCATGCTGAATGGCGCGCCGGTGAAGATAATCGGAATCTTTACAGACTGTAGCATATAGCCGATCAGAAGCGACTGACGAATAGTAGTGTCAGCACTGGTCAGAACCACCAGACCGTCGTATTTCTGGTGAATGCTCAAAATAAATCTGGCTAGGTCAACGGACTTTTCTTCCAGAAAGTATTCCGATTCCGGGTGGAAAAAAATGGGCTCAATCTGAGCCATGACAGAAATCTCCGGAATCTCCAGCAGCCATTGACCGATGTCTTCCTCTCGATCAACGAAAACTACCGTCTTTCGTTTCACAGACGATAAAGCCGTACCAGAGGCAAAAATGAGACCTATTTTTCTTTGCTTGGCTACCATATCTTATTTTTTGGTCATTATATAAGCGACGCTTACAACTATCGGAAGTAGAGATAAAGGACCTAGCCAATCAAAATAAAAAATACCGTAATAAGGCAGAAGAAGATTAAAAAATAAAATTGACAACGCAGAAATTGATAATCCTAAAATTAATACCCTAGATTGACGGAAAATAAATCCCTCGTTACTATCCATTTTAGATAGAAAATTCTTCAGGGCTATGACGACATACAGAACTATAACGAATATGTAGAAATAGTAATAATATAAATTATATTTGTCCTCTACAAACTCATTGTCTATGATAATAGTGCTGTTTACAAATTTACCTTGAAAAATTATGACTGAAATAAATAGTGTATAAAAAACTCCGCCAAAAAATAACCCTCTCGCTATATCTCGGGTTTTAGTTGGGTAATAATTTGATAATAGCCAAAGACAAAATACCATTAAAAATGCAAAAACGTATACAATTTGTGCATAGTGCAAAATCTCCAAATTGAATGGTTTGGTGCGATAGAATGAGAAGCTTATGGTCCAAAGACTTATTATCAGTGTCAAGAAAAAAAATATCTGACCTACTCTATCGCTCCGGTGTCTAAATAGAACTATCAATCCGCTTCCTAATATAAGCCCTCCAGAAAATATTATAAGTGCACCAATCAAGCTCATAAAATTATCTATTATTTTTTCGGGAATAAATTAATGAAGCAATGCCTAGATCAAACGGTAACGAGAAAAAGGGACCAATGTTATTATATTGATACTGATGAATTCCAGTAAGAAAGACGTCAAAAAAGAAACCGCCCGCAATCGACACTAATAATAGCCACCAGAATGTCCATATTTTCTCTCTTAATACTCCATCAGCATTCTTTAATTTCTTAACCAGTATTACCAATCCGATAAGGAATGGCGCTAGAAAGGTTATGAGCCAAAAAATAAAGGCATATTGATTGTGATAATTAGTCACATACCAGGTGGTTTTTTCCGAATACACTACAAATAATTTAGTCAAAAAAGTAATATAAACCCAAACTCCAATAATCGCGACATAGGCGACTGACCAGCCAATTTTTAAAAATTTAACTTCAAAGAGAAAATTCTTACAAAAAAGATAAAAATAAAAAGCAATAAATAGGGCTGCTATATAATTAATCTTCTCAATTATATTTCCAATATATGCGTCCTGAAAAAAGGTATTTATGGCCGAGGCTCCGCTCCAAATACCGATAGATAAGGATAGGCCCAGAAAAATTCTATTGACCTTAGCAGAGGGATTTTGTTTATAAACTATAATACCCAGAACGAGATTCAGAATGGTAATTAAGGCAAGTGAGATGGAAAAAATCATATAAATTATTTACTTGTGTCTCTCGAATAAATCAACATTACAATACTGAGATCAAATAACAGCGAGAAAAAAGGTCCGATATTATTAAATTGATACTGGTGTAACCCTGTGAACAAGACATCAAAAGTAAAACTTCCGATGATTGAAACTATCAGCAATGTCCAAATAGTCTTAATCTTCTGTCTCAAAATGCAGTCACTATTTTTCAATTTCTTTCTTAATTGCATCAAACCTATTATAAATGGCACGAACAAGGTGATAACCCAAGCTATATAGGCATAGGGATTATGATAAGTAGTGATATACCAATCGACGCGTTCAGAGTACAAAATAAAAATATCCGTTCCATAGGTAATATATGCCCAGAGCATTAATAAACCAACATAAAAATAAGACCAGCTAATTTTAAGATCAACTGACCTATAAAGGAAATATTTACAAAACAAATAGAAGAAAAAAGCAATTATTAATCCACCAAAAAAAGCTGTCTTTTCGGCAATATTGCCGATTGATACGCTATCCACTGTGGCATTTACCATTGAGGCACCTGACCATAGAGCTATCGATAGACATAAACCCAAAAAAATTCGATTACTAGTTTCTTGTCTGTGCTGTAGCCAGACGTGAAAACCTAGGAAAATATTTATGAACGTTATAATGCCTAGTGTTATTCCTAATATCATATAGCCGTCGCTTACTTAATAGCCGTCTATAAAGTATACCCTGGCCTCCAAAAAGTCAAGACCCTCATAGCTCAGGGGTCATGAGGGTCTATTTAATTACTCAATATTGGCGGGATTCACTGTCCACCCCTCCGGCACATCACAGGGCGTAGGAAAATCTCTCTCCTCCCCCGTACGAGGGTTAATGGCGGTAGTTATGACCTGAGCACAGACTGTCTCATCAGCTGAAATGACCTCCCAACCGGTAGGCACATCACACGGAGTCGGGAAATCTCGGGTCTCTCCGGTGGCTGGGTTTTTGGCCGGAGTAATGACTTGGATACAGACTTGATTCTCATCATTAGTTTCTTCGTAGAAGATCAGACCATTGGGTCCGGCGCAAGAGCGTGGAGTCTCACCGCTGACCGTGTAGCCGGCCGTTTGACACTCTTTGAAATCTTTAATAATAACCTTCTCTCCCTGACGCATATCGCTCAATGGATAGAGACGGAACCACCAGGCCAACAGAAAGAGAGTAGCTAGCACCAGGAATAGGAAGATAAAAAACCTTTTGTCGTATCTCATATTAATTCTGCGCCTCGCCCAGAGGGTTGAAGGCCTTGATAATGGTTAATAATACCTTGTGTCGCAATGATACATCCTGATCAGTCTCCGGCGGTGGAATGAAACCATCCAGCGCCGATTGTACCTGCTCGACCAGAGCTCCCTTATCGTCAGTGGCCAAAAAGAGCCACCACGGTGCGGAAATCTTGGCTTGCAAATCATCTGCCAGACTGACGCTGATCCGTAGATCATACATCAGTGGTATCAAGGCAAAAAGTTTGGCTTCGGCCTGATAGCTGAGGACGATAGCATCATCTATTATTTCTATCTTTTGGATATTTTCGTCAGCTATAGGTAAAAATTCGGCAATTTTCACCAAATCTTCCCGGCTTTCTATCACGATAGGCACCCCTTCATCCAAGATAGACTTTCCCTGATCCAACGATTGTTCAAACTTCTCTCGGATGCTTTGACCGTCTATAACTATGTCCTCCCAGGTCTGCGCCTGAGCCGACAAGATAGAAAAATTGACTGCTACCATCAGGAGTAGTATTACTGGCTTCAATGACCTCATAGTGTATTGATAATGATAATCTGCTACAATTATAGTATATAATAACGTAAGTGCCTATGAATAAATTACGACAAGAACACTATTGGGCTATTATCGGCTGCTCCTGGCTGGCCGCCCTCCTTATTATCATCGGGCGCAGTAACATTCCCATACCTTCCCCCGACGGCCCATCCGCCGCTCTCATCCGTGAACCGATGACTGCCTCATCAACCACCACAACTATAAAAAAACCAATCAATACGAAACCGCAGGTTCCCTACGAAAAAATACTAGGTCTTTACAGCAGTCGACGTATCCAATTTAATGAAAGTTGTCAGGCCCTACCTAGCAAACAGACCTATGCCAATAAAACCGTTATTATGTTGGATAATCGCTCTGCCAAAACCCGCAAAATCAAGGTCGATACAACCACCTATACGGTCAAACCTTACGATTACGCTATCATTACTCTGAAATCTACTACCTTACCAATGGTCCTCCATATCAGCTGTGATAGTCAGATGAATGTCGCGGAAATTACCCTGCAAAAATAATTACAAAATTAAAAGTAGGTATAGGTCGCGACCTATACCTACTTTTAATTTTTCCTTATTCTACAATCAAGTTACCAACCATACCCATCTTTCTATGCTGACCAACACTGCAGTAGTACTCAAAGGTTCCGGTTTTGTCGGCAGTGAAGGTAACCGTAGCGGTGGCGCCGGCCTGAAGTTGCGCTGTCTTGGCATTAAATTCATCCAAGACCCAATCGTGGAAACCGGCTGTGTTGGTGAAATTAATCGTCACCACGTCGCCTTTTTTCACCCGAATTTCTTTGGTATCAAAAGCAAAATTAGATCCGGCAACAGCGAAAACCTTGGCGCCCGGCACATCAACTATCGGTGCATTGGTATTATTACCATCAGTCGAAGTAGCTGTCTCTGGTGTATCAGGGATGTCCGTACCCACGGGATAGGTTCCTTCAATACTATTAGTATTGCCTGTTGGTATAGGCGTGCCTGACGGCTTCTGCATATAATAGTAGACGCCACCGGCTACAACGACCAGCAAAACGACCAGCAAAATAACTGGCATAGCCAGACCACGTCGTGATTCCATATTCTTCATATGTATATAAATCTTTTAAATTATTAAATTATGTATTCCTTATTTTAACTGCCAAGACTAAATTGTCAACCGGTACCCCCTACTCTGTCAAACTGACTTCATAGATCAATCCTGCTTTGTCATCGGAAACATACAACTTATCGTCAAAAAATTTCAGATCAACCGGTCGCCCTAGAGATCTGCCTTCGTCCAGCCAGCCGGAAATAAAGTCCTGTCCTTGCTGACTGACAACCTTACCCTGATCATCCAGATCAAAGCGCACAATCTTATAGCCGGTCGGCGAGGTACGATTCCAAGACCCATGGTACGCCACCAATAGGTCTCCTCGGTAAGGTTCTGGCCAAGTCAATGGCACAAAAGCTAGACCTAGCGGCGCTGAATGAGCCGGCAAATCTATGGTACTCGGTGTTTCGAACGGCTCCATGCAGGGATTTCTGATGTAGGTATTCTGATCAAAGACAGTATCATGAACATTCTGGCTGTAGCAGATAGGCCAACCATAGTTACTACCAGCTTTGAGAATATTTATTTCATCGGGAGGTAAATCATCACCCAAGAAATCACGCCCCATCTCGGTAGCCCAGATTTCTCCTGTCCTAGGATTTAAAGCCATGAAAACAGCGTTACGTAAACCTTTGGCAAATTGGGTTAAACCTTCATCTTTCGTCAGATCCAGTACTTGAACAGTGGCTAACATTTGATTTTTCTCATGGCAGACATCACAAGAGGATCCAAGTGAAACGTAGAGTCTCTCGTCAGCTCCAAAAAGAAGCGTGCGGGTGAAATGGCGGCCACCGAGTGGTAAATCTGCATCTTTGGAAATGTATTCACTAGCAACATGATAATCTGGTCCTATTATGGAATCTTCTGTTGCTACATATAACCCACCTAATTCCGGCTGAAAGGCCAAACCATGGGGTTTACGCAAATCCTTCAAGACATCTTCCTGTTTGATAACTTTACCATCTGCAAACTGTAATTCTGTAACTGCTCCTTGAGCCGTGCGACTGACAAATAATCTACCTTCAGGGCTCCAAGCCAAAACACGGGCGCCCGGCAGATCATCAGCCAAAACCCGAATCCGTAATCCGTCTGCCAATTGTAATGGAAGCTTGGTAGTATTTTCGCTGCCCGGAACCACAGATGGAGTAGTTGTTGGTAATTCTTCCGCTATATTGCCTATGGGTGGCAAGAAAGCCAGACCTGAACCGCGAAAATAGCGCCAACTATAAATGCCGGCTATAGCTCCCCCACCGACGGCTAAAACGCCAATAATTATTAATATAATCTTTCTCATAATCCTACAGATGATGAAGCGTTAATTAAATCCTGATCAAAATCTTGGTTGGTGATGATAAACTGTTGTATCACGGGCATCTCCTGATCTCTGTCGTCATACATGCCGTCACCATTATCTTTGACCAACTGTGCCTCCAGAGACTCTCCTACTCCCACCGGTCGGACAGGCACAATAATAACATTAGGATGAACTCCTGCCGATAAATAATCACTGACTCCGATAATTTCCTGATCTTGGACTACCGCTCGGCGTACGACTACAAAACCACCCCAGGGTAATTCGGTTTTCTCCGTCATAAAAAAATTGCTACGATTCTGGCTATCAATCTCCAGTTTCGGCACGGTGACACCCGCCGTATCTCTGCCGGCGTAATCATAACGCCAACTGGCAGGTGGGTTGAAATAAAACCAGACGAAACAAGCCAGGATAATCCCCACCAGACTATAGAGAAAGCGCTCTGAACGAAATAAAGCCAAAATAGGCATGTAGCCAGTATATCATATTGACGTACTGTATATAAATTGCTTACATAGCTGGGTTAGCCGTTCCTTGGCCACAACCTCTGATAAAAGGAGATGAGATGAAAGCTAAACACTACTTCTTTATCTACTGTGATTTCTGCGACCGCTCGTCAATCATGATCGAACCCGGGGTGATCGATTTTCGACCGGAAGATGTGATCTTTCACTGTCCGTATTGCGAGACTACTCACTGGCTGGATCAGGATGATCACCTGAGTGAACTGCTGGAGAAACCGAGTCAGTACCGGCATTTTTTCGCAACCCGCTGTCCCCAGTGCTCAGCGCCTCTTTTTGCCTGGGCCAACAGCTCCACCACCAGCCCAGCCCCTTTTTACAGAAAATGTCCCTGTCGTCATCGGGTACTCCTAACACGTGACCAGGCATTCATGACCCTGCCTTTGTCAGAGCTACGATGGTCGAAATTTCATCAGGCAAGAAGACTGACCCTGCGTCTGCAGGATCCGCTGTTGCCTCTCTACTAAAGCCGCCGACACCCTCGGGTGATCAGGCGGCTTTCTTCTTCTGCGCCTTAATCCTAATGCTGACCATCTTGAGTACCTCAATGGCAATCAAAATGATACCAACAGCCAGACCTATCGGTAGCCAGTGAGCCAGACTCAGAGCTCGTGTATGTAAGAATAGCTGTAACCAAGGCAGATAAATGGCTGATAATTGCAGTAGGAAACTAATGATAATAGCCATGTTCAGATAGCGGTTGGAAAAAATTGTCGATCGCCATATCGGCAGACTCGTATTGCGTAGACTATAGGCATAGGCCAGTGTGGCCGTACCCAGAGTGGCAAAAGCCGATGTCTGAGCTAATAGATGATCGCCTGACTGTTGCAGTTGATAGAGATAAATCAGAAAGGAGATGACACCGGTAATCAATGAAATGCCTAATATCATAAGTCGTTGTGGCCTGCCGATTAGTGATTTCTTTGGCGAAGTAGGATGGCGTTGCAAGACATCTCCTTCCTCGGGCTCCATACTCAGAGCTAACTGCGGGAAGCTATCGGTCACGAGATTGAGCCAAAGTACTTGAGCAGCAGCTAATGGCAAAATTACTCCGTTGACATCGGTGAAAATAAGTGCCAATAAAATTACGATGACTTCTGAGAAACTGCCAGCCAATAAATATAAAATGATCTTGGAAATATTGTGAACAATGACACGGCCTTCTCGCACCGCCGCTACAATAGTTTTAAAATTATTATCCAGCAGGACCAGATCAGCCGTTTCCTTGGCCACATCACTGCCACTTCCCAGAGCCACCCCGATATCTGCTGTCTTCAGGGCCGGCGCGTCATTGATGCCGTCACCGGTCATGGCCACTACCGCACCGTGCGACTGCCAGGCCTGCACGATACGCAATTTATCTTTGGGTGAGACACGGGCGTAAACTGAGATGCTCTTGACCCGCCGACGTAAATCACTCTCCGTCAGAGACAACAATTCTTCACCCTCAATGCTATGCTCCTCATTAGCCGGTATACCTAACTGTTTGGCGATAGCCCGTGCCGTCAAAATATTATCTCCAGTTATCATAACCGTCCTGATGCCGGCTTCCTTGGCCTGCCTTATGGTCTCCGCGGCCTCCGGACGTATCAAGTCACTGAGCGCCACAAAACCGATAAATTGCAGTTGCTGTGACGACAGATCATCAACTTTCAGCGTCTGGTATTCTTTACTAACAGAAGCCGCCGCGCAGGCTATGACGCGATATCCTTTGCGGCTCAGTGTTTGATACTCCTGTTGCAAACACTGACGCTCTGCCTCAGATAAGGCTTGCTTCTTGTTGCTATGAGCCAAATAACTCGAAGCTTGCTCCAATATTCTTTCTGGAGCTCCTTTGACTACGATCAAATTCCTGTCTCCATCCTGATGTAACGTAGCCATAAATTTCCTATCCGAGGTAAACGGTATGGTGTCTAAGCGCGGATAGTCAGCATCCAATTTTGACTTGATGAACCCATGTTCGGCCGCATCTCGAATCAATGCCTGCTCTGTAGCAGTGCCCAGTATACGCCATTGATGAATATCCTCTGATTCATTCTCAACCACTGCGTCATTGCTAATAGTGACATACGTCAGAAGCTTCTGACCGCTGGACGGCAGTCCTTCATGAGCGATCTGTGATAAATCAATCTGATGACCGGGGGTAGCGATGTAAGCCAACCGCATCTCACCCACCGTCAAGGTACCGGTTTTGTCAGTACAAATAATAGTAGTCGAGCCCAATGTTTCCGCCGCCTGCAAACTGCGCACCAGCCCATTTCGCGATAATATTCTTTGCATTCCGATAGTCAGGACGACCGTCACGCCTATGACCAGACCTTCTGGTATAGCGGCTACCGCCAGAGCCACACTTAGACTAAACATTTCCGCTAGCGGATAATGAGCTACCAGTCCCAAAAAGAAAATAACTACCGCCACCGCGATGATGATCAGGGAAATCTGATAGCTAAATTGCGTCAATCTCTTTTGTAACGGTGTCTTGGTCTGATCGGTCGTGCCCAAGAGTCGCGCCACCGCACCCACCTCAGTGTCAATGCCTGTAGCGATAACTAAAGCCTGTCCACTACCGGAAACTACAAGTGTCGACATATAGACCATATTATGTCGGTCAGCCGTTAGGGTGCCTTCAGGCATGGCCTCTGTCTTTTTTTCTACCGGCATTGACTCACCAGTCAGGATTGATTCGTTGACTTGCAAATCAACTGCTGACAGCAGTCTGGCATCGGTCGGCACCGTGTCACCGGCTACCAACACAATAATGTCGCCAGCAACTACATCTTTACGATCTATTTCTTGCTCCTGTCCTCCTCGGATAACGCGGGCTCGCGGTTTAATTATGGAATATAGCTTTTCTAGTGAACGGTTGGCTCGGTACTCCTGAAAAAAGCCCATAATCACCTGGATGAGGACAGCTGCCAAAATCACCTCCGCATCGACCACGTCTCCTAGAAACCAACTGATACCACCGGCAATCAACAATATATAGATCAGAGCATTGTGAAATTGTGATAGCAAAATCTTCAATCCAGATGCCTTTCGAGCGGCCGGTAATTGCGAGGCAGAATCTGTCAGGCGTTTGGCGACTTCATTCTCGCTTAAACCCTTAATCGAAGATTTCTGCAATTCTAATGATTTCCTCGTTGAAAAGCTGTGCCACAAAATTTCATGAGACATATAGCATCATTGTAGCAGAGCCGGAGTAAATAAAAAAACGCCTAACTGAGGCATTTGAAAATTATTTTAGCGAATGTCCCTCGGCTTCGCGACATCAGACGTGGTCGCCCCTTCGGCTACACTCAGGGACCTTGCTCGGGGCACCCCGCCTCGCCATAGTTCTATTGGAGTATAGTAGGACGGTTGAGGCTTTAGCAGAAAGGACAAGATGATGTCCCTCGACTCCGCCGCGTCAGACGCGGCTGCGCTCGGGACATTTTTTCACGATTTACTCAGGATGCCCTTCGGCTTCGCCACGTCAGACGTGGCTTCGCTCAGGGCACCCCGCCAATGGCAGGGTGGTGTCTGCATTGTACCAAGCTCGCACCTATTTCCAAAAT
>CAYHYG010000010.1:0-28388 GCA_964360835.1 uncultured Gammaproteobacteria bacterium
ACTTCCCGTTGACTGACTTTTAATGATGTATACGATAAACATAAGATTCTTGCTTTTTCCGCCTTTGGCGGAACCCCGCCGCAGGCGGTGGCCAAGCAAGCGCACTAGGCCACTATGCGACCTTTCCAGATTACTTTTTTTCTAAAGAACTATTCAGGCACTAGACCACTCCCGCTCCATATAGAATTAGATATACGGGATCCTGCCGTTCGGCTCCGAAAGAGCCTCAGGCTCTGAGCGAGAGGCCTCGGAGGCAGAAGGATATGCCTGCCCTGCATTGTCACGAAGTGACTAGTGCAGGGCGACCCTTCCACGATTGATTAACTTTTTAGACAATGTCCAAAATTTAATTAGGATCATTAACTAGCGTCAGGATTATAAAGATTAACACTCTGAATGTCAAAGCCCCCTGCCCGATCAATATCTGATCGTTCAGGGGGCTCATGGAGCTGTAACTCAGTCTGAGAGCGCGACCGTCAAGGCTCTCAAAACTGAAATCCGTGATCCGATCAGTGTCGGACGACGGCTGAACGCACCACGAAGTTCAAGGCCGACCATTCTTGGCAGACGTTGAGGCTCAAAATTCAGACGAAGGTAACGTAGATCCACGATCAGCTTGACGCCTTCGCCATAGTAGCTGATGATCACCGGCCCATTAGGCTCGTTGATCTGCCTCAGACCAAGCAGTTTTGCCACTTGTGACTTGAAGTTTTTGCGTTCGGCCCGCAGATCACGATGAGCATGGGCATTGTCTATCATTTCTCTCCTCCATCGGTTGGTCAAACAATAATGCTGGCTATCGCAGCATTCGAAGAACTAATATCGATATATACGACATTATCATCGATTAGTCAAGGTTGTAAATATTAACTATTGGCCTACAATTATCTATATGAAAAGTATCATCACCTACAGCATCATGGCTATCATACTGATCAGCGGTATTTCCTTGATGGCTTATCAGCGACTTAACCCCCCAGAGATAACAAAAACGCCAACACCGCTTCCAACTCTGCCGACCAGCACGTTGGAGACAGTTTTATCTCTGCCAGAGATACCCTCACCTAATCCAGCCACGAGCACTCCCGGAACCGAAACAGTGAGTGTGGCGGAAGTTGTATCAAATGCGGGACGTTACGATAACCAAAGTATTTGTATCCGCGGCTCGTATCAAAACTCGTTTGAATTTTCCGCTTTCGGCGGCAGCTTTGATGACGCCAATAATCTGATGAAGCCGTGGATCTGGGTGGAAGCTACAGTTGAAAAAAATCAATTACAATGTGTGCAGACTGCAGTCGGACAAACTATTTGCCGCGGCACCACGACTGCCTGTGGAAAATTTCATTATGCCGCCCCAGGAGAAGATGGTTTGGGTCATACCCAAGCATATCGCTATAAACTAGACTAGTTTCAGTCAATATAAAAATTGAGTAAAAAAAGATACGGGCACCCCAATCCTCTGCCACAAAATGGCTATAAAAGGAGGGGGTGCCCGTCTTCAGTTGACGTGCCAGAGTATGGGGTTTCGAGCCTAGCTCGTCTGCCGGTAAGTGCGCCAGTTAACCATTACGTGGGCCGTCTGGGCTATCTGCCCGTACAATCCAAGGAGCGAAACCCTCTGCATGAGGGCTACCTCGACTGCTTTCATGTGAGCCTTTTGGCCACACATGGGCTGTTTGAGGCGACAGCCGAGAAATCGAATTGCAGGATCCTGGTGACAGAGACGACGGATGTAAATCCACTTAATCGGGAGAACGGATCCGGTTCACGGGAATTCCTCCGCTTGGTGGAAAAGCTCCTCGCTGCAGTCGTGGAGCAGTGATTATCAGATTACTCCTTCCAAAATAAATTTGAGCCTGCTTGACAATGTGTCTCCTAGGATTACAATGGCTCCTGCCATACTGCTCAACTTGAGCAATAATCGTACCCTATACAGCAGAGGTTCAGCTAATGAAGGAAAAACAACGTCTACTCGTGGTAGAAGATCACGAAACTATTGTCCGTATCTTGCATCTCTGCCTGTCTGATATTTTTGACATTGACGTGGCCACTACGGTAGCGGAACTGGAGAGTCGACTGGTAGAGTCAGACGAAGCCAAGAAATACTTCGCTATCGTCCTAGACGGGCGCTTAGGAGTCGACTTTACACAGCCCTCTGATACACTGCCGTTCATCCCGCAGTGCAAAACAAAGGCCAGACATGTACTAGCTTCGTCCGCTGATGCGCCCACCAGGAATCTCATGGTACAGGCCGGCTGTGACGCCCAGTGTGAAAAGGTGATGATTCATAATCACCTGATTAATCTCCACAAGGAGGCAGGTCAAACGCCTTAAACAAACCCCCGTCGAGAAATGCTCGGCGGGGGTGTTCGTTTCCTAAACTATAAATTATCGACGACGTTTACGACCCGCTGTCTTATTCAGAAATAGAGCTGTCTTGATCACCGTATCAGGATTCAGCGAGATTGAATCAATGCCCTCTCGCATCAGAAAGCGAGCAAATTCAGGAAAATCGGAGGGAGCTTGGCCGCAGATACCGATCTTGGTCTTGGTTTTCTTGGCTGAACGGATCACCTGTGAGATCAAACTTTTGACTGCTTGATTATTCTCATCGTAGACATTGGCCACTAATTCTGAATCACGATCAACGCCAAGGGCTAATTGGGTCAGATCGTTGGAACCGATAGAGAAACCATCAAATAGTTTAGCGAATTCCTCAGCCAGGATAACGTTAGAGGGAATTTCCACCATGACGTAGAGCTCAAGACCATCTTTACCACGAATCAAACCTTCGGCTCTCATCAACTGCTGAACCTTTTTAGCTTCCTCGATCGTACGACAGAACGGCACCATGATTTTCAGATTTTTCAAACCCATTTTATCGCGTACCAATTTCAAAGCTTTGAGCTCTAACTTGAAGGCTGGGATATATGCTGGCGAATAGTAACGTGAAGCTCCGCGCCAACCAATCATGGGATTGCGCTCTGCTGGTTCAAATTCGTGACCGCCAATCAACTCTGAATATTCGTTGCTACGAAAATCTGATAGACGGATAATGACATCTTTGGGATAGAAGGCGGCGGCAATACGGCCGATACCCTGTGCTAAGCGTTCAATATAGTAGCCAGTTTTGGAACTGTAGCCGCTGGTCAGCTTCTCGATCTGCGCTTTGGCCTTGGCGTCTTTGAGACGATTGAAGTGAATCAGAGCTAATGGATGAATCTTGATGAAATTATTGATGATTAATTCTTCACGAGCTAGCCCGACACCATGGTTAGGAATGAAACTCTGTACAAAGGCTTGGTCGGGATCACCAATGTTCATCATGATCTTGGTTTTCTTGGGCAACTGGAAGCGTTTGAGGTTGAGCGTATCAACACGATACTTCAGCTGATCACTGTAGACGTTTCCGCGTTCGCCTTCAGCACATGATACCGTCACCGACTGACCTTGTTTCAATCGTGCAGTAGCAATCTTGGTACCGACGATACACGGGATACCCATTTCACGCGAAACAATAGCCGCATGACAGGTGCGTCCGCCAGAATCAGTGACGATGGCGGCGGCTTTCTTCATGATTGGCTCCCAGTCTGGATCAGTCATCTTGGTCACTAGGATATCGCCCGCTTTAAATTTATTGATCTGCTTCACATCCTTGATCAAGCTGACACGACCGGCGGCAATCTTCTCTCCGACCGAAGCTCCTTGCAATAAAAGTTTTCCTTTTTGCTCCAAGATATAGGTTTGTAAACTAGTGACGTCCATACGTGATTTGACGGTCTCCGGACGAGCTTGGACAATGAATAGTTTACCGGTGATACCATCTTTGGCCCATTCCATATCCATCGGCTTCTTGTAATGACGTTCGACAATCATAGCCCAGCGAGCCAACTGTAGTACTTCTTTATCCGTTAAGACGAAGCGACTGCGATCAGTTCCTGACACAGCTACGCCCAGCGTGTCACGACCACCTTTGCCATAGATCAGCTTGCGCTCTTTACTACCCAGGGTCTTACCGACGATAGGCTCGAAACCTTGATCCATGGTTTTGGAGTAAACATAGTATTCATCTGGAGTGACATAACCTTGGACAATGTATTCTCCAAGGCCATATACGGCATTGACCAGAACGGCGTCTTGGAAACCTGACTCCGTATCAATGGAGAACATGACACCGCTAGCACCTTTATCAGAACGGACCATCTTCTGCACCGTAACCGAAAGCAAAACACCAAACTGACTAAATTTTTTGTCATAGCGATAGGATATAGCACGATCGGTGAATAACGAAGCCATACATTTCTTGACGGCCAAGAGCAGATCCTTTTCACCACGAATATTGAGATAGGTTTCCTGTTGCCCAGCAAATGAGGCATCTGGTAGATCTTCAGCTGTAGCTGATGAACGAACCGCCACGTCGGTAGCAGTTGTACCGGACTCACGTGATAGCAGTTGATAATTTTTACAAATTTCTGTCTGCAAATCCTGTGGAATCTCGGCTTTCAATATGGCTTCCCGCACAGCACGTCCGCGTTGCTGTAGATTAGCCATATTGTTGGTATCTAGACCTCTCAGGATCTGCTTGATCTGCTTCTTTAGACCGGCCTTATCGAGAAAATAGTCATTGGCCTGAGCTGTAATAGAGAAACCGTTGGGCACGCGGACACCCTTGGGCGTCAGGTAGCGATACATTTCTCCTAGTGAAGCGTTTTTGCCCCCGACTCTAGGAATGTCTTTAATACTAGTCTCACGAAACCATAAAATATTTTTTGTGCGTGCCATAGATAGTCTTAATTATGAATGTTGTTCCTGCAACCACCGCCCCAAGAAAGGCATCACCCAATGCTCGCCCCTACTGGCGGCCAGGAAACCTTTAACCGATAAAACGATAGCCACGATTATAATAATTAATGCAAACGGCCCAACCAGTCCTGCCAAAATCTCCACCGCAAATAGAGCAGCGCCCTGCCGTGCGTGAAATTGGGCAAAGTCTGACTTTGGACGGGTCAACAGAATGTATAAGCTGACAATCCAAATATAGCTGGCCGCAGCGGCCGAACTATTCTTCTCTATATCTAATGAATTTTTGGTTTTTTTTGGCATACAAAGAACTTATATGTTTACACCCTCCGTTCTGACCGACTGCTTAGTTTAAAGGCCAACCACATAGCCAATAAACTGAGCGCCAGAGCATTGAGCGGTTGCGTTATTAAATTAAAAAATGTCCAGAAAACAGAAACATTGATAAATTTCATAATAGATAAAACAATGGCGGCCACCAATGTGCCCAAGAGGCCGACTAGCATGAGTGAGCGGGCAGGCATGACCTGACTCCGTAAACCCCAGAGCATAAATAAAAAAATAATGGTGAAGGTTCCTGCCAACGATAACCAATACATCAGCTGTTCGGACCAAAACCAAGTCTGACCGGCCCATTCGATCAGGAAATTCCAGCCTATCAAGATGGCTAGAATGATCAGCAGCAGTAGCCAGCGTGGTAACTCCAGTCGTTTCTTGTTGTTATTATCATCACCTGGTATATAACTAACCACCGCCTCACGTTCAGATGACTCTACCGTTTCAACTTCATCTTCCGGTAGATCGGCTACTAGACGATCTGCTTCAATATAAGCTACCGGAGAATCTGTCTCCGTCTGATTGATTGATAATTGTTCCGAATCCGACTGTTCTGCTTCTGACATATGGCAATATTATAACATAGGATAACGTAATTAGTAATTAGTAAATAGGGAGTAAAGATTAGAAGTTTAACCTAAAAAGAGCCAGCTCGCGCTAGCTCTTTTTAACTTTCAACTTGTAACTTTGAATTTTAACTTTTATTACATCCCCATGCCCATCCCCGACATACCACCACCCATACCACCGTGTGAAGGTTCGTTCTTAGTTGGCTCCGGCTTATCAGTAATGACGGCTTGAGTAGTCAAGAACATACTAGCGGCTGAAGCGGCGTTCTGTAGAGCCGAACGAGCTACCTTGGTCGGGTCTACGATGCCGGCTTTAATTAAATCCTCAAATTCATCGATTTGAGCATTATACCCATAATTATCAATCTTTTCAGGATTCTCCATAATTCTATGAATAATTACCGCTGGATCCTTACCTCCATTTAAAACTATTTGGCCGGTTGGAGCCTGTAAAGATACACCAACGATGTTAAACCCATATCGGGTGTCATCGTTCACTTTTCGATTATCATGTTCTTTTCTAAGCAATTCAATTGCTCCAAGATATGCAACCCCACCTCCAACAACTATTCCTTCTTCAACCGCGGCGCGGGTAGCAGACAGAGCATCTTCAATCCGATCTTTCATTTCCTTCATTTCAACTTCAGTCGCGGCTCCGACTTTCAGCACGGCCACACCGCCTGATAGTTTGGCTAGGCGTTCTTTCAGCTTATCTTTATCAAAATCAGAATCAGATTGCTCTATAGCTTTCTTGATAGTGGAGATACGTTGTTCTAATTCTTTCTTGTCCCCTTTACCTTCAACAATAGTGGTATTTTCTTTAGTGGCGATGACCTTGCGGGCTGTGCCGAGCATTTCAGCTGTAGCTGAGCTTAGTTTGATGCCCAACTCTTCTGAGACTAGACGTCCACCGGTCAGGGTAGCAATATCTTGCAACATTTCTTTCTTGCGGTCACCGAAACCAGGGGCTTTGATAGCTAGTGTATTGAAAGCGCCACGAATCTTGTTGACTACCAGAGTAGCCAGAGCTTCGCCTTCAATCTCGTCAGCGATAATAACTAATTCTTTACTGCCTGATTGAGCCATTGATTCCAATAGTGGCAACAAATCACTGAGGGCTGAAATTTTCTGGTCAGTGATCAGAATCGGTACATTTTCGTAAACAGCTTCCATGCGATCAGCGTTAGTAACCATATAATGCGAGATGTAGCCCTTATCAAACTGCATACCTTCGACCACCTCCAGCTCCAGGCCAAAAGTCTGTGATTCTTCCACAGTGATGACCCCCTCATTACCGACTTTCTCCATAGCATCAGCAATAAGCCCACCGATCTTAGGGTCATTAGCTGAGATCGAAGCTACTTGCTGAATCTCTTGCTTACTTGATACCGGTTTAGATAATTTCTTTAAATGTTCTACTACTAGAGAAACGGCTTCGTCAATTCCTTTTTTAATCTGCAATGGGTTAGCCTCTGCCTCTAAAAATCTTAATCCTCTGTTTATCATCGCCTGAGCCAAAACTGTGGCGGTAGTAGTACCGTCACCAGCCACATCTGCTGTGCGTGATGCGACTTCCTTGACCATTTCAGCACCGATATTTTCGAACTTATCTTCCAGTTCAATTTCTTTGGCTACGCTGACACCGTCTTTGGTAATCGTCGGCGCGCCATACCCTTTATCGAGAACTACATTACGACCTTTAGGTCCAAGGGTAATCTTGACCGCGTCAGCCAGGATATCCACGCCGCGTTTTAAGTTGGCACGGGCTTCTTCGTTAAATAATATCTGTTTTGCCATACTGCTTTTTATTGAGTTAGTAATTAAGTATCGCGATTATTCGATAATCGCCAAGACATCATCTTCGCTAAGGATTTTGTAATCTACGTCTTCTAGTTTCACCTCGGAGCCGCTGTATTGTCCGTAGACAACCCGCTGGCCGATAACCAAACCAAGTTTAGAAATCTTCTCACCGTTACCGATAGCTACAATCTCGCCTTCGGCTTTTTTTTCCTTATCTACTGTCTCCGGCAAAATAATACCGGCCTTGGTCATTTCTTCGATGGCTGATGGTTTGACAACCACACGATCGCCTAATGGTTTTAATTTCATACTATTAATATTAGTTATTCTTACTGGCTAGCACTCTATTGACTAGAGTGCTAATTACGAAGCAATTGTAACAAAAAAACACCCTCTGTCAAGGGAGCTTACAATGGGTAGCGGTACTAAAACTAAACCACGACCGTCGCCTTCTTGGAATATTGCGTGGTTATCTCTTTGTAAGCCAAGCCCATACTCAACCACCAAAGAGCCAGACCGGCATAGGAAGTAATCAACCAATGGTCAAAGAAAGAGAAGATCAACAACCCTGAGACCAGCATAATAATCTCAAAGCGAGGCTTCTTCTGTGAAATATAATATAAAATAGACAACCAGATAATGACACCAAGCAAACCAAATTCAATAGCGGCCAGAAGAAAGACATTATGCACTGGTTGATAATCGTAGACTAATCGGCCAGGATATTGGTCGGCCAAAATCCAGAGATACGTACCAGCGCCGCTACCGATCAAGACGCGTGACCCTTGCCAGAGCGATATAGCCTGCTCCGCTCCACTGACGCGCTCTTGAACAGATCGAGTTTCCAATCGGTCACCGTCGGGCGCAAAGCGGCTCAACCAAACTCCTTGGGCTAAAATATTTACTATCAAAAATAAAATACCAAAAACGGCTGTCAGCATCATCAGCATCTGACTACGCTGTTCTCCTCGTCTCATCTGCCAAAGAGAACCAGTCAATAAAACTATCAGTAAAGCTAATAAGCCCGCTCGCGAGAAAGTAACTAATAATCCCAAGAACATCAAGGAGCAGGAAATAATAAACCCGGCGTTAACCCAAGTTCCCCAGCGTTTCTGTAGTGGCGCTTGATATCGGGCGTAATAGATAACTAGAGCAATCAAACCAATGACCAAAAATCCGGCCAACACATTGGGGTGAGGCAACGAGCCATAAGCGCGAAGCATGCGATAGCCGGCGACTTCCACCACAGCCTGTCCTAGGACAAGGGGATCATGTTCCGCCAGACCAAACCAAGAACTGGCCGGCACATACTGCATAATCCATTGCCACAGAGCAAACAGACTCTGCGATAAACCCATAGCCGCCAGACTACTCCAGATGACTTTGGGTGGCAAATAATGAACCAACAGATAATATCCTAGCGCGGCCACTACAAATGAAACGTGAATCACCGTGGCAATAATATTCTCTGTCCAGAGGAAAGAAAAAAGTAACCAAGTGAGCCACAGAATCGGCCAAAGAAAGATATATTTACGGGGTAATTTTTGTTGTACCGCCAGAACGGCCAGAGTCAGTGCCAAGAGTATGCTCGTAGCATAGAGCGATAGTTGTCCGTACTGACCATACTGATCAGCTAACGGCAAGATGTAAAAAATATACCGTGTCTGCCACGGTAATAAAAATATGACAATCCACCCCAAGACCTGCGCGAATCGAATAAAGTTTTGTCCTTTGATCATAGATTATCTAAAACCCGACAGCTGACGTTGCCAACGTTGCTTCATTTCCTGTCGACTGTCCTTATCATGAAATTTTAGCACGTCGTCACTGACCACCACCCGCGTATCAATATTGGCTAGTGACTTTAGTCGCTCGGGCATTATTGATAATTGTAACCGAATTACCCAATCATTGAAAGGACTAGCGACAAGTACATTCATCAACGGACTGAAGAGTGCTCGCCACCAATGATGCCACGGTCGATAGGTAAGCAGGGCTATGGTCGCTTTGGCCCAGTTAGCGTTAGGTAACGCTTCGTAGACCCACTGATTTGCCTGCAACATTTTCTGGTAATAATTATCAGGATCAATTATCGGCACAAAACCCTCGACATAATAATAAAAAACCAGATCATCATGGTCTAATCGCAAAGATTTGAGATTCAGGGTCGTGTCGGCGATATATAAACTGAGACATAACGAATCACGCGTCTTACCGGGACGCGGACGTTTGTCGCTAAATTTCAGAACAGTGACAATGATGAAGCGGATGAGCCAGAGATGCTGACGTTTGGCCAGTATGACCAGATCAATATCGCCTTCCGGATGGACGTTACCGCGGGCAATTGAACTGGAAATGAAAACAGCCCGCAGAGAAGGTAACCAACGAAACCAACCGATCAGAGAACGCAAATGTCTCATCTGTAGATCTGCCCGTAGATTGGCTTGCTTGCGCTCAGGTATCAGACTTTCGCGTCCACGTAAGCTGTAAAATGCCTCCGCGACATTTAGTCTTTGCTGTAAAACCTGACTCTGTGCTAGAACTTGTTCGACTTCTGGTAGTGAAACTAGTCTCCCCGGCTTCCAGAGCCACCGCCAAATTTCCGTCACGGTCAACGGATAACCCAGAAGGTCAAAATAGATAATAGTGCTTAGGATGCTTTTATCTAATTCGGTCATAAACTGCCTCTATCATACTCGCTTGACTAATGACTGTCTATTGAGCATACTCAAGCAGATTTGAACCTTGACTATACTAATATCAGCGGTTTACCGCGGAAAGGAGTGCCGGTCGTGCCCGATATGGTATTCAATCAGGATCCAGGTGTGGTTATCAGCGGTCTGGGTCATACCCGGCCTGACGACGAAGGAATGCACATTGTCGACAATACTGAGTTTATCATGCAGCTCGACCTCCCCACTCAGGCCCTGCTCTTCAAGCACCCTGGGATTTTCATCCCTAGCGAACATCGTGATCAGGTTACCACCGTGGCTCAATCCTGGGAGAACGAGAGACCTGGCATCAAGACTCGGGTTATCTCCTCACTCAACACTGAAGAGGTGGCAATCTTGGCCGCTCACAGAGCGCTGGCCAACAGCCGTCTGAAGGCTTCTGACCTAGGAGCGATCATTGTCAGCAGCAACACCAAGGATTGCATCTACCCCAAGCTGTCCAGCAGCATCCTCCATGCTCTACCCGGCTTCTCGAGCAATACCAGCTGCAGTGATCTCAGTGGCAGCTGCGCTGATGGTGCTCTGATGCTGATGCACGGCGCTGCCCTACTCCGCGCTGACGTCTGCAAACACGTCCTGTGCGTCGCAGCCGAGCGAGCCGATGTCATGGGCGGACGCAACAACTTCAAAGCCGCCAACCTCTGGGGATCGGGCGCCGCTGCCGTCATTCTGTCGTTGCAACAACAGCCTGGCTTGATCGCCATCGAAACCCACGATGACCCCGAAAACAGGGACAAGATCCATCAGGATCTCACAGCTCCTCCCTATCAACCGACATGGGACCGTCGCTGGGGTGCTACGTCTGGACGTTCGAACCTACGCGTAGGTCCTTTCGAACAGGACGGTCCTGAAGTCGTCAAATGGGTCGGCAAATACGTAGTGCCACGGGCTGTAACATTCATACTCAGACATGCGGACCCGCTACAAGGGATCAAGAAGGTTGTCTGTCACCAGGCCAGCACTTCGCTCCTGGACACGGCGGAACAGAAAATGATCCGTCAGATTCCCTCGCTAGAGGGCAAATTCTATCGCCACTTCAGTACTCGCGGTAACTGCAGCTCAGCCTCAACAGCTATCGGGCTGTCAGAGCTAGTCGAAGCAGGAGAGCTTCAGAAAGGAGACATGTTCGTCTTGATAGCCTTCGGCGCCGGACTGCAAGCCGTCTTTGTAGCCGGAGTGCTATAGATAACAAAAGCACCCCTCACCGTCATGGTGCGGGGTGTGTTTATTTATTTCTGAATCGTCCGCTGTAAATGTTTGAGATACTTACCAGTATAGGAAACTTTATTTTTGCTAATTTCGGTTGGTGTGCCTTCAGCCACGATCATACCGCCTTTATCCCCGCCTTCCGGTCCCAAGTCAATAATCCAATCGGCTGACTTGATGACATCCAGATTGTGTTCAATCACCAAAACCGAATTCCCCTTATCCACCAACTTCTGCAACACTTGAAGTAAGCGTTTGACGTCAGCGAAGTGCAATCCTGTCGTCGGTTCATCCAATAGATATAACGTTTTGCCAGTGGACCGTCTGGATAATTCTGTGGCTAGCTTAATACGTTGCGCTTCACCTCCAGATAAAGTGGTAGCCGATTGACCAAGATGAATGTAACCCAGACCGACGTCATTCAGGGTTTTCAACTTATTGGCAATGTTAGGAATGGCGCTAAAAAATTGTAACGCTTCTTCGACGGTCATGTTCAACACATCAGCAATACTTTTGCCACGGTAGTGAATCTCTAACGCTTGCTGATTATAACGCTGCCCATGACACTCTTCACATTCGACATAGACATCGGGCAAAAAATTCATTTCAATTTTGACAAAGCCATCTCCCTGACAAGCTTCACAACGACCACCCTTTACATTGAAGCTAAATCGTCCGGCTTTGTACCCCCGAATCTTGGCCTCTGGTAGAGCCGCAAACAGATCACGAATATAGGTAAAGACTCCGGTATAAGTAGAAGGATTAGAACGCGGCGTGCGGCCGATCGGTGATTGATCAATGTCGATCACCTTATCTAAATGTTCAAAGCCTTTGATTGATTTGTGCTCACCTGGTTTATCTTTGGCGCGATAAAAATGCTGAGATAAAGCTTTGCTTAAAATTTCTATCATCAGAGTCGATTTGCCGGAACCGGAAACTCCAGTCAGACAAACAAATTTACCCAAAGGAATCGTGACGTCTATATCTTTCAAGTTAAATTCCTTGGCTCCTTCAATGATAATCGACTTACCATTACCACTACGATATTTCTTTGGCGCTGAGATAGTCAGCTTGCCGCTGAGATACTGGCCAGTCAGTGACTTGGCTACCTTGGCAATCTGCGCTGGTGTACCCTCAGCTACCACCTCTCCTCCATGTTTACCCGCTCCTGGTCCGATATCAACCACATGGTCGGCCGCCAGAATAGTATCGAGATCATGCTCAACCACAATGACGGTATTCCCTAGATCACGCAGTGCTTTCAGAGCATCGATCAATTTGTCATTATCACGTTGGTGTAAACCAATAGATGGTTCGTCCAAAATATAAACCACGCCAACCAGTGACGAACCGATCTGAGTAGCTAGGCGGATACGTTGAGCCTCTCCTCCAGACAAGGTAGCGGCGCCGCGCCCGAGAGTCAGATAATCCAGACCAACATTATGCAAAAATTTCAAGCGGGCGTTGATCTCTTTCAAAATTTGTTTGGCAATCTGCAGATCACGGGTTGATAATTTCTTATCCAGATGAGCGAAAAATTCCTGTGCCCCTTCAATAGTCAAAGCTGAGATCTCTGCGATATTTTTGTCATCTACGGTCACCGCCAGAGCTTCCGGTCGCAAACGTTGACCAGTGCAAACTGGACAATCATAGATACGCATGTAACCTTCGATCTCACCGCGGATATAGTCAGAGTCAGTCTCGCGATAGCGACGCTCGAGATTATTGACCACGCCTTCAAAACTAGAGGTAAAGTCACCGCTAAATTTCTCGCCGGCCAGCTCCATCTTATACACTTCATCACCAGTACCGTAGAGAATAGCCCGAACTTGTTTCTTGGTCAGGTCTTTGACCTTGGTGTCCATCGAGAACTTCTGACGCTTGGCTACTGCCTCCAGCATGCGCATATACCAAGTCTGATTGGCGGCGGTGCGTGACCATGGTCGGATAGCACCTTCGGCCAGAGTCAAATTTTTGTTGGGCATGACCAGCTCCGGATCAACCTCGAGCTTGGAGCCGAGACCGGTACATTCTGAGCAAGCGCCATGCGGACTATTGAAAGAAAAATTGCGTGGTTCTATCGGTGGCAAGTTGATGCCGCAGAACGCACAGGCAAAGGCTTCGCTTAAAATATGCTCCTCGTCTTTTTTTTCTGGCAAAACGACAATGACTGAACCATGCGCCAGACCTAGCGCTGTTTCCAGTGAAGCTGATAATCGCTTGCGACTGTCATCAGAGCCGTCCAATTCTAGACGATCGATAACAATATCGATAGAATGTTTTTTCTGCTTGTCCAACGTTAATCCAAGCGCTTCTTCCAGTGTCATGGACTCATCGTTAACCCGTGCTCGTACATAGCCACCAGCTTTCATCTGTTCCAGCAGACGTTTATGTTCGCCTTTCTGATCGCGGATCACTGGAGCTAGGATATGCACTTTTGGCGAGGACTTGGCCCAGGTCTCGATTTGCTCAATCATCTGCTGTTGGGTCTGTCGTTTGACCGGTCGATTGCATTTGGGACAGTGCGGTACACCTATACGGGCATAGAGTAAGCGCAGATAATCGTGAATTTCCGTCACGGTGCCGACTGTCGAACGCGGATTACGTGAGGATGACTTCTGGTCGATAGAAATAGCCGGCGATAGACCTTCAATCTGGTCGACGTCAGGCTTATCCATCAAACCTAAAAATTGTCGAGCATAAGCCGACAATGATTCTACGTAGCGACGTTGACCTTCAGCATAGATAGTGTCGAACGCCAATGAAGATTTACCTGAACCGGATAGACCGGTGATGACGACAAATTTATCGCGTGGGATTTCGAGCGAAATATTTTTTAAATTGTGGACGCGAGCGCCCTTGATGACGATATTTTTTGACATCTGAGGTGAAATGATTGATTAACTTCCACCAGCACGAACAAATAACCTGGTAAGTCGCGTCTGACGCGACAAAAACTAGCGGGCATTATACAAAAAATACTCCGAGGGGTCAAGTATGGAGGGAAGCCAAAAGGTTAAAAATCAAAATCGAAGGTAAGAGAAAAGGACCGTCGCAAGACGATCCTCGAAAAAGGGGGTGACTGGTAACCAGCTGAGCTAATGGGCCTCCGAAGGTTCGGAATACACTGCCTTTTGGGCTCGATTCCTCCGCCAGATACGGAATCGCCACCATCAGTCATTGGACCGAATGCTATCTGGGATTACCAGCCACCTTAAAATTGAACGGAACAAATCTGTCGATACATTATACTATTTAAAGTTTTTGTCAAATTCCTTTACTTAATTTCCGGCGAAAAGCTTCAATCGTTTTTTATAATTTATATTTTAACGAATAATCCTTCAACATACAGTTATCATAGATACTACGCGGGAAATCTAATTGCTCGACTTCGGCACACATTGGATATTCTTGACTCGGACCTAATGGTGCAGTCCAAATACCGTTTACCTTTTTCAGCAAAAAGGAGACGCTGGAAACTGCCCCAACTGACAAACTTCCAAAATTACCTTCTAGTCTGGTTAACTGATATGGCGTATCGCCAGGTTGATATGATTGCACAATATTTCTGAAATCATCGTATATCCGCTCGTCTTCTTTTGTCAGCGTTCCACAACCAATCGTAACTGAGGTCGGATTCACGTCAGATAATCCATTTTCATTCAGGCTTATAAAATACCAATAGCAACTTAAGTTATCACGTCGAAAGACATATTTATACCTTTTATATTCATCTGACCAAATTGATTCGATTCTAGTATTTTCGTTATCATTTAAAAAGCTATGTTTAATAAAAAAATTCTCCATTATCCTAACAACATAATCTCGATGTATCCCTGATGGTACATCATAATCAATATACATCACGCGGGCGGAATGAAGCGTGATCAAACGATTATCATCATAGATTGACATAGCGTTGTCACATTCAGGTATTGAGCCATACGAAGGCATCTTATTGATACCATATGGACAGGATGGATCTGCAATAACATCCTCAAAGGTTTGCTTCATTTCATGCAATAGTGGCGCATGTTCCTTTTTTATCAGTCTTTCATCTGATGTGCTAACCCAAAAACCTAGAAAATAAACAACTAGTATAACCCCAAATAAACCTACGAATAATATTGATATTCTTTTCATATTAGTATTATTAGGGAGGAGATAGACATTTGACTATCTCCTCCCTTTTGATTCAACCACCGGTCACATAGTAACAGGTGTACCGTTCTGCTTTCTGTTCAAACTCGGTGAATGAGAGCGTGCGTTCGCCTACCGTATTCGAGGCTTTGACGTTACTCTCAATCACACCGAAATGAGTAGAACTTTTCCAGCTGATGATGAAGGTATGCGGACCAGTATAGCTAGACCAGCGATACCGCATCTGCACGATCCAGCCGGGCTGGACATTACGTATACCTCCACCGTTATGCAGATACGGTGAGTAGCCATAATACCAGCCGAATGCATCGGGCAAGGTGGCTGGAATATCCACAACCGTTCGAGAGGCATCCCGAACCACCCGATCATCGACCCACGGCTTGCACTGTACACCCACATTCTGGTTGAGATCACGATAGGCTCTTTCCAGAATGAGCATGTTACGTTCGGCCTGAGTCCGGTTGCGCCACCACTGAATGTTGGCGGCGGTTGCTTGTGGCTGCAGCTGCCCCTCGGCAATTTCACGGCCACTGCTGTGCTCCGGTGCGGTGATAGACTGCTGGTCGCCGTTGCAACCGACCAGCGCCGTGATGCCGATGACAAAAATCAGCATCAGTGAAAAGAACAACCTGCAACTCGTCATACGAGCCTCCTTTCGGAAAAATCCTTGCAGGATAATAGAGCGTCTCTCTAGTCCTGCGAGCAGGGATGCATCAACCTGTCAGCTCAATCGACACACATGGGCCCGGTGACGAATAAACTGATAAGGAGCTTCCTGCTCGCAAAACTACACTCGACTTGTCATTGCGAACCGCGTCTGACGCGGTGAAGCAATCTAGTTCTTAATATTTAACCGTGGCTAATACGAAAAATCAGATTGCTTCGTCGTCTAACTCCTCGCAATGACAAACGGAAGGTAAATTTTCAAATAACGTTCTCCACAACTCATTGGGACGGCTGTGACGCGATTCAAACGAAAAAACAGAGAAGATTGCGCACTTCCCTGTTTTCCATTGTTCATATGAGACGTCTCCTTGTGGATGTCTCGTTCAACTGTATGAGTAGTATAGCAGAAAATCCGACGCCGGACAATCAGCAATAGTTATTTTACTAGCCAAAATTTCCTGCTATACTAATTTTCAGTTCCGCGATGGTGCACCATCGCACATGCGTCCGCACCGGGACATCTGCTCCGGACAATCGGCACTCTCTGTCTTTTGGGCAAGGAGAAACGACCTTTATGAATCGCCAGATGGTGAATCAGAAGTAGTCGCCGGCGGAAGGCCTATGAAGGGATTGGGACTTTGCAAGTACCCATGCGTGAGTTCCAAACTCACCACTTCATACGCCGTGCGGCCCCGATTAATCGTTGGGGCCGTTTTTTTAAATTAAAAATCAGACTGTCTTATTGCGAGGTTATACTACGTCCCTATTTTAATAAAATTTGATCTTCTCCGAGACAATGCTATACTTTTTTTATTGTACATCCGTGGAAGTTTATCCCCGTCAACACACTCCAAGGCCCACAGGCCAAAAAAACCTTCAACAGAAGGAAGGGAGGTGAGTCGAATATGATGAGACACCGGCATCGAGCGATGCAGGCGGCCCAGCAGAAGGAGACGAAGGCGGCAAAGTAGAAGTAAATCGCCCATCCGCCCGGATGCCTTGCCCTAGGGGTAAGGATCGAAGCTGAGGGCCACGACCGGAGTCGTGGCCCTCATTTAAATTAGTGCTATACTTACTATTGAAATCACCATCTAGGTGAATGTATTTTTAACGGACAAGCCCGCCAACCATACGTCATACTGAAGAAGGGAGGTAAAGCTTGAAAGAAACTGTTGTGCTTAAGGCTGAAGATTGAGTCTGAAGGAGGTGATCGTCTGTCAGCCACAGGACAGCGGAGTATCCGCAGACAGCTCATTGTCGCTTTCCTGATTCTGTTGGGGCTATGGTGCTTTGTCGCAGCCATGCGCTACCGCGCCTCTCAGATCGAAAAACGAGTCTTCCATCCCACCAAAGAAACTGTCTAAAGGAGGTGATAATCTTGAAGGGAACCGATTCGGACGTCTACCACAAAGGAGCCGGCAGTGAAGTCAGTCATTCGATCTATGACCTCATGGTCATCGAAGAACTGATGCTCACGGGTCACAAGGGCGAAGACGCGCAGTAATCTCAAGGAGGTGATTATCTTCTACAAAGGAGCGGAAGACAACGGCGGATAACCCGCCAACAAGTAAGGCTCGATTGCCAACCCAATCGAGGGAGCCCAGAAGGCAAGCCGGGCTCCATTTTTTTTATTGTCATTGCGAGCTCAGCATCAAGCGAGCGAAGCAATCTCTAATTATAATAAAAGATTGCTTCACCCTGGGTACAGGGTTCGCAATGACAAGCTGAATGACAAAAAAATAGTTGTAGGCTAGTATAAAAGCTATGCGTCCTAACTTCCAGCAAATCCCCACTACCGCCGGTGTCTATTTTTTCTACAACCAACAGAAGGAAATTATTTACATTGGCAAAGCTAAACATCTACGCAACCGGGTTTCTTCTTATTTCAAAGATAGCACGGACCTCTCCCCAGCCAAACAAGAGATGGTCAGACAAATCGCTGACATTGATTACACCGTCGTTACTAATGAGACTGAAGCCTTACTACTGGAAGCTGGTCTAATCAAAAAGCACATTCCTCATTTTAATATTGTCTTGCGTGATGATAAAAATTGGACGTATATCGTCATTACCGACGAACCGTTCCCCCGCTTAGCCACCGTGCATGGCCGTAAAAAAATTAAAGGCAAATATTTCGGCCCGTACACTTCCAGTTTCGCCGCCAAAAATATTGTCCGTCATCTGCATAGGATCTTACCCATCCGTACCTGCAAACGAGATCTATCAAAATTACCCAATGGTAAAGTTTGCTTCCAATATACTCTAGGACGTTGTCAGGGTCCCTGCGAGAAACTCGTCACTACTGATGAATACTTGAAACTGATCAAACAGGCAGAGCACATTCTACGCGGCCGCACCACCGATCTACCAAAATTATTGGAGACGCACATGCGCCAAGCCTCAAAAGATCAAAATTATGAACTAGCCGCACGTCTGCGTGACCGTCTCAAAGCTTGGAAACATCTAAGTCAATCCCAGCATATCGTCGCTACCAAAGATACTGATCAAGATGTCTTGGCCCTCGTACCAATTGGTCAACAAATCGTTTTTACTATTTTGCAAGTACGCCAAGGTCAGGTTCTAGATAAATATAATTACTTACTCGACCGGCCATTTGACCAAACTATGCCAGAACTGTGGGAAACTATACTAGCCCAACATTATCAGCCAACTACTGACCACCCCAAAGAGATCATCATTCCCGATAAACCGTTGAGGCTTTGGTCACAGATCGTCAGCCCCAGCAAACTGACGACAGCCAGTAAAGGCAATAAGCGAAAATTATTGGATCTGGCCCAGGCTAATGCTTTCAGTTATTATCAACGGCTGAAACAGCAAGCAGAGATTCCTGTCGCTCTCTACCAATTACAGGAGGTGCTCAATCTGCCCGATCTGCCTTACCGCATCGAGTGTTATGACATTTCCAATATTCAAGGTAATTTTTCGGTGGCTGCCATGGTGGTCTTTGAAGGCGGCAAAAAGAAACCTTCCGCTTATAAGAAGTTTAAAATAAAAACCGTCGAGGGGCCGAATGATTTTGCTTCTTTGAAAGAAGTCCTAACTCGTCGACAGAATCATCCTGCATGGGGCGAGCCGAATCTGATAATTATTGACGGTGGTAAAGGTCAGCTCAGCTCAGTCATGAAAGTCATTAAACCCGAATGGAAGGATAAAGTCATCGCCTTAGCCAAACGTGAAGAAGAAATATTTATCCCTGGTAAGAAAGGAAGCTTAAAATTACCTAAGAGTCATCCTGCCTCGCTGCTAGTACAGGCGATACGGAATGAGACGCATCGGTTTGGTATTAGTTTTTATCGACAAAGGCACAGGAAGTCCTATGGACAAAATAAATAACAGTATTGTCATTGCGAGGAGTTTGACGACGAAGCAATCTGATTCTTCATATTACAGCGGATTGATAGTAAGAACCAGATTGCTTCGCCCTGCAGCAGGGCTCGCAATGACAATTCGATACAAATTTAACGGCCCCCGACAATTCACTGGGGGCTGTGTTCTTTCGAGACTTTTCAGTAGCCTCCATCCAACCACATCATCCAGTCGTTGAATCCCTCCGTCAAAAACCACCAGACAAAAGAGACTAACAAGAAGATGAAACAGGCCGCAAATACTGAGTCTCCGAACGACATTTTACTGCTTCCGGTCGCAGGGTCGTCAGTACCATCTGTTGAAGCACTCATGAGACCTCCTTGGATAAAATTATGACGACTATATGCCGCCAACAACGTGCAGTGATCACGAACCTAACCGATCCAGGGATCATCCTCGTGAAAGGCCTTGCGAAAAGGCCATAGGCTTTTGGCCGCTGCGCAGACATTCGCAGCAATCACGGCCAAAAATATCAGTGCTACGACCAACCAATTATTAACGGTAGAATCTCGCTTTACCATATAGCCCTCCATTGGTCAACAGTTAACCCTGTTGGTGTATATATTTCTATGATAAAGAGCTCAGGCGCCCTCGGAAAACCGATACGAACGCTGTCTGCAGATAGTAATATCATTTTTGCCTATTGTCTGTCTATTCTGACTATAAATTGACAATCAGAGATAAAGCTGGTATCCTACAAAAGAATCGTTTATGCAGACTATTCTTTACTCAGTACAAATTGCTATTTCAGTGCTCCTAGTCGGAGCTATCTTGATACAAAATCAATCCTCCGGAGTTGGAGGAGTTTTTGGCGGTGATAGCGGTGTCTATCGTACCCGTCGTGGTGCTGAGAAAATTTTATTTCGGGCCACCATTACTTTGGTTGTCCTATTTATGCTCTCCACTGCCGCCAGTCTCTTCCTCACTTAATTATTAAATCACTTGTATCCTCTCGCTTCTGGTGCGCCTCTGGGCCACGATGAAGAGTCGTCTTCTGACTTTGACTCATCGTCTGTCTGCCCTACTTAGGCCAAAACAAAAATCCAATCTACAGCAAAATCTGGATCTCAAAGTTATCACTGACCTCAATCCGAGACGCTGGCCTCGCCTACAACAACTTAAATACGTTGGCAGTGTTTTGGATTCTGATGAAAAAAAACGTATACTCGTTGCCTCGACAATATTCTTGTTGGCTATCGTCGGTCTGGGCCTAAATTTTTACACCAGAAACACCACCGTCAAACCGGCATATGGCGGCACCTATACGGAAGGTCTGGTCGGCAACGCACGCTTCATAAATCCTCTCCTAGCGCCTGCCAATGACGTCGATCGTGACCTGACTGCTTTACTTTTTTCTGGTTTGATCCGCGTAGACGAACAAGGTCTTCTGGTGCCAGACATGGCCAAGAGCTATCTCGTCAGTGAAGATCAAAAAACCTACACTTTCGATCTGCGTGAGGGAGTTCTCTGGCATGACGGACAGCCACTGACGGCCTCGGACGTAGAATTCACCATCAACAGTATTCAGAATCCTGATTTCAAAAGTCCTCTTCGCCTTAGCTTCAACGGTGTTCAAGCCGAAGTTATCAGCGAAACACAAATTCGCTTCAATCTTGATAAACCGTATCCTAATTTCTTGGATACATTGACAGTCGGTATTCTGCCGCGCCATATCTGGTATGCTATACCTCCGACGAGCGCTCACTTGGCCGAAGCCATGACCAAGCCGGTCGGTAGCGGACCGTTTCGCTTCAAATCGTTAACCAAAGACAGCGCCAGCGGCAGTATCCGTAGCTACTCCCTAGAAGCCAATAAGTCTTTTTATGAACGCCGCCCTTATATTAATGAAATAATTTTCAAGTTCTATCCTGATTTCGGTACAGCTGTGGAAGCCCTACGTAATCAAAATGTGGACGCTATCAGTTTATTACCAAAAGACGATCGCGACCGCGGCGTAGGTAAAAATATTGGCATCCATAATATCAGTTTACCCCAGTACACCGCTATATTTTTTAACCCTGAAACTAATGCCGTACTGAAAGATAAAAACGTGCGTCAGGCTTTATCTATGGTAGTCGACCGTCAGGCCATTCTCAACCTAGCTATCAGCGGTGAGGGCACAGCTATCGTCAGTCCCGTGCTGCCCGGTATGATCGGTTATCAGAGCAAGGATATTCCCGGCGTCAATCAGGAAGAAGCTGCGAAGCTTTTGGACAAAGCCGGCTGGACGACTAGCACCAGCACTCCGTGGCGAGTAAACAAGCAAGATCAAGCGTTGGTGATTAAACTGACAGCTGTCAATCAGCCGGAACAGCGGGCAACAGCAAATCTTTTGAAAACGGCATGGGAGAATATCGGCGTTCAAGTCCAGGAAGATCTAGTCGATCGCTCGGTGATCAGGAATGATTATATCCAGCCGCGAAATTATCAGGTCTTGGTCTTTGGTCAGATCGTCAACTCCGGGCAAGATCATTATCTCTTTTGGCATTCCACCCAAAATAGACACCCGGGATTAAATTTGAGCGTTATGGCGAATCGTGATATTGATAGCGCTCTGGAAAAAGCCCGCGCTGCCACCAACGAAGAACAACGAGCGGAATTTCTGACACAATTTCAAAATAAATTACAGGAAGAAGTATTTGCTGTCTTCCTCTATAACCCGACCTACAGCTACCCCGTGAGCAATAAGGTCAAGGGTCTAGAAACATTAACACGTATGAATATACCGGCCGAACGGTTTGCCAATATCAGAAATTGGTATATCAAAACCGCCCGATCCTGGTCTAAATAATAAAATATATGAACACACGCACAGCGCAACCGCGTCATCATGTCGCCACGTCAAACGTGACCAGACGTGATCAAAGTGGGCGATCACAAGATCACCGCAAACAACGCACTAAGTCGCAAACACAACCACGCTCTGTAGCGCCGACACGGCGTCATGGCGAAAAAGGCAAACTAACTATCATTCCTCTAGGAGGTAATGAGGAAGTCGGCCGCAATATGTCTATCTTCGAATACGAAGATGACATCGTTATCATTGATATGGGTCTGCAGTGGCCAGAAGAAGACATGCCGGGCATTGACTACATTATCCCGAATATAGAAGGCCTCAAAGGCAAAGAACATAATATTCGTGGTGTCGTCATTACTCACGGTCATTATGACCATATCGGCGCTATCCCTCATTTGATTCCCCGTCTGGGCAATCCGACGATCTATGGCACGCCTCTGACTCTCGGTATCATTACCAATCGTCAGGAAGACTTCAAAACAGCACCGCTAAAGCTGCAATCTATTGAACGCGATAGCGTCTTGCAGTTAGGTAAATTCCGTCTATCATTCTTTGGTGTCAGTCACAATATCCCTGCCGCCGTCGGCGTGGCTATCACCACACCCTTAGGAACTATCCTACACACTGGGGACTTTAAACTTGACCCTAAAGCTTCTGGTGATCTGCCAGCTGAAATCGAGAAAGTCAAAGCTTGGGGCAAACGCGGTGTCCTAGCTCTGATGGCGGATAGTACCAATGCACCTCAGGCTGGTCGTCAACTAACTGAAGGTGACATTCAAGGCAACATTGATGAAATTCTCAAAAATGCTCCTGGCCGTATCATTCTCGGTACCTTCGCTTCTCTATTGAATCGTATCCAACAAATTATCTGGTCAGCCGAACGCTTGAACAAGAAGGTGATCATCGAAGGGTACAGCATGAAACGCAACATGGAGCTAGCCCAAGCTCTTGGTTATATGCACGTCAAGAAAGGTACTATCATCCAGCTCAAGGATATGAAACAATTTTCTGACAACCGCATCATTATCATCTGCACTGGAGCTCAAGGTGAAGACCAAGCCGTACTAATGCGCATCGCTACTCGCGAGCACCGAAGCTTACGGCTAGAAAAGGGTGACACGGTCGTTTTTTCTTCCTCTGTCATCCCCGGTAATGAACGTTCAGTCCAACGATTGAAAGACGTTATCTATCGACAAGGCGCGGAAGTCATTCATTATCAAATGATGGATGTCCACGCCGGAGGTCATGCGCGCCAGGAAGATCTGGCTGATCTGATCCACATGGTCAAACCAAAATACCATATTCCTATCTACGGTAATCATTCCTTCTTGAAGATTCACGGTAAAGTGGCCAAAGCCAACGGCATTCCGGAAAAAAATATCTTTGTAGCTGATAATGGTCAGATCATGGAATTCACCAAAACCGGAGGTCATCTGACCAACAAGAAAATCCCAGCCGACTATGTCTTCGTTGATGGCCTGGGCGTCGGTGATGTTTCTCAAGTCGTACTTCGTGACCGCCAGATGATGTCGGAGGACGGCATGATAGTCATCATCGCTACCATCGCCGCCAAAACTGGTCGCCTAGTGCAATCGCCAGATATCATCTCCCGTGGCTTCATCTATATGCGTGAGCAGAAACAACTGGTGGAGCTGATTCGTGGTAAAGTCAAAGACATTATCAATAGCAGTGATCCCTCTACCCCGGCGACTGATGAATACGTCAAAGAAAAAGTCCGTAACGACTTGGGACAATTCATCTATACCAAGACTCATCGTCGACCAATGGTGCTTCCAGTCATAATTGAGGTTTAAAAAGAGCCCCATCGCGTATCACGCGATCGTAGAGACGCACCATGGTGCGTCTCTACGTGTCTCTGCCCGGCAGAGACACGGGGCGATGTTTTTATTTCACCTGATTCTCCAATTTCTGCTTGGCAGTAAACTGTTTAATATTGAGAATCGTGGTATCGAGAATGCGCTGAATAGCCTCATCACTATTGAAAGCATTATGTGGAGTTAATATAACTTTATCTGAGTGCATCAAAATATGATTCTCCATATTAATTTTCAGATCTTGCATACTATGGATGCCTGATAATAATTCTGCTTCTTCTTTGATCTGCTGTTCGCCCTCCAGAACATCCAAACCCAGTGCCCCTAGACGACCGTCCTGCAAAGCTTTGACCATAGCAGCAGTATCGATCAGGGCACCACGAGAAGTATTGATGATAATGCCGCCTTTTTTTATCAACCGCATATTCTTCTCATTCAACAGGTGATGCGTCTTGGGATTATAAGGCGCGTGCAGGGTAATAATGTCGGCTCGGCGTAATAAAGAATTGAGAGGGAGATACTCCGCGGCATTTTTTTTGGCCCATACCTTGTCAGGGTAAGCATCGTAGGCAATGATATTCATTTCAAAGCCCTGAGCCATGCGGATGACATGACGGCCAATATGACCGGTCCCGATGACCCCCAAAATTTTGCCCTTGAGGTCAAAACCGCGTAAATCTTCGAAAGAAAATATACCCCGACTGGTACGTTGATAAGACTGGTGAATCCTACGCGAGATGGACAGGATCAAAGCCAACGTATGCTCAGCCACCGTATTCTCGCCGTAGAAAGGCACATTGGTGACCGACACTCCTCGCTTGTGACAGGCTTTGAGGTCGATATGGTCATAGCCAGTGGACATAGTGACGATCAGCTGTAACTTCGGCAAGGCACTCAGCGTTTTATTATCAATTTTACTACCGATAAATATGCCTAAGATTTCGGTGTTCTTGGCTAGCTTCAAGCCAGAGGCATCCAGTGTATCGGGGAAAAATTTAACCGATGTATTCTTCAGTTTCTTTCTAATATAACTAGCCTGCCAGTCAGGTGTCTCAAAAAAGGTAATTACCGCTTTCTTCATAATTCAATTTTTTCTGCTTTGATTAATTGTCCCAAAAATTTAACAGCCGATTTTTCGAAACGACCTGCGTCCCCCGTGGTGACATAACGCCGTTGTCTGTCAGTAGTCAATTGCTCCCGGATTTCTAGATGCCGACTGAGATAATCGACCAGACTGTCAGCGATAATTGTACCAGAATCCAGAACTTTTATCTTGCTACCGGCATATCGCTGGATACGTTCTCGGATAAATTCATAGTGAGTACAGCCGAGAATAATGTCCTCCACTCGTTGCGAGGTCAGCTGACGTACATACCCTTTGATCACCCGTTGAGTCAGCGGCTTACGCTCCATATTCTCCTCAATTAGAGGCACGAGGAGTGGCGCCGCGACTTGAACGACGGTCAGAGCAGGATTAATCTTGTGAACTTCACGAGGATAACTGCCGGAAGCTACGGTACTACGGGTGGCTAAGACTCCTACTCTGCCTCTAGCTTGTCTAGCCGCTGCTTTGGCTAATGGAATGGTCACGCCCAAGATTCTAACCGGTTGTCCTAGATGGTCAGCTTGCAAATGACGCAGAGCATCGGCTGATGCGGTGTTACAAGCCAGGATTATCAAACTGCAACCCTGACCGATTAGCCAAGCCACGCATTGTTTGGTCGAATGATAGATAGTCTCCTGATCTTTGTCGCCATAGGGCGCCCGTGCATTGTCTCCTAAATATAAATAATCATACTGCGGTAATGCTTGCAGAAATGATTTGAGAACTGTCAGTCCCCCGACGCCAGAATCAAAAACGCCGATCATGATGAACGAATGATAGTCAGTACTTCATCAGTCTTGGCGCGCATCACCTCTTCATTGCGGGCCTCAAGATTCAAACGAATCAACGGTTCATTGGCCGACTGACGCACATTAAACCACCAGTCAGGATATTCCACCGATAAACCATCAAGGTGATTGGCAGTACCGTCAACATATTTCTGCTGTAATTTCTGCAAAACCGCCTGCGGATCCTGGACCTTAGAATTAATCTCACCCGAATGAAAATATTTTCGTAGTGGCTTCATATACTCAGCCAGAGTCTGACCGCTGTGTGATAATTCAAGGAGTAAACGCGCCGTCACTATCACAGGCACCTCAAAAAAACCATAATCACGTTGGGTAAAGTAGTGGCCGGAGGATTCGCCGGCGAAAACCACGCCTTCTCTGAGACTCTGTTCCTTGATCAATGAATGTCCGACACGGGTAATCACTGGTTGACCACCATATTCAGCAATCATATCAGCCGTAATCTGACCGGGGCGAATATCATAAGCGATCTTGGCGCCAGGATTGTCCTCCAGAAAAATCTTAGCCAGAACACCACGTATAATACTAGGATCGATAATCTGACCTTCATTATCGACAAAGAATATCCTGTCACCGTCACCATCGGTCGCGATACCGATGTCGGCCTTTTCCTCCAAAATTTTCTTCTGTAAAGCTACCATATTCTCCGCTTTCAACGGATCGGCGCCGTGATTGGGGAAACGTCCGTCCAGATCCCAAAACATTTTGATCAATGTGCACGGAAGATAATTAAAAAGCTCGGTCAAATACAGAGCGCCCATACCGTTGGCTGTGTCAGCCACCACTTTGTAGGGCTTCATCTGATGCAACGGCAGACCGGCTATCTGATCTTTGACTTCGTCTTTGACCACTCCCAACTGTTGCCGACTAATACCAACTGAAGTTTCAGGATATGACTTCTGGTCCATCAATTTCAAAATATCTAGTAACCCTGAATCTGAGCTCACCGATAAAGCTTTCTGTTTAACGATTTTGAAACCGTTATACTCCGGCGGATTATGCGAGGCTGAAACCATGATGCCGCCATCGTAGCCATAATAAGCTACAGCAAAATAAAATGTCGGCGTCGATACCAAACCGACATCGATAACTTCTGCGCCTTGATCACGCAAGCCGCGGCTGAGTTCTGCTTGCAGACTAGCTGAACTGACACGGGCATCGCGGCCAATGACGATGCGAAATGAAGTGGCACCATTCTGCTGCAACCAAAGAATATAGCTTCGTCCCAAGCGATAAGCAAAATCAGGCGTTATTGCCTGATCGGCAATACCGCGTATATCATATCTGCACGTTATACCAGCAGGAATAGTCATTACTATGACAAACTAACGTTTCATCTGAAGTTTGAAAGCCAACCACCAAGCGCCGCAGGAAAAAATAAGGGAAATAAACGCAACATAAAAGCCAACATACGGCCATGATAAAAGAATGGTGTAAATGACGGCACCGATAAATAAAATCGTGGCGTCTGAAATATTGGCCTGACGTAAAACCCAACCTTTGACCAAGGTGCCGAGATAGAGAGACGACCAGATAGCTCCGGAACCCAAAAGAAAAATATATAAACCAAGACCAGTAATAGCTAGCGGTAAGCCAACGAGACTCAGAGTTAACGCTATGAGAACCAGAAAACCCAAAACTACTAAGATTAAACCTTGCCAGATCGAGGCTTTGGACTGCAGTCTCATCCTTTCAATGATCGACCAGACAAAGCGACGGCTAATCTTCAACATCAAGAGGCCAAATAGCCAAAGACTTAGGAGGAAAGAAAATCTTACCAGCCACCACGTTGGTTCCTGCCATTGGTATAGCAATTCCTGGCCGCCGTATGAATGAAGCAGTGTCCATTGTTGTCGGCCGGCAATCTTGGCACCTGGCTGGATATCAGCTTCTCGGTCAGCGCGATAATCAAGCTCTCCGCCGAGACGCGCCGTGGCTAAGATGATCAAAGCTCTGCTAAAACGATTACTAACAGAGACACGCACATCACCGCCGATATCAGACGCAATTAAGAGATTATGATATCTACCTTCTAGGCTGTGTTCTATCGGGCCAATGATATGCATCTTGGTAGCCATCCCAGAAATCGTGCCACGTACCAATCCGGTATCACGCAGATAAACTACCTGGCCCACTGTGGTCACGTTACCGTTAATCTCTCCCTGCATTTCAATATTCTGAGCCA
>CAYHYG010000010.1:28398-29559 GCA_964360835.1 uncultured Gammaproteobacteria bacterium
GCCCGTAGATCCCCTTCAATCAGTCCTTTGATAGTGGCGCGACCAGACATGATTAAAACGTCACCTCTCACATTGGCATTGATGGTAACGAAAGGAGCAACAACATAAATGTCTCCATCGATATCAGAATCTATGGTCACACCCTGAGCCGAAATATAATACTGATTACCTACCAGACGCTCGGCTGCTCTGGCATCTGACGATTGTAAAAATAAAAATACGGCAACAAATAAGAAAAACGTAAAAAAACCTTGTCTCATAATTGACATAAGTATAGCAAATCAACGCTGTCGACGCTATGATTTGTATGCGCGCAAAATATAGTTATGTCTCTGTCTGGTCAGGGATATAATCTTCAGCCCGGAAAGCTTAGTTAGAGATGATAATTCGCTGTAGGTAAAAGCATGATAATAACGCCAGACCGGCTGGCGTAAATCATAATTCCAACGGATAAAACAATCATTCCAGCTTGATTTCAGATGCCACTGATGCCAAAAGGTAGAGAAATAACGCCACTGCCAGAGATTCCAGACAGTCAGCAACAATTGACCGTCAGGCTTAAGAGCAGCCTGAATCCGTTTCAACATTTCTAACCTTTCGGCTGGGCTAACCAGATGATGCAGGAAGGCAATAGACGAAACAAAATCATATTGCTCCTGACCCAGATCATAGTCTGGCAGGTCAGCCTGAATAAAGGTATGCTGAGGATAGATCAAACGTGCTTTGGTTAGTAAATCAGCGTTCATATCGATGCCGGTATACTCAATATTGACTGTCGCTAAGCCATTTAGTACTCTGCCGTTACCACAGCCGAGGTCCAGAACCTTGGCACCAGTCGGTATATCAGCCAAAAGAGCTTTGACTTCTGGCCACAGAGACTGACGACTTTTATCAAAAGCTACAGCAGCCACTTGATATGACTCCTGATTTAATAGTCTGACTTTACCCAAACGATTCATGAATTTTGCCACAAAAATTATTTCCTCTCTGATTGAAACCAAGCCGCAGACTGCCTCAGAAATGCAGGCCGCTTTGCGGCGGCTGTATAATCAGTCGGACCAAATGCCGCTCCCAAAATCTACCCTCATCTCCGCTTACCGTCAAATGTTGGCCGACAAGGTAATCACCGCCGACAAGCAACTAGAAAAATTACTGGTCAAA
>CAYHYG010000011.1:0-29049 GCA_964360835.1 uncultured Gammaproteobacteria bacterium
TAGTGACTTCGTTAATAATTAAATCCGGATAAAAGCTAAGATATTGAGCGATAATCAAAGGCTTTTTTCAGTTTTTCTGCCCCTCCTCAAACCTTGTCAAAACTATTCTAATCTGTTAGTATCAAGCCCGTATCCTTAACATTTGTAAGGTCTTTAATTGTAATTGGAGCCTCTGGCGATGTAGGTATATGAAGGGCGCGTAGCTCAGGTGGTTAGAGCGCGTCACTGATAATGACGAGGTCGATGGTTCGAGTCCATCCGCGCCCACCAGTGGTTGATAGTTTTAATACAGATACAGCATTTTCATTTATAATAATCTTGTGGCCGGCCGAGGTAGCTCAGCGGTAGAGCGAAGGACTGAAAATCCTTGCGTCGGCAGTTCAACTCTGCCCCTCGGCACCAGAAGAGTATTATAAAAAATATCGGGGATTGGCGCAGTTGGTAGCGCGCCTGCTTTGGGAGCAGGAGGCCGTGGGTTCGAGCCCCGCATCCCCGACCACTATTATGAATTTCTATCAGCACGTTTATAAATTGACGAAAAGAATTCCTCGCGGCAAAGTTGCCTCCTATGGTCAGCTGGCCGCCATGATCTCCTCACCTCGTGCGGCACGAGTGGTTGGCTGGTCACTGCACACCATGGATGATGCCCCAGACCTCCCCTGGCATCGCGTGATCAACAGCAAAGGATTCATCACTACCACCTGCGAGACGCATACTGCAGATTATCAAGCGGCACTTTTGAAAAAAGAAGGGATCAAAGTCATCAAAAAAGAAAATCTGTGGTGGGTGGATATGAAACAGTTTCAGTGGAAACCTTAACATAGTCAGTAGTGAGTAGTTGGTAGTGAGTAGCAAACATCTTCGATGGGACTACAAACTGCTCACTACCAACTACAAACTAATTCTGCGGGTATCGTATAACCCGCCACGCGTCGATGAACGAACGCGAGTCGAGGCGGGTGGTTATTATATTAGCCTTCTCCCGCACAATACTTTAAAATTTTAATCAATGGGATCCTGAAACGATGAGATCCTTCATTTACCAAGGTGCGGGTATCGTATAATGGTTATTATATTAGCCTTCCAAGCTAAGGATGACGGTTCGATTCCGTTTACCCGCTCCATGGTTAATGCGGGATCCTCTCAACAGAATGGTTTCATTTAGATAATATTTAAACTTCTGCAACTACGCGAATTACTAAACTCCTACTATTGGAGTTTTTTAGTTTCTGTGGATAACTCCGGTTTTTTCCAACCCTAATTTCTATCTTCTAACTCCTAGCTACTAATTTTCTGCTAACTATACAGACTTGCGCAGTTTTCAAATCTACGTTATTATAACTATGTAATTCTTCCTACTCCCCGTTCCTTCCCATGCTTGCGAAGCTTATCGTACCTCTCTTTTTCCCGCGATAACATCGCACTTCGTATATCGTCCAGGCAATCTGGACACCCAAGCTCGCACGACATTTGCTGTCATTTCTACCCCCATCATCAACAGCAAACCATTCGGCGAGCTTTTCACATACCCAAAAACCTTAACAGGTCTTTTTTTATTTGAATGTATTGCTATACTGCGGGCATAGGCGGGATTAGTACAGGGGTAGTACGTGTGCTTCCTCCATCCTCCGTAGCAGTTGTCGGCGAGTATCGTATAATGGTTATTATATGACCTTCCCAAGGTTGAGACACGGGTTCGATTCCCGTTACTCGCTCCATCTGCTACTGCGGAGGACGGGCAAGCAAAATGTCGTCCCGCCGAGGCGGGATCGCCCGCTCCAGCTTGCCCTGAGCGAATCCCAAGTATAGCGAGGGATGAGCCGAAGGATATCCCGCTCCAACTTTTATAACAAACTAGTAGATATAGAAAAAGAATTTCCTATCCTTTTTAAAATTGACACTATATAAATATAGGATTATCATGAAATGGGTTCATGTGACCCCCCAATCCGACCGGCGCCTAACTGCGTCACCATCCAAAAGGGTTAGCTACCCTAACCCTGGGACGTCAAACATTGGCGTCCTTTTTTTACTTCAGTAATTTTCTAGAATGTGTTACAAATAATCTAATCGTATGCCAAAAAATGAAATAAAATTTAGTCAAATCTTATCTGCTATCAAAGGCAAAGAAGTAGATCGCAAGCAGCTCCTTGGTTCCGGCGGATTAGAAGCCAGCAAATCCGGCGATGCCAAGATCCCTGACTCACTCCTCGGCAGTCATGAAGAGCGTCTGGAAACAGCCCGCCGATCAAAGTCAGCCCGTACCTTCATCGATCAGGCCGGTGATGTGCTACGCAAAATGGGATATAACGAAGCCCAGATCCATCACTATCTGATTGATGACGATCCCAAGAAAGCCGGTATGAGCGATTGGCATACAACCGAGAAGATAATCAATACCATGCGTCAGCACGGTGTGACTGGTTTTAAAGAAATGGATACCTTGAGCTCTGGTAGAAACTATGGGCGGCGCTTATTGGATCAAATTGATGAACTACAGAAAAAACAAAAAGTTGAGGAGGAAGAGGAGGAGAAAAAAGAAGTAGATGACAAAGAAAAGGAAGAAAATTTGGATAAAAGAATTGCTGAGGCAGAAAAAAAGAAACCAGATGATGAACCCAAAAAACATCTACCTATTAACCGTCTAACAAGTCTGGCTTCACGTGAAGATCGTCGCGCCGCTATTATGGAAAAATATAGAACAACGGGCTCGGAACCGAAGATAAACACTCCCAAACCAAAAGCTTCGCAAGAAATTACGCCCGAGCAGGAGGATATTGCCAACCCGCACATAGCCAAGGATATGGATATCGGCTAACCATGATGAAACGCTTACTAATACTGTTGGGTTTATTCAGCTTTTTGGTCGCGCCAGGAACAGTTCTAGCGGATCACCTCAAAGGTAGAATTTTATTGCAAGTAGAAAACCATGGCGAGGCCTGGTATGTGGGTCCTGTTTCAGGACAGCGCTACTATATGAAAGATGGCGCTATGGCGTATGAGATGTTACGCGCCTTTGGCCTGGGCATTAGCGATGCTGATCTGGAAAAAATTCCTGTCGGCATTGAAGAACGTTTTCCTGTTGGGACAGATACTGATGGTGACGGTCTGTCTGATCAGCTGGAAACAGGCTTGGGTAGTAATTTCGAAAAAACAGACAGCGATACCGATGGACAAGCTGATAAACAAGAGGTACTCCAAAATACCTTACCGACTGGTGCCGGCGAACGAATCATTGACCAAGAATTAATCAAAAATTTATCCGGCAGGATTTTACTACAAGTTCAAAAGAATGGTGAAGCGTGGTATCTGCGCCCAGATGATAATAAACGCTACTATCTGCCTGACGGGGAAGCTGCCTATCAGATCATGCGCTTTCTCAGTCTTGGTATTTCTAATAAAGACTTATCGCTGATACCGGTTGACACCTTAAAAGACGAACCAGTTGCCTGGGGTGATACTATCCAAAGAGAAACGATTACGGTGAATCTCGGCGCTACCCCTTACACCGTTCATGTGCTGAAATTTAATCTCAGAGATCCTAGGCTTTCTATTATTACGGAATCAGCTAATGCTACTGACTGCGCCGATGACTGCGCCGCCCGTAGTCTGGGAGATTTTATTCTCAGTCATGAGGCAGTAGCCGGTATCAACGGCAGTTATTTCTGCCCGGCTGACTATGCCAGCTGTGCTAGCAAATCAAATTACTATTTCTATCCGGTTTTCAACAGTCGTACCAGAACGATGATCAATCAGGAGCAGACCAAATGGCCGACCACTGGTGGCATGCTAGCTTTCGATGATCAAAACACTCCCTACTTCTACGCTGCTGCTTCACAGTTTGGTTCACCGGAGCAATTCCAGAAGGAAACAGGAAGATCACTGCAAGCAGCTATCGGCAACGATCTGCTGATAGTCCGGGAAGGTTATAATCTGATTAACAGCGCCAACCTGGATGCCAAGCAAAATACCTCCAGAGTCGACCGAGCGGCTGTCGGCGTCCGAGACAACTGGCTCCATCTGGTAGTGGCCCAGAAAGCCACTGTCATGAACCTGGCAGATATTCTCGTGCAGATGGGTATGAAGAATGCCCTGAACCTAGATGCCGGCTACTCCACTGCGTTGTATTATGATGGTCGCTACCGCTTAGGACCTGGTCGCGATATACCGAATGCCTTACTCTTTAAGTACAAACTCTAAATCCTAAGTCCTAAATCCTAAAGAAACCAAAAATTCAAAATTTAATGAGCTTTGAGCTTGTTTTTTTAAATTTATTTAGAGTTTCGAGTTTAGAGCTTGCAATTTATTAAAGAATAAGCTTCTGGCCAGATAAAAAAGACGCTCCCCATAGATATTGACAGAAATAGCTCTATATGATATAGTTATATATCTTCCTGATAAAGGGAGATTTTTTAGTAGCCGTAAGAAGAGGAAATGTCTATGTTTCACAAGGCTTTCGATTATATCAATAAACGCGGTAAATATGCGCTAATTTTAGCCACATTTATCCCGCTTATTGTGCCTCATTCTAGCTTGGCCCAACCCGTAAACAGGGGTTTGATTGTCTATGCCAACGGCACTATGACCAATCATTTCTGGCCAACCTACGAAGAGAAATTTGAAACAAAAGAGGAACCAATACGAACTATGAAGGTCGTGGCCACTGCCTATAACAGTGAGGTCGGTCAAACCGATGACTCCCCCTTTATTACTGCTTTCGGTACCCGTGTCCGTGACGGTATTATCGCTACCAATGACTACAAACGTGGTACTCGCGTACGTTTACCTGAACTCTATGGAGATAAGGTCTTCGTAGTCGAGGATCGTATGAATAGTCGTTATACCGGTAAATCTCGCATTGATATCTGGATGGAACGTAAATCCGACGCTATCAAATTAGGCGCTCGTTATCTAACGATGGAAATCCTTCCAGAAGAGAAGGTCATTGCTGACAATAACTAAATCAATTTCAAAAATACCACCCACGGGGTGGTCGCCCCGTGGGCGAAAGTTAAGTCGAAACGCAGATAAAGTAATATTACTAGCTGGACCGATACGCCTTAATTCAAATGAAAAAACCGCTTCCCGGCTTTGGCCGACGAGACGGTTTTTGTTTTCTGTCATTGCGAGGATATCGAGCCTTGCTCGAAGACGAAGCAATCTAGCTGTTTCTCTCGTGAAACTTGATTACCTATACGTTAGCTCCAACTTCTTTTCTTATTCTTCTCTTCTTTATCTCGAAAAGCTGTCTCCATATCGATACCCAATAAATTACAAATCTCCAGCAGGTAAATGAAGACATCAGCGGCTTCTTCGGACGCATTATGTATCACCGAATGGCTACCACTTTTGATACCACTGGATTTACGTACGGCCTTGGCCAATTCGCCGCATTCTTCTAAAAATAAAAGAAACGTTTCAGTCACCGTTTCATTATCAAATCCTCTAACCTTAACTACAGTCTTCAGATAATCCTGATATTCCCTAAGTGTAGGTTTTGATCCTAAGATTGGTTCGTTCATAAATATATGGAGGTCACGGGCGGATTCGAACTCCTGAACTGAATGCCTGTCCGCCGTAGGCTTGGCGAAGGCGGAAGGGTTTTGTCCCGCAGTGCATACTTTGGAGGCCGAGAGGGGAATCAAACCGCCGAATACAGGTTTTGTCCCGATACTGAAACCTGAAAATAGTGTATTCCCTATAAAGACTACTAGCATGTCTCTTATTATCTGATTTCACTGGGTATCTTTTTTCTCATAGAATTATATTCTGCGACGAATAGGTCATCAAGTTCTGCCGCATGCGACATAGCATCCAAAGCAGCATCCCATTGTCGCTGTGAATACAATAACTGAGCCAAGTTTGCCCAAGTTAGAGAGTCTTGAGGATATCGACGAACAACTTCCTGAGCGAAAGTTATCGCGCGTTCGCGCTGTCCACCCACAGTCAAAATTTCAATCGCCAGCAGGGCATGCGGCTGGTCGTAATAGGGAAACCCGAGTTCAAGCGCCAGACGAATATGTTCGGCTGCATCCTCGAAATAAAGAGGGTCCCGGAGATTATAAAAGCCAATACCTAGATTCCAATGGGTTGAGTATAATCTCGGTCCAAGAGCCAGAGCGTGACGTATATACTCTACTGCTTCACGCGGCTGATTTTGTCGTCGTTTCACATCAGCCCAATGAAGGTAGGTATCTGGGCGGCGAGGACTCAAGGCAGCCGACCGACTCCAGTACTTATCAGCTACGTCCAGCGCTGTTTTCTGGTCACCAGCGGTGACCGAAATAAAGATTGCTGTATTGGTTTGTACGCTATAATCAAAGCTGTACCATTGCGCAAGCGCGACATGAATGTCGCTTGCGGTTTGAGGAGCTGTAGATCCACGAATGACGCGGTCATTCACGCTCGTTTGAAAGGAGCGAGCTATCTCATAATGCGCCGGACCTGGATAACGCAAGCTCCGCTCATACAATTCGACGCTCTTATCCAGTGACGCTGTTCGCTGTGCTACCAGCGCCAATCGCAGAGTATAAAGCGTATAAAGATTCACGGCCCAGGAAATGAGAAAAAAAATCACAATACCAGTAACGGCCGCGGTATGAGCTGCTCTTTTATTCAAAGCTTTGGGGCTACTTGACGCTGGAGCAGAACTACCATCTCTTACAAACAAATAAGCAACAAAGAGCAGAAATATTGGAACATGGACTATGGTTTCAAAATTCAACTGCATGTAAGCAGCGTATATGAGAAAAAAAATACTCAGAATAAATAATTGTTCTCCAGGTAATTCCTTTCTTCTATGTAAGAGAAACAGCCGGGCGCCTATTACTATCCATACGATAAACCAGGCCACAAGCCCGAACCAACCGCTTTGCGTCAATACGTCCAGAACTATGTTATGGGCTTTATCCATTATAGTTTCGCCGCCAAATCTACCTTCATAGAGCAGTGGATCCAAATGGTAATCAAATGCCTGACGAAAATTAACCGGCCCGACGCCGGTAAGAGGGTGATCGGCCGATATTGACAATGAAATCTGCCATATTAAACTTCGCGCTTGTAGTGAAGGATCGGAGTGCAGATTAAACAATCTCTCCGACCACAGTGAATACTGGCCCGATGTCACCCAGACCGTCAATCCAGAAAGTATAATGGCGGAAATAATAAGAATCCCTGTCCTCGATACTATAAACTGCTTGTACCTTCTATAGATACGCCTAGCGATAAACAGCGCAGAAACAAGAATAAATAAAATTAAAGCCAGTCTGGCCTGCGTGAAATAAATTGCTCCGCCGAGAAGAAGTTGACCAAAGAGAGGAAGCCAAGTCAAAAATCTTGAGAGTATCTGCTGCCATCGAAACCAAAGGAAAAAGCTGCTAAATAAGAGATATCCCGCGAGCGCGTTGCCATTGCCTATAGTCGCGACCGGGTAAGCCTCCTGCAATCCGCCCCAAAAAATGGATACGGGCGTTGCCTGAAAGACTGTTACCGTCGCTACCATCAGACTAATTACAATTGAAACGTCAAATAAAATTTCGAGGAGACGACGAGAAAATAACGACAACAACAAATAAATGAACAAGAAGTAATGTAGGTGAGTCAGCAAACCATCATATCGATCCACAGTACCCAAAAAGCCAAATAGTGGCCAGCGAGCCATGAGACTCGCAACTAGCATCAGCAACAAATAAAAGCCGTAAGCTACGAGAAATTTGTTTCCACCCCTGTTCAAAGTTCTAGCAGCCCGCCCTCCAACAAAGTAGATAAAAGCTGCTAGCGCTACGACCAACTGAAAAACTATAGTCTTTGTCCCCGTATATGGTGTCAGCAACGCGGGGAAGATAACCAGAGGCACTAACGTGGTTAAAAACAAGAGAATCACCGACCCATCGGTAAATAAATTTATGAGTCGTAATCTAGTTTTAAAGGCTTGCCAAAGCGATTTTATTGCAGTAAAATATAGCATATTATCACGGTTAATCATACTCTCTCCTCCAAGTGAACGCAATGAAATCACCTTCGCCACTAGTTTCCGTTGTCATACCGGCCTACAATAGTGGTTGTTTCTTGGCGGAAACGATCCAAAGCATACTAGGACAAACATATGTACCCCTTGAAATCATTATCGTCAACGATGGATCGACTGACAATACGGCGATCGTATTGGCTAAGTTCCGCCTTCACGAAAACCTAAGAGTAATTCATCACTCGACTAACCGCGGCCAAGCGGCGGCTCGAAATAACGGTATCCGTGCCGCCCGAGGTGATTATATCGCTTTCTGCGACGCAGATGATATCTGGTTACCGGAAAAGGTGGAGAAACAAATGAATGTTTTTTGGCGCAATGAAAAAGCTGAGATTGTATACTGCGACATTTATAAATTCGACCAACACCATATTTTTCCTAAAACATTATGGCAGGAAAAAAATATTACTCCTGTTCGTGGTGGATCGGAGCTACTCACCAATATCTTCTATCGCAATTTTATTCCCGGAGCGATGACAGTCGTCAAAAAAGATATTTTTCATAAGGCCGGCTTCTATGATGAAAGTCTGCGCGTTTGTGAAGAGTATGACCTATGGCTACGAATGATAGCCGCCAATATACAAATAGATTTCTGCCTCGAACCCCTGGCAAAATACCGACAACACCCCAATCAGATTAGTAGAAATGTAGCTGCCATGGAGAAAGGCGCCGCCTACGTGTTGCGTCGCTTTGTCATGAGACTGGGAGAAAAAAAGATATCTGCCTGGATGCGTCGCTGGCGCTTTGTCCGTCTTTACCTGGGTTCAGCCTACCGCTACGGCCTTAGGCGTCAATGGATAAAGATGGCGCAGAAGATATGGCTCTCTACCATGTCTTTAATCATTGGTTAAAGGATCAAATCGCACATAATCAAAAGCCGCATACCGACCTTCTTCGTCAGGCCGACTAAACATTAGCGACAATTTGTTCAAACCTCGACGTAATGCCGCTGCTGGTATGACAAATTCTTTCGTTTCCCAAGCTGATGACTGCTTAAAATCAATCGTCCCTAGGTAGGTGCCATGGCTATCTGTCGCCAGCAAATTGCCGTTAACAAGAACCTCCATAGTTTGAAACTTCACCGAACTCATGACTCGCACGGATAATTGTAATGAGGTCTCAGCATCGGTCAAAAATGTTATCTCCGCCTGTGGATAAAAATATTCCCTTGCCTGTAGCTGTGGTGGCGTACTTAATTCCAGAGGTATAGGCCTCGGACCCCTGAATATCTGATCCGAATCAGATATTTCTGATGTAGTATTTGCGGTATCTATCTTGGACATGGCCCAGGCGTACGAGATACCATTTACATCCTCATCCGGTCCAAAGCCCCATATTAAATGCGAGGAAGCCGATTCAGCGCCTACATCAATAGCGACCGTTTGACTTGTATTTATGGTTTTCTGTCGTTGCAAGATCAATCCGTTCGCTAAACGCTTCTTTAGCTCATAACCTTGGGGTGCGTATCCATTAACAATCATACGATCAAACGCCGCCCAGGCATAGGGACGAAGACTGGCGGGATAAAACCGCAGTTTATTTAAATAAATGAATTCTATAGTTTGCCCATAATTCTCCTCCATCACATATATTTGATCCGGATATTCTGGTAATGGCAATGAAAATAGTTTGTTATTACTCCACCACACAACGTTCCATGGTGCCAACGCCAAGACCGTACTCCCTGGGGCTGCTTCGTATATTTCTTTGATTTGCGATGGTCGCTCCTCCAAATCCCAGCGAGATATAATTTCTTCGGGCTGACCGATCACTGGCGCCCATGCAAATCCTAGAGCAGACACTACTGCCACAAATAAGAGAGCCAATTGGGCTAACCGACGATTATAATAAAATAACAAGACAAGGAAACCTAGCCCCGCAAATGAGCCCATGATCAGATGCATCAAAGAAACCTCCAATAAACGTCGCTCAAAAACCTGTTGGATAAAACTATAAAACAGTAATAAACCGCCAACCAGAATAAAAAAGGGTGAAGAAAATGCAGATAATCCACTGACGTTGATGTTGCCCCCACCCATCCATTGAAGATGTTTGAAATATAACTCTACCTCGAAAAGCATGAGAGACAGAGGGAGACAAATGAGGGGGAAAAAATAAAAAAAATAGACTACATTACCAGACCAGAACGGCAGGGTGATCATGTGTGTCATTACAGTCACTAAAAGAAAGAGCATCAACGGATGTCGCCAAACACCCCAATGATTACGGCGTCCCGTGATGAAAGCTAAGGCGCCAAAAAATAACCACCAAATTCCATTAAAGGAAAACAATCGAAATATATTCTCGACAAAGTAACGCAGCCATTTCCCAGCTATCAAAAAAGGATATCGCAGACCCTCGACAAACGGACTGTTAGTGGCAAAAGAGTATTCCAATTTATACCATGGGTCAACAAAACTATTGAGTGGGGTTTCAAAGAAAAATTGAAATAGCCCGTTAAGCGACGGTAGCCATAGCCCTATCTGACGATAATTGAACCATAGCCAGGGACTAACCACCAGGGTTAGAGCTAATACATATAGACTAAAATAACGAACAGACCACCTAAAAATCTGCCGTACTCTTACTTCAGAAGCCTGTTGCCTCCGCAGCGTGTATAAAAAGATAAAAATACCAGGTAAGTACAATAGCGCTGAGTAGCGATTGAGAAAAGCTAAGCCAGTCACCGCTCCGGATAGAATGAGATAGCGCACGCTCCTCTGTCTATAAAAAGCAAGCAGCGCCCCCATCAGGACGACTAGAAAAAAAGCATCAGTGGTCAAATTAAGGCCACTCATAAGATACCGGCTACCATACCACATCATCGGCAAGGCCAAGAAGAAACCGCCAGCAAGGAAAGCTGTGTATTTTTTTCGAGTCAAGAGATAGACAAAAAAATAAATCGCCACAACCGTCATAGTATGCCAAAAAGCCGAATACAATACTGTCGCCGTCAAGAGATTCCGACCAAAAATTGAAAAGAACGCCGCCTTTAAAAAAACTGCTAATGGGAATTTATGAATATTGAACCATGGTGGTGATAATTCAGAATCTGTCACTCGAAAAAAATCCAAGGCGTATAGCGGCATCTCGTTCGTGGTATATCCCCGTCCTTCGAGGATATTGACCGCCACCTGAGCATCGTATAGGGCATCTCCGTTATAACTCACCTGAAGTCGCTGGTTGGCGATGAGGAGGAGCGCAATTATTTCTACTGCGATGAGAACCGATAAATAACCTAAGTGACGTTTCATAGTTATTTCTGTAGAATAGCGAACATTTCCCCCAGAGACAAGGCTACTGACTGACGCCTGATACAGAGCGGCAATCGGCCAATCATAGCTGGTAACAGATGACCACCATATTGAGTCATATAGACTGATGCATAGTGTTGCAAATAATGTCCGTTGAGGGATTTTCTGGCCGTCCTAAATTCCAGACGACGAAAACCGATGTGATCGGATAAATAACGTAGCGAACGCTTATCAAAATAAACACTATGCTCTAATTTATAATGCATCCACCGGCCACCCATGACGTATCTCGAAAAACTGGCAGTATTTGGAGTCACAAGAAAAACATATCCACCAGGAGCCAATAAACTATATATCTTTGTCAAAACATCGCGTGGCTGATTAAAATGCTCTATAACGTCAAGCATAACAATGAGATCGAATGATCCTGGCTCATAGTCTAGACTTTGAAAATCTCCCTGACGTACCCGTTGATGACCTAGTATTGCAGCCGCTTTGTTAGCCGCGTCTGAGGCCAGCTCAGCCCCATAAACATCGTATCCAAAATTGGACGCCTCCTCCAAGAAAAAACCAAAGGCACAACCAATTTCTAACAAACGGCCTCCGCCGGGACAAAACTGTCTTATGGTATGTAAGTAGCGACGAAAAGTTCGACGTTTCATATCGGCTACCAGAGCATAAGACTCGTCTAACCCGGTGTTAATATCAGCGCCAAGGCCCCATGCGTGAAAATAATCAGCCTGATACAAAATCTGCTGTTCGTCTGAAGACAGCATAGGGTCGATATACTGAAGACCACAAAGATCACAACCGACTATAGAATACCCTCTTCGCGGCCGTGAGTGATATAAAACCTTGTTATTTGTTGATGAGCAGATAGGACACATATTAGCCAGGGAAATTTATGAGATTCTGAGCAGCTACCCAAACCTCGTCGACTGAGATTGTCTCCATGCAGTGACAGCCTCCCCGTTTCCGACAGCTTGAATTTTTAGCATTATATACCGAGACACAAGGATTATCTATGGTCTGATGATAGATAACCTTAGCTCTTTCCGATAACGGACTATACAGTTGCGGCGTTTCGGGTCCAAAAAGGGCAACTATAGGCACTCTCGTTAGACTTGCTAGATGCAATGGTCCAGAATCATTAGTAATGAAAAGCAGACTAAGGTTAAGGAGTGTAATCAACTATTTTATATCTAGCAGTCCACTGACATCTAAAGCGCGTTCAGACTGTTCTATTCCTGGCCATAAACTCTGAATATATGTGCGCTCGGCAGCCGCGCCTATAAAGATAACACGCGCTTTGGGATAATACGACAAGAGAAGATTCGTCAACCGGATAAAGTTAGCCCCCTGCCAGCGTCGTTCAAGCATGAGGGGCCCAGCATTTACATTGATAACGATCAAAGACCATGAATCTTGTGATAGATGTTCCCTTGGTATTACAATACTTTTTACAAAATCTGTTTCAACTGACGAAGACGCTATCTGCTCGGCATAATCATTTACTTGGTCAGCTTCTTGGCCGGTCAATTTTTCAACAAAAGACATATAGCTTCGTGCTGTATGGACATACGGATTGTAGAGGATACAATCTGTAAGCAAAGTCCCTCGATAGAATCCCGGAACATTAGGCAGAACATAGCCAAACCTTCTTCTGGCTCCTGCAAGATAGCTAAAAAGCATCGTGAAGCGAGAAAAATATTCCAAATCAAGGGAAATCTGAATGCGACGTTTGCGCAATATTCTTAATGCTCGAAGCGAGCTACACCACAAGTGGCCAATACTGGATGTTCGGATAAGTAAAACATGATCCCGATCCAAAAGTTCTGCCAAGAGAGGAACATCTCTATTTCCCTCAAAAGTAACAAAAAAAATGTCTGTCTCGGGTTGTTGCTTCTTTAAAAACTTTACCGCTGGTCGTGTCAAAGCCACGCTTCCCAGTCCAAAAAGTTTAAAGATTACAACTGCCGACCTCTTGCTGCGTGTCCTGTTCATGGGGCTCCATACCTTATCAACGAAAGACAAGAAAAAAAGAATCGGAATACCGAGATAAAAATCAAGAGCGCGCATTAGTGAAAATTTCATGAGACAATCGTAAAAATTTAAAAGCTCAGCTTTGCAATCTATACTTTGGAGGCCGAGAAGGGAATCGAACCGCCGAATAGAGGTTTTGTCCCGAAGCTAAAATCTGGAGGCCTGGAGGAGATTCGAACTCCTGAATAAGGGTTTTGCAGACCCATGCCTTACCACTTGGCTACCAGGCCAGATAGTCTAAGAAGCCTGTTCAAAGTAACAGAAACTGATGCTATTTTCAAGCTGGAATAAAGACCAGAATTTGCTACTATTAGCCCATCATGGCCAAACAAAAGAAACTCGTCATTATCGACACCTTCTCACTGTTGCACCGCGCCTGGCACGCTATTCCCTACCTAACGACCAAGGATGGCACCGTGATCAATGCCGCTTTTGGTTTTACTTCTATACTCTTACGGTTAATCAAAGAACTAAAGCCTGACTATATCTTGGCGGCTTTTGACTTGGCTGGACCAACATTCCGCCATACGGAATACAAAGAATATAAAGGCACACGAGAAAAACAACCAGATGAATTCTATAATCAAATAATCTTAGTAGAACAGATCCTAGACGCACTAGAGATTCCCCGACTGTCACAGCCTGGGTATGAAGCGGATGATATCATTGGCAGTATAGTCACACATAATAGCGCCAAATTTAAAGACCTAAAAAACGTCATTGTTACCGGCGATAATGATAGTTTACAGTTAGTAAATAAACAAACCGAAGTCTATGCCATGAAACGCGGTATCAATGACACTATTATCTACAACATAGCTGGTGTCAAAGCGCGCTACGGTCTAGAGCCGAAACAATTGATTGAACTCAAGGCCATCATGGGAGATGCTTCTGACAATATCCCTGGTGTCAAAGGTATTGGTGAGAAAGGGGCGCAAACTTTAATTTCTGAGTTTGGCTCACTTGATGGCGTCTATAAAAATCTGGAATCTCCAAAAATCAAGGACCGATTGCGGGAGCTATTACGTCAACAAAAAGAACAGGCCTACCAAAGTCGACGACTAGGAACTATCATCACTGATCTCGAGGTGAAAGTAGATCTTCCGTCTGCCGCTCTACACCAGTTTGATCGGCAGAAAGTCTATGAGATTTTCAAAAAATTAGAATTCAATAGTCTGATTGATAAGATTCCTCATCAGCCTTTGGCTGATGAATCGGTCAACGATATTACTGCAAAACCAACCTCTCGTTCGAAAATCGGTACACATAAAGAAACCTATGAGCTGATCAAGGGTGAGGCGGCTATGAAGAAATTCGTTGCTAAGTTAAAAGCACAGAAGATTTTCGCTCTGGATACAGAAACGACCGGACTGGATCCCCTAGAAGCCAAAATACTGGGGGCTAGCTTCAGCTGGAGAAAAGCTGAGGGATACTATGTCAGCCTGCGCACAGAATCTGACAGAAAATTATTTACCAAATTATTCAAAAGTCTTTTGGAGGATGAGAAGATTGAAAAAGTGGGCCATAATCTGAAATTTGATTACGAGATTTTGAAACAGATAGGATTAACCGTACGAGGAATTACCTTTGATACTATGATTGCCGCCTTCCTACTCAAACCTGATCGTGGCCTACGCCTGGAAGAACTGGCTTTCAATTACTTTGGCGTGCGCATGCAGGAGCTATCCGAAATCGCTCCTCGTCCTGCTCAAGGTGATAAAAAAAATCTGGATATCAAAGCCATACCCGAGGAACAACTCAGCTGGTATGCCGCTGAGGATGCTGACTTTTCTTTTCGTCTGTATCAAGCATTGAAAAAAGAATTAACAGAAGCGAATTTACAGAAATTAAACACTACTATTGAAATACCCCTCCTACCTGTATTAGCAGACATGCAGCTAGCTGGTATCAGTGTCGATGTTTCGCTACTAAAAAAAATGGAGAAACGCTTTGCTGGACGTATCGCTGAGGTGACTAAAAAGATTCATAAAATGGCCGGACGTGAGTTTAATATTTCTTCTCCGTTACAACTCAAGGGAATATTATTTGATGACCTGCAGATCGACACCAAAGGTTTAAAGAAAACTAAAACTGGCATCTCTACCGCTGCTTCGGAGTTGGACAAGCTGGAAGGACGCCATCCGATTATTCCTTTTATCTCCCAGTACCGCGAACTCACCAAATTACAATCAACCTATATTGTTGCTCTGCCCAAGATGGTTTCTAAAGTCGATAAACGCATCCACACCAATTTCAATCAAACCATTGCTGCTACTGGACGCCTATCTTCTATTAACCCCAACCTACAAAATATTCCCATCCGCACCGAGATTGGTCGCGAAATACGGCAAGCCTTCATTGCTGATAAGGGCAACAAGCTAGTCTCAGCTGACTATTCGCAAATAGAACTGCGTTTGGCCGCTCATATTTCTGAAGATCCGGTGATGGTCAAGAGTTTCAAAAACGGTGAAGATATCCATACCGCTACTGCCGCCAAAATAAATAAAATTCCGTTGGAACAAGTGAACAAAGACGAACGCCGCAAAGCCAAGGAAGTGAACTTCGGCGTTATCTATGGTCTGGGCTCTGTCGGCCTTGCCCAACGTACCGGCATTAGCCGCGATGAGGCCAAGGATTTTATTGCCAAATATTTTGACCTCTACAAGGGTGTCAAAAACTATATTGAAGGAACCAAGATGGAAGTACGAGATGTCGGTTATGTCGAGACACTCTTTGGCCGCCGCCGTTACTTACCAGAGATTAACTCCACCATGCCCCAGCTAGTGGCTCAGGCCGAACGTATGGCCGTCAATATGCCGTTGCAAGGTTCAGCAGCAGATATCATCAAGCTAGCTATGATCGAGCTGGCGGTACGCTTGCCAGAAATATCACCGAAGTCTAAGATGCTACTACAGGTGCATGATGAATTAGTCTTTGAAATGCCGGAAAAAGAAGTTACTAAGGTTGCTAAGGAAGTTAAGGTAATTATGGAAGGTGTGACCAAGCTCAAGGTGCCACTGGTTGTTGATGTAAAATTTGGTGATAATTGGTCGGAGATGGAAGAAGTTCGGTAAAACATTTGCGATCCCGAGATCCTCGAGGGAGAAGCAAACCAGCTTAATTAAATGCTAGATCGCTTCCTTGTACCAGAGCGAAGCGCTCAGTACAGGGTCGCGAATGCGAATAACACGCCTATGGAAAATATTCCAAATACTGGATACGAACGGAGTGAGAGTGAATCTGAAAGCTTAGATTTATTTCATCAAGGACAAAAAGCTGCTTTAGCACAGGATATTTCTTTAGCCACTTCACTGCTGAAAAGAAGCCTAGAACTTGCCCAAGCTGAGAGAGATTATGAATGGATCGCTTATATCGAGGGTACTCTAGCTTACCTACAGGAAGATACAACAAAGATCCGATCTTTAATTGAAGCGGCGGGAGATAATGGAAAAATATTAAAACAATTAGCTAATGGTTTAGAACAACGAGGTTCTGTTGATTACTCAGCAGACTACCAACAACAATGATTTTCTTCTTCCACGGCCATGACACCTTCCGGGCCAAACAAAAAATTGACGCTTTGAAGCATAAATTTATGACCACGGTCGATCCGGCCGGTCATAATGTTCACGCTATGCAAAGTGACAATTGGGATTGGGAAAGTTTATTTCAATATCTCAAAGGTCAAGGGTTATTGAGTCAAAAAAAATTGATAGTTCTCAAAGATCTCTGGCAGGTCAAAGACCTGAAAAATCACGAGGCAACATTACTTGCTTGGCTCGACACTGTCAGCGATAGTCAGAATGAAAACAACATAATCTTCTGGAGCAGTGAGAAAATTGGTAAAGATAAAATCAGTAAACGTCTGGAAAAATTTAAATACGTCCAGGAGTTCGCTGACCTGACTCCACTCCAAGCTCAGCAATGGGCCATAGAGTTAATCACGCAGGCAGGCAGAAGCATCACAGCTGAAGCCGTACAACTACTGATCGCCTCTGTCGGCGTCGATAGCTGGCAGTTATATCATGAGACCCAGAAATTAATACATGCTGGCAGTTATATCATTGACGCCACTACCGTCAGGTCTCTAGTCAATGCCCGAATGCAAAATACTATCTTTGATCTAATCGACGCGGTGGCCGGAGGTAATGCCGCCCGTGCCCAGACGATCATGTCCGAAGCCTTAGCCGAAGGCATGGAGCCGTTGTATCTGACCAGCATGATCAATCGACACATGCGTCTCCTGGTACAAGCCAGCAGTATCAGTGCGGCTACCAGAAATTCCTATGCCATTGCCGAGGCGCTCGGCGTACACCCCTACGTTGGCAAAAAAATCCTGTCACAAATCAATCGCTGGCGACCCGGCCGTTTTCATCGACTTTATCAGGCGCTCTTGGCGGCTGATAAACGTCTTAAATATTCTCAGAGTCCTGCCGCTACACTGACAATCATGATCGAGCAGCTGCAGAAGTAGATCATAGAATTAATACGAATTATATTTTCGAATCCGCCCCTAGCGGATGAGAAATCTCAATACCTCTGCAGCCCTTGAGATCCCTCCTTCGCCGACTCAGTCCGGGAATATAGGTTCGGATGAGTAAATAAAAAACATCCTCAGACTCTGAAGATGTTTTTTGATATTATTTCTTGGCTGTACGTATTGCCTTACTCAGGCGAGACTTCTTGCGAGCGGCTGTATTGGCTTTAACCAAACCGCACTTAGCAGCTTTGTCTACCGCTTTCTGTAACTGTCGCATCAACTCTTGAGCTTTGGCCGTATCACCTTTGGTGGCGGCAGACTTGGCATCCTTAATCAGTTCCTTGATAGTGCGACGAACTTTATTGTTCTGGACCAAACGTCTCTTGATCCGACGTACATCCTTGATAGAAGCTTTCTTCTGTGGCATGTCTTAGTAAATTAAAGGTAAAGTTTCAGCCAAAGGCTGATCCGCCTTTGGCGGAAAAAATTAAAATTCAAAACTTAAAACTTTCATGTTGGAACCTAAAAAGGCAATATTCAAGATTTCAACTGGCTTAAAATAACATAATAGTCTAATAAGATCAAGTCTTTCCATCTCCTAAGTTTAATTGCTCCTGCCAAGCAGTCAAATCTAGCCAATAATCTCGCCAATTATTACCTTCAATCTGTGCCATTTTCTGAGCTTGGCTAACCTTATATGGACCAATAGCAGTGCGGCGAAGCGCCGAAAGATAAGCGCCACAGCCAAGCACCTGACCTAGGTCATGAGCTAACGAACGAATATAAGTGCCCGTCGAACAAGTTATCTTCAAGCATAACAGCGGATAGGTGTAAGCCACAGTATCAATTGAATGAATCTGTACTTTCTGCTTTGATCGTTCTATCTCCTTTCCCTGGCGTGCTAGATTATATAGACGCTCACCCGCTACGCTCTTGGCTGAATACATCGGTGGCAGTTGTTCTATATTACCTATAAACTGTTTCAGGGTATTTTTTATATCATCTAGACTTATTTGATCAGTGTCTCCCCTCCTTACTAAGGAGGGGTCAGGGGTGGTTATCTCTCCTTCTCTATCATACGTCGTCGACACCTGACCCAGAGTAATCTCGGCTTCATATTCTTTACCAAACTGATGCCAAACATCGAGCAATTTTGTGGCTTTATTAAAACCGATGACTAATAATCCTGACGCGGCCGGATCCAGCGTACCAGCAAAACCAATCCGTTTCTGTCCGGTTATCTGTCGTAGCTGACTAATAGTCCGAAATGATGGCTCGCCAATGGGCTTATCGATCAAGATGAAAGCACTCTGCGGGTCGGCAGCTATTTCATCTATCTTCTTTTTGATTACATCAGTATCCATCGTTATGGGCGGCGCGCTAAATTTCTCCTGCCTTTGGTACGGACAGGTCGCGACCTGTCGCTACCATTTTCTAACACAGCAATCTGATCACGCAGGCGCGCCGCTGTCTCAAATTCCAGGTTAGCAGCTACTAATTGCATCTGCTGTTCTAATGAATGACGTAGGAAATCCTTTTCACCGACAGACATATTTTTAATCTCATCTTTGAACTCTTCTTTGACATCCAATCCACGCAAGACGCTAGTTTTGATTTCTTTCTGAATACTGGTAGGCGTAATTTTGTGCAGTTTATTGTAGTCCTCTTGTTTACGACGGCGGCGCTTCGTTTCATCGATCGCTCGCTGCATACTACCGGTAATCTTATCCGCGTACATAATCACCTTGCCGTCTTGGTGTCGGGCCGCCCTGCCCATAGTTTGTATCAGAGAGGTATCGCTACGCAAGAATCCTTCCTTGTCAGCATCTAAAATAACTACCAGAGAAACTTCGGGTAGATCCAAACCCTCACGCAATAAATTGATACCGACCAGAACATCATATTTTCCTTGGCGCAGATCACGCAGAATATCTAGACGATCTAAAGTATCGACTTCCGAATGCAGGTATTGAGCTTTGATATTTTTCTCTAATAATAATTCGGTAATATCTTCAGCTAAAGCCTTGGTCAGGGTCGTTACCAAGGTTCGTTGTCCGTTGGCAGTGCGTAAACCAATTTCTTTAATCACGTCCTCAACCTGTCCTGTTGTTGGTCTGATTTCAATCACTGGATCTAGTAGTCCGGTCGGGCGCACTACCTGCTCTGCTACTTGCTTGGATAGTTGTAGCTCATACTCAGTAGGCGTGGCTGACATAAAGATCGTCTGACCGATGCGTTGACGAAATTCATCAAATTGCAACGGACGATTATCCAGGGCTGACGGCAGTCGCCAACCATAATCAATCAAAGCTTTCTTACGCGCTTGATCGCCATTATACATACCGCGTATCTGCGGGATGGTAATATGCGATTCATCAATGATAAGCAGGAAATCATCAGGAAAATAATCAATTAACGTATCTCCCGCCTCACCCGCTGCCCGACCGGCCAGATGACGCGAATAGTTCTCAATACCATTACAGTAGCCAACCGTTTGAATCATCTCCAGATCATAGCGTGTACGTTCTTCGATACGCTGCGCTTCAATTAACTTATTGTGCTTTTTGAAATAGGCAATGCGATCTTTCAACTCCTGCTCAATGGCTGGCAAAGCTCCTTTGATACTGGTTTCCGGTGCCATAAAGTGTTTGGCTGGGAAGATACTTAGAGACTTCAAGGTCTCTACCACTTCATGACCTAGGTAATGTATTTTTTCAATTTTCTCCAGATGATCACCATCAAAACGTAAGCGATAAAAAAATTCATCCTCAGCGCTAGGAAAAATTTCAATGACCTCTCCTTTAACGGTATAACTACCTCGAGTCAAGACCATATCATTTCGCTGATATTGCAAAAATTGAAAACGATTAAGTAACTTATAACGCGTAAAACTTTTGTCCACCTCCAGATCAACTCGTACCTTACTGTAATCCTCTGGTGAACCTAGGCCATAGATACAGGAAACCGAAGCTACGATTAAAGTATCAGGTCGTGTCAGCAAGGCTTGCGTCGAGGCATGGCGCAGACGATCGATCTCTTCGTTGATAACTGTTTCCTTATCTATATGAGTATCGGAGGAAGGAATGTAAGCTTCCGGTTGGTAGTAATCGTAGTAGGAAACAAAATAGTGAACGGCGTTATTAGGAAAAAAATCCTGAAACTCCGATGCCAACTGCGCTGCTAAAGTTTTGTTATGGGAAATGACCAGTGTCGGTTTATTGACCGCCGCGACAACATTAGCCATAGTAAATGTTTTACCAGAACCAGTAACCCCGAGCAGTGTCTGGAAATCAAAGCCTTTCTGCAGACCAGTGGTCAGCAGTTTAATGGCTGTCGGTTGATCGCCGGAGGGTTTGAACTTTGATTTGAGTTGGAATTTATGAGACATATTCGAGCGTTAAAGGCGTCGAGCTAGCTCGACGCAATAGCCGCGTGCTAGCACGCGGCCTACTGATACCCATACTATGCCAGAAGTGGATGAAATTGAAAAGCGCTCCGAACCATGACGGTTCGGAGCGCGATAACTAAAGGCGGGCGAATAAAATAAGCTAATGAGACTAACCTTCGATAATTGGAACATCTCCAGTGACCAAGCATTCTTGCAGATTAGCAAAACCTTGCGCCAAGGCCGCCAGGGCATCAGCTTGATTAGCAAATCGCCGTCGTTCCAAAACTGCACGCAGCGTAACGTTCTGACAGTTGACGCACATAACCAAATCTGTCTGAACGCCCGGAATATGAATCCCAGAGGAAATCTCACTAACCCGCGCGGCAGTGATCCCCTTCCAGAATTCGTACAGCAGAAAGTTGCCACTGTTGTTTTCATAGAACGGGATTCCGCATTGAGGATTTGGACACCGTCGGGGCACAAAACGTTCAACTTGCCAAACTTTGCGTTCGAGCATTTTCACCTCCTTTCTATTTCGAGTAACGGCCACGTCGCTCTATCTTGAGATGCTGTGAGGACTCGGTACGGGCGATTCATGAATCGCCCCAACGACCGACGCGAGAGCCTCGCGACAGATGGCGACGTGGCCGCAATGTTAATCTACTGCTTCATCTTTCTCCCACCACGTCTTTGGTTGCCGTTCAGCCAAAGCTGGGAGAAGATTCTCCCTGTTGAACTTTCTGCCCTTTGGTACCGCCAGAAAAACGCACATACCCACTGACCATTTAAACTTGCTTGGCTCTTCGCGTAGGACGAGATTTCCATGCTCATTGAAGAAAGTAAAATGGTCACCGCCAACTCGGATGGTAGTAAGGCCAGCGGTGTACAAAAAGCTCATACACGCATACTTTCCCACCTTTTTAAACCAGGCTAAGTATTCTATCAGATTCACAGGTCGCAAGTTATCAGTCTCAAGCAGACTGATCACCTCTGTCGTTGAAAATCCAACAAAATCATTTTCGTGCCAGCGAACCACTCCGGTCTTCTTGATGCCTCTAACTTCCCAGAGGGGGTCACTAGAAAGAATGCGATTCCTATCCCGTTTGGTCATCTCGATTCCAAAAGCATCAATCATCTCCACTAGCGAGAGATCGTAATTGACCAGCACCTTTTCGATAACCTTTACCATTGTCTCCACCTTTCATGTTAGAGAAGATTGATCCGAGAAAAAGTCTTCTGCTTCGGCGCTACCAAAAAGATTGGATCTGCTGGCCAAGTAAAAAGAACATGAGACGCCCTGCTTAGGGTAATATTCTGACATATGCTGGACAAGAATCTGTCTCCGGTATCAAAAGGAAATGTCGTCCCTAAAGATGTCACCTTTCTATGAGCTCCCGCTCCGGCACACCAAAACAAATGCTCAACCACATTAGCTGATCGGAAACCATCCGTCTGTATCCTGACTGTCACTTCTAAAAGGTTCTTTCCTAATCCCTCCGGATATTGCCACAACCCGAGTTCCACCTGCTCTACACCGCCCGGACTAAAGGTCAAATCTGGTATCTGGGGCACGCGAGACCTTCTCACCTCATGTAAACCAAGCTGGTCAATAATCTCATGCAACGACAAATCAAAATCAACCTCAACCGAGCGGAGCATGTCATACCCGCCTTTCATGTCAAAGAACCTTAACGAAAAAATCACGCTTTCTTAGAGAAAAGGCGTGATGCTGTCTACGATACGTCGAATACGCGCTTATAAAAATAAATAAAGTCGCAGTAATTGCGACGTATCCTTAGCTTCCAAGCATCTTCGCCTCATTCTATGAGGCCGGAATTTGCACCAAACTTAATTGGTTGCAGGTAGAGCGTCGGGCCGGTCCCTTAGCATCTCTACTCTCTGGATACGTAATTGATTCAGTTGGTATCTGGAGTATAGCAGAACAAAAAAATTTGTCAAGTTTGAGATAGTTATAAATCGTTGCTTTTACTCAAAAGATATACTACAGTTAGCCCATGATTGGCTTTCTCAAAGGTACCATTATCCTAATCAAAGACCGCTTCCTGCTGCTGGAAGTCAACAGTATTGGCTATCAGATTTTCATGACTTCGCAAATGATTGAGCAATTGAAGATTGGGGCTTCCCTTTCGGTTTTTACCCAACATCAAGTACGCGAAGATTCTCAGGAGCTCTATGGTTTTCAGACCTGGGAGGAGTTGGAGTTTTTCCAACAACTGGTCAGTATCTCCGGTGTCGGACCCAAGAGCGCTCTGGCTGTGATGTCTTTGGCACCGTTAGAAGAAATAAAAAAAGCTGTTGTCCACGGTGACCCTGCAATCTTACAACGCGTTTCTGGTGTTGGTAAAAAGACAGCCGAGCGCATCATTGTCGAGCTGAAAGAAAAAATTAAATTTAGCACGCCTCTAGATCCGACCACCATGACCAATGTTGGTGACGAACAAGTGATGGAAGCTTTACAGTCGCTTGGTTATCGCGATCGTGATATTCGTCATGTCCTACCGCAACTACCAGTAGAAATGACTAATGTAGGTGAACGTGTCAAAGAAGCACTCAAACGTTTAAGTCAATCCGTTTAGTCATGGAAGTTTCTCTCAATATCAGACCTAATCAAGAGTTTCTCAACCGCTTTCCTGTCGGTGCTTTTCTGCAATCACGTTTCTGGTCACGGGTCTTGACGTTACAAGGGATAAAAAATTGGCAACTCAATGTGGTGCGTCATCAAGAAGTCGTAGCCCATTGTCTACTCTACAGTCACAAATTACCATTTGGTAAGAGTTACCTCTACGCACCGAAAGGACCATTAATTAATCTGTCTGAACCAACGGAAGTTAAAGAAACTTTCGCTCTGATCTTAAGTCAAATCCGTGACATCACCATCGCCACAGAAAAACGTCAGGAAATTTTCTGTCGCCTCGAACCAAATATTGCTCCGCCACCACTCGACATCCCTTGGCAAGCTACCACCAATATTCAACCAACCACCACTCTTATAATTGATTTAGAGCAATCAACTGAAAATATCTTTGCTCAGTTCAAAGAAAAAGCCCGCTACAATATCCGCGTAGCGGAAAAAAAGAACTTGACTGTAGAATGGGGCCACGATGAAAAAGCTTTGAAACAATTCACCACCCTGACCAAAAAAACGTCTCTGCGTCATCGGATCAAAAGTCATGAATCACAGCATTACCGAGCCATACTGGAAGCAAGTGGCGATGATGGCATTACCCGTATCGCCTGGATCACCTATAACAATAAGCCAATCGCTGCCCACCTCTATATTTTCTTTGGCTCCACCGTCACCTACTTGCACGGAGCTATGGACTATCGTCAGCGTAACCTCATGGCACCTTACGTACTGCATTGGCAAGCTATCCAACAGGCTAAACAAGAAGGTTTCAAATATTATGATATGTGGGGCCTAGCTCCGGCCGATGGTTCTAAACCTAGCTGGGAAGGATTTAGTCGTTTCAAACGCGGCTTTGGCGGCCAAGAATTGGTAGCACCCGGAGCTTTCGATTTTATCTATATACCCACTTGGTATAACGTTTATTCTCAGCTTAGAAACTTCAAATCAACCGTCAGAAACCTGCGACCATGACACTCAAAAAAATGATCACCAATCTGATGCCGCCTCAGCTGATTTCTCTTTATCATTGGACTCTAGCTAAGCTAGCGGCTCTGTATTATGGTTTTCCCAGTGAAAAAATGATTGTCATAGGAGTCACTGGAACTTCTGGCAAATCAACAACCTGCGAAATCATCTGGCGACTCCTGCAGTCGACCGGTCAACCGGCAGGTCTGGCCTCTGGCATTCATTTTTTTGATGGGAAAGTAGACGAACAAAATAATACCAAAATGACGATGGTAGGACGTTTTCGTCTGCAACACTTATTGCGACAAATGGTCGATAATAACTGCAGTTACGCTGTGATTGAGGTTACCTCACTCGGCATTAGTCAGTATCGACATCTAGGAATTCATTTTGATATTGTCTTGATAACAAATTTCTGGTCCGAACACGACGACGCGCACGGAGGGTTTGAAAATTATCGTTTGGCCAAAGCCAATCTGGTTAAAAGCATGATGAAACATCCTGTCAAAAAGATTGCCGGCGCGCCGACACAACGCATTGCTATCACCAATGCCGATGATCAATACCATGATTTCTTTGAACGCCTGCCGGCTGACAGTCACCCGGCTTATAGTCTGAAGCACGGCGGTGAGAATATTCTCTGGGCTGAAAATATTCAGAGCAATATTAATGGCAGCGATTTTAGCATCAGCGATATTCCGTTTCATATTAATCTGCCAGGCGAACACAATATCTATAATGCTTTGGCAGCTCTCACTATCGCCAGAGCTCTTGGTTTTAATCTTCAGGACTGCGCTAAAAATTTACCAAGTGTGCGCGGTATTCCTGGCAGATTAGAATTTATTGATGAAGGTCAGAATTTCAGCGTCATTGTGGACTATGCCTTTGAGCCCAAAGCTATGCGTAAGCTCTATGACGTTATCACCGCCTTACCCCATAATAAAATTATCCATGTCCTCGGTACCACTGGCGGAGGTCGCGACGCCAAGCGCGGCGCCATCCTCGGCAGTATGGCGGGCCAATTTGCTGATTATGTGGTGGCCACCGATGAAGATCCTTATGATGATAATCCTCTAGACCTGATTCAACGGGTCGTCCGCGGTGCGACCAGTGTCGGCAAAAAATTAGATGACAATCTATTTATTGAGGTTGATCGTCGCGAGGGCATTGCCAAGGCCATGAGCTTAGCTCAAGCTGGCGATGTAGTCTTGCTCACTGGCAAAGGATCAGAAGGCACCATGGCTGTGGCTGATGGTAAGCTAATCCCCTGGGATGATCGTCGGGTAGCTAGAGAAGTTATACAGAACAAACCCAGGGTTAATTAAGTGTGGTATGAAGGCACGATCGGGAAATACACCCGTAATAACTATTGAGTCCCTGCAAAGAAAATATAATTTACCAAAATTATATGTTAAGGATGAGTCTAGAAATCCTTTTGGGACATTCAAAGACAGGCGCTCAGAAGATATTATTGAACGCTCCTTACAAAAAAAGATACATACTCTAGTTTTAATCACTGCCGGTAACGCTGGTTATTCTTTGGCGAATTATGCCAAGAATACCAAACTAAAAGTTGTTTGTATCGTAGATAAAAAAATTTCATCATTAATTCTTGCCAAATTAACCTCGACGTCTGCAATAGTCATACGTCTTGACTTATCAAAACAACGACTTACGTCGGATCAACTTATTAAAATGGCACGAATAACTAGTAACGAAAAGATTTGGGATGTTACTAATGGCTGGGAGCAAAGTTATGAAGCTATTATCAAAGAAATTGCCAGACTGAAGCCTAAATATATTGTTACGCCTGTCGGGAGCGGAGAATCGTTTGTAGGATTATATAATGGAATAAAAAAATTTAAGCTGATATCCACCTTAATAGGAATTACATCCGGTAAACATCCTTCGATAGCCGATAAGTTAAATGCGGGTTGGACACCATACAGTGATAAGTTAAGAATGATAACTAAGGAAAATCATTCATTGATTAAGCTGCCAGAAGCTGACATTAGACGATCGTATACCTTGGCCAAACAATATCTAACCTGTGAACCTTCAAGCGCTCTCGTTTTTGGAGTTTTGGACAGACCAATATTTAAAAATCAGGATACGGTAGTTATTATTAATTCAGGAAGGACTAAATAATCCACAGGAAACAGTCGAATTTACCACTTTCTACAAACTCTACCTGTGGATAAGCTGTTAGCTAAAGACGGAAAAACTGCCTATTTCTTCGTCTTTTTTCATTTCTTGACAACTTTCGCCTCAATTGAATTGTAGATATCATGCTAAGATTAGCCATTTATACTTAATATTAATCAAAATCTGAGGTCAAACCATTGACAGCGCCTGCTCTGGCTGGTATTATAGACGCATGAATTTTTTGGCTAACCTAAAGTTTTTAGGCTAAGTCAGATAGGTAAATCCCTATCCGAGTCTTTCTCGGTAGGGATTTATTTGTCCCGCAGATAAAGGCGGGATTTGTGCTCAATAAGGATTATCTTTGAGCTTCCAGTCATAGATTGGACCAGGTCAGATGACTCGGTCGGTCGAATGATCGGATAGATTCCATTAAGATCATATCTCAATGGAAATTTCTCCACCCCTAGCGCCACGTCAAAACGTGGTCGCCGCGTCCGACGCGGGGGTAGGGATTTAATAAGCCCCTCTAATAATCAAGCTCAATGCCGCAAACTACTGTCGTGTCAGACCGTCAATTTTTTACGGGACTGCACGAAGCCATTCCTCTGCCTAACCTCATCGAGGTGCAGAAGAATTCTTATGATTGGTTTTTTCGAGAAGGTTTGAAAGAACTCTTCGAAGAAGTCTCTCCTATTCGCGATTTCATCGGTCGCGATCTGGAATTATATTTATCCGAATACTATTTGGACGAACCAAAGTTTGATGAAAAGACAGCCAAGGCCAAAAATATTACTTTCGAAGCGCCTATCCGCGTCAAGGCCAAGCTGATCAACAAAAAAACCGGTGAAATTAAAGAGCAAGAGATATATCTCGGAGATATTCCATTGATGACGGAACGCGGCACCTTCATTATCAATGGTGTCGAACGTGTCGTGGTTTCACAATTGATCCGCAGTTCCGGTGTTTTCTTTACTTCTCAGGAAATTCGTGGCCGTCGCTATTATGGCGCTAAAATTATCCCTAACCGTGGGGCTTGGTTAGAGATTGAGACTGATTCTAATAATGTGATGTATGTCAAAATTGACCGCAAACGTAAAGTTGCTGTCACTTCTTTGCTGCGAGCCTTTGGTATTACCAGTGATGAGGAAATTCTCAAGCACTTTGCTGATGTAGACACTCATCCGGAAGTACAGTTTATCAAAAATACTATTGCTAAGGATTCGGCCAAGGACGAAGCCGAGGGTTTGAAAGAAGTTTACAAACGTATCCGCCCGGGTGATCTAGCTACCACCGATAATGCACGCAACTTGATTCACTCTATGTTCTTCAATTTTGACCGCTACGACTTTGATCGTGTTGGTCGCTATAAATTGAACATTCGTTTTGGACAAAACTTGCCGATTACCAAAGAAAACCGTGTTCTGTTGACGGAAGATATCATCGGAATCATGCGTGAGATTATCCGGTTAAACTTATCCCAAGAAGAAGCTGATGATATCGATCACTTGGGCAACCGCCGCGTGCGCGCTGTCGGTGAGCTGGTGCAAAATAAATTCCGCATCGGTCTAGCTCGTATGGAACGCATCGTCAAAGACCGTATGTCAACCCTAGATATCAATACTCTGACGCCAAATCAGTTGATCAACGCTCGACCGGTCATTGGTTCCATCAAAGAATTTTTCATGAGCTCCCAGTTGTCGCAGTTCATGGATCAGATCAATCCTCTGTCCGAGCTCGAACACAAACGCCGCCTCTCAGCTATGGGACCTGGTGGTCTGTCTCGCGAGCGAGCCGGCTTCGAAGTTCGTGACGTACATCGCACTCACTATGGTCGTATCTGCCCGATCGCCACACCCGAAGGTCCAAATATCGGTCTGGTCGGACACTTAGCTTCCTACGCCCGCATCAATGAATATGGCTTTATTGAGACGCCTTTCCGAGTAGTTACTCATGATTTGGTAAACGATGGTAAGAAAGCCGTAGGCGAAATTGCTCGCGAAGATCTCTTGGACGCCAAGGGATCTGTCCTGGTCAAAAAAGGTCAGACCATCAGTAAGGATAATGCCGCCCATCTAGCCAAAAATACTGAATTAAAATTAG
>CAYHYG010000012.1:0-24762 GCA_964360835.1 uncultured Gammaproteobacteria bacterium
CCATAGCTACTTGGCTAAAACGTTACGCCCTGTTCCATTTGACTAGGGATGCCCCAACCCCTAGGTTGACCTATGTGCTAGAATATTGTACAGTCTCTAGTCTCTGCTATCTGCACTTCTGCGTGACTACGTTGCCGCCCCTTCAGTGGGCTACAAAAAAGAGCGCAACCTCCGACGCAGCTAGCGGGTAGTAGAGATTGGGGTCGCGATGCTAACGCAGAGCGACCCCACCATTTGTTATGGACAGACAATTTTCCCACCTCACCCATCATTTCGAGACTTGCGGTTCATCATTTTTATAGCTAAACTGCGAATCAGTAAATCCTGGCTCGTCTGCGAACCACGCGGCGTGGTGAAGCAGTCTAGTCTATCTAATTCTAAAGCTAGATCGCTTCTCGCCAAAAGCGCGCTCGCGAACGAGTACTATTCATATTTTCTTCTCTTTCTTCTAACTTCTATCTACTAACTACTAACAATGTCTTTTTCACTCGGCATCGTCGGCCTACCTAACGTCGGTAAATCAACTCTGTTCCAAGCCTTAACCAAAAAAAAGGTTGATGCTTCCAATTATCCCTTCTGCACCATCGATCCCAATGTCGGTGTGGTAGCTGTGCCAGATGAGCGTCTAGCCAAGCTGGCAATACTATCCAAATCCGCCAAGGTCGTGCCGACAACTATTGAATTCTTGGATATTGCTGGTCTGGTCAAAGGCGCGGCTCAAGGTGAGGGTCTAGGCAATAAATTTTTAAATAATATCAAAGATGTCGATGCTATTGTTCAGGTTGTCCGTACCTTTGAACATAAAGATATTATTCACGTGCACGGCAAAGTTGATCCTGCCAATGATCAGGAGGTTATCAATCTGGAATTAATTCTGGCCGATCTTGAAGCTGTCAACAATCGTCTGCAGCGAGCCAAATCACAAGCCAAGGGTATTGTTAGCAAGGAGGTAATGGCAGAAATTGCACTTCTAGAAAAATTAATGCCCTGCTTGTCCGATAGCAGATTACTGACCAGTCTCGAGTTAAGCTCGGAAGAAAAAAAATTAGTCAAGGGATTGAATTTGCTAACCTTGAAACCAATGTTGTATGTCCTCAATGTTGATCAAGAGCAACTCAAGACGCCAACTGAACTACGGGACAACACAATTCGTATTTGTGCCAAACTGGAATCTGAGTTAGCAGAGCTGTCTGAGAACGAACGGGATGAATTTCTGCACGAATTGAATCTTCAGGCCACCGGTTTAGATGATTTGATAACTGCCAGCTATAAACTACTTCACCTCCTGACTTACATTACGACCGGACCTGAGGAAACTAAAGCTTGGACTATCCCGATCGGCACCAAGGCACCACAAGCGGCCGGCGTCATTCATACTGACTTCGAGAAAACCTTTATCCGCGCTGAAGTTATCGACTGGAAAGATCTGCTCGAGACAGGTAGTTGGTCTGGTGCACGCGACCTCGGTAAGCTCCGTATGGAAGGCAAAGACTACGTCATGCATGACGGTGATGTGGTGCATTTTCATACTGCTGCCTGAGCTAGAAAATCTTGACTTTGTCACGAATACATGATATAATGATTGCAGTTCATTATATTATTTTATTTAGCGCTGAAGCATTGTCATCATCAGCCAGATGATCTTCAGCTGTTTCACAGCGCTACATTTTTTACAAAATCGCTCTTTACTAGGACGCCACAACCTTATAGTCACGTTTGACGTGACCAATATTCAATAAAATGCGTTGTGCGACGATACCTCTATCGCCAGAACAATTTAATAGCGTTAGCGAAACTTTCGTTAACTGAGGGAAACCTCGAGTACCCATGCTTGTCTCGGGGTTTTTGTTTTTCAAAATATGACCCTTGACAAGATAATGAATATAGAGTAAGGTATAAAAATTACGAACCTTACGAGGTGGGTGATGAAGAGCAGTATGGTACTAGCAGGGAGCCCCTTCGCCCGGGCAATGATCTGCAGGAACCCAGCTTGCGATGACTCATCATCCACCTCATATATCTTGGCGGGCCGGTGCTCTGTCTCTTGGTTGGTGAGTTCCTCACCCTAGTCCACCTAGCGGCTGGTGGAAACCTTCGTCTGACGGACCCGGTCCGCCTCTACTTCCCCGACACGTCATACGTGCGGGGTTTTCTTTTTTTGCGTTTGTCATTGCGAACATTTTTGATTGATATCTGGTAGGGACAGGTCGCGACCTGTCCCTACGAACGGTATTTCTAAATGATAGGGTTTATATGTAATCGCTCGCAATGACAGACCTTCTTTGACTAAAAACCATTATTGCATTAATGTCTGTCTAAGGATTACGTTCACTCTCCCGCCATATGAGTCCTGGTGCATTTCTTTCGAGAAGTGCCTATCTCCAGCTTCCCTCTACGGAGGGTTGGGCATTGGCGGGAGATCTATTTTGGTCAAATTGGATAAGCGCTGAGGGGCGCCGAATGTTCGGGGCTTGGAATCCCGATCTGCCAATTTGGCTTTACCGCTCCGTCGGCCTTTGGCTGACGGAGCGGTTTTATTTAGCCTGCTAAGTATAAATCCAGTCTAGAGATTCCCAATCTTGACAACCTGAAAACGAAAGTCTATCATTATTTCGTTAGTGTTCGATCTTTGTTTTTGAGGCGCAGCGATTGGTGACCTTAACCAAAATCCCAACGACCCCGAATAAACCCGACTGAACGATGTGCGTTCGTCCAATATCCCTTATACCAGGCTGCGCCTCAGCCAATCTCAAAGCGACCCCATCGTTCATGAACGATGGGGTCGCTTTCACATACCTGCCCAGTATATGCGATGTTTTTAAGCCCCTCATGACAAGCCTTTCTTGAATGCAAAACGTCGTACATAGTACATAGCCTAAGGAAATAGGGTTTGGTTTTCATCGAGCTATCCTTGACAGTAGTTATCTCGGTATGGCATAAGACAGTGTTCATAGTCTGTTCGTCCTTTTCCATTTTGAACACCCACCTGAAAGGAGGTGAGTCGTGGAAGGTCATTGTAGTGTCTATGGCAATCAAAAGATCGTTCATCTGAATCGACGCACAGGCGAGCCTGTCTGTGCGAACTGCTATCAACCTAGCAAAGTGGGTACGTGCGCTGAATGTAAAACAACCAAAACCATCGCTTCTCAAGGTCTTTGCTGGGCGTGCTACCAGCGACAAAGGCGTGCCAAAATGACCACTCCCCCGCTTAGGACAAGCTTGTCCGAGGCGGCGCTCTTTTTTTAAAGAATCCCAATAAATTAATTCTTGCGTTTCCAGAGTAGTAGTGCTAGGTTAGTTTTATAACGTACCTTGATACCGATCCGAGAAATATCTCGCGGTCATTGCTCCCAACCAGATAAAAAGGAGTTTCTTCCCATGAACAACCTACGGCGTTTTCTCGCTTATTCTTGTTTTGTGATTCTGCTCTTATCGCTGACAGCGGAATCCTGTGACTACGGAACAAGGCCATACCCAGGCGGTCCCTACGGCGGCGGAGGTGGTGGAGGCACTGGCGGTGGAAATGGTACTGGTGGCGGCCAGCCTAATCGAGCCCCTATCTCTCACATCGTGTTGCCTCTGACAGCTGTCGCTGGCGATGAAGTTAGCGTTCAGAACAACTCCGTCGATCCTGACGGAGACCCAATCGCCGAATACCGCTTTCGTTCCTCTTTCCAGAATTTCACTCGCTCCTCCCGCTTGGGCTCTATGGTCTTTCCCCAAGCCGGGACGTTCACCGTTGCTGTTTCGGCCTGCGACAATCGTCAGGCCTGCGGCGCTGAAAATGAAGCTACGATTACCATAACCCCAACGGCCCCGGTAGCTCGTGTCATCTTTTCTGATCAGGGCGACACGCATCCGGCTGATGTAGGCTACAAAGTCTCATTCCCAACTCAAGGCGTCCCATCCCTGACCTGGGATACTCAAACCCGAACCCTCATTCATCACGCTGGTACTGGTTATGCTGCTTATGACCGCGGCTTTGAACCCCAAGAGCCTCTAGTAGTTAGCCCCGGAACGCGGATCAGACTACGAGTTCGCTTGACGACGGAGTTCCTAAATCCCAGTCTGGGCGAAGTGGTTGCCGATGACTACGGGTATGCGTTCGTGAACATCGTACTTATATCCAGCAGCGGGCAAGAACGTAACTTCTTCCTCCTGGCGCGCAACAATCTGTTGAGCGAAGGGTTCGCCGGTTCACCTAGAAAGCTTGAGAGCTTCTTCAAACCTGGTCATGACACCTTCGACCGTGTGTCAAATGGCTCATGGATTACCCGCGACCTCGATCTTGATGAGCTGAATCGCACGCGTTTTGACCCGTTACCCAACGTCGCGGGTCTAGCGATTTCAGTCGGAGTGCGGGATGTCTACGGTCGCTCGGAAGAGTACCGCAAACAAGTAGATCTCGACTATCTCGAGGTTTACCTGTCTGCGCACTAACTCATAAGAGTCAAAAGCCCTGTTATCAGCGTCAGCTGATAACAGGGCTTATCTATTTATAAAGACTCAACAACCTAAAGCAGTTTCTGCGCCACATCTTCTGGTACTTGCACTCCCATATGCTCGTACCCACGTTCAGTCACAACTCGACCGCGAGGCGTCCTGGCTAGAAATCCCAATTGCATCAGATATGGCTCATAGATCTCATCAATAGTACCAGCTTCTTCCTGCATAGCAGCAGCCAAAGTGCTAAGTCCCACCGGTCCGCCGTTAAACTTTTCTATCAAAGCTAATAACAGCTGACGATCAAGCTCTTCCAGACCAACCTCATCTACACCCAATAATTCCAGAGCTTGCCTCGTTTGAGCAATAGTAATCATTCCACCGTCACCTTTGACCTGCGAAAAATCCCTAACACGTTTAAGAATCCTGTTGGCCACGCGCGGGGTAGCCCGACTGCGACGAGAGATCTCAATGGCGGCATCGTCTTGCAGATTCAAAGCCAACAGCCTAGCTGAACGTCGTACAATATCAGCTACTTCATCCTTGCGATAAAAATCCAGACGAAAGGTCATACCAAAACGGTCACGTAATGGAGATGATAACAAATTGTAACGTGTGGTCGCGCCAATAATAGTGAAGCGCGGTAATTCGAGACGTAATGTCTGCGCGCTAGGTCCTTTGCCCAAAATCAAATCAATAGCGCAGTCTTCCATTGCTGGATATAATATTTCTTCAATAACTTTATTGAGACGATGAATCTCATCAATAAACAAAATATCACCAGCTTGCATATTGGTTAAAATTGCAGCTAGGTCACCAGCTTTGGTAATAGCCGGCCCAGAAGTTGTCTTGATGTTGGCACCCATCTCCTTGGCTATGATGTAGGCCAAGGTAGTTTTACCCAAACCTGGTGGTCCATAGATCAACACATGCTCCAAGGGTTCGCTACGCTGCTTGGCCGCTTGCAAAAAAATATCCAAATTCTGCTTAACCTGCTCCTGACCAATATAGTCAGCCAGAGATCGTGGACGTAAAGTCAAATCCCAGGTTTTATCCTCGGGCAGTTCACGGACGCTTAATTTGCGGCTTTCCTCAACTGTGCTCATATATTGGCTATACCTTAGCATCGAATAATCGAACTTTCAACCTTAATACCATTTGATCAGTCGTTTGTGATCCCGCGCGAAGTTACGTCTGACGTAACAAGTCGAGGGAGAAGCAATCTAGCTTATCTCAGGCTAGATTGCTTCGTTTGCTGCTGCAAGCCTCGCAAATGAGAACCTAAAAACCCCGCCACGTCATACGTGGCGGGATCGGAGCTTTGATAGAATTATTTATCGAGTTTCTTCGGTTGTCAGCGTACCAACTTCAATCTTATTCAAGTTTTCACGGGTAACACCGGTTGAGAGGTAGCGCATAACTTTATAGGCCTGTTCACCGTTACGTAAGTAATAACGTTGGCAATTTTCTGGCTTGATATACCAAGCCCGGCCTTTATTGGCAACATCAATGACGACCCTACCACTCAAGCGCTGACACAGTTTGGCGTCGACAGTCATTTTCTCTGACCCTTTGGGTGAATATTGATTTTTTACTTCTTCACCATCTTTATAACTATCACCATCAGTATCGGGATTATCTACATCGGTGCCTTGTGCTTCTTCCAGATCATCAGACAGACCATCGCTATCGGTATCTTTTTCTATTAACTTATCATCGACGCCAACAGCAATCTTTTGCAGGTCAGCCGTGTTGATACCTAGTCCGAAAGCTTGCATGGCTTTGTAAGCTGATTCACCGTCCTTAAGATAGAAACGTTGACTGGTAATCGGGTCGACATACCAAGCTTCACCATTACCTCCTTTGTCTTTCTCAACGTCTAGCAATAATTTACCTTTAACTTGATTGGTCAATCGGTCATCTTTTTTCTGTGCCAAAGATTTTTCACGTTCCAATAATTTTCGTTCCAACTCAGTTACGCGCAATTGTAATTTTTTGATTCGCTTGCGCAATTGAGCTTCCTCTGGTAACGGAACTTTGGGTGTCCGGACAATGTCTTCACTGTCATCATCCGAATCATCTGACTCGTCGTCGCTCTCATTTTCATCTTCATCGCTGTCATCATCCTCATTACCGCGGACACGAGTGGTGAAACTTTTGGTTTCAGAAGTCGTACTGGTAGACTGACCTTCGAGACCACTGACCACATAGAAAGAATAGACTGTGCCAGGCAATAAATCTGATAGTTTTACTTCGTGATTAGTTCTAATATGTCTATCTTCAGCGGTTTTCCAAACACCTGGTGTAGAAGTAGCTACAGTGGAGGTAGCATTAGTACTAGTACTAGAAGTAGCGCTTGGAACATCAGCTGAGCGGTAATAGACTCTGCCGCTTGATTTAGCGTTTGTGCGCCAGAGAATGATGGCGCTTTGATGAGTGACGCCGGTGGCGCGCTGATCTTTAATCTGTAAATCATTTGCCGGTACCGGAGTTGGAGCTGATGCGCCTATTTGTAATGAATAAGTAGCAGAATTGTTATTTTCATTTGATTCGGAAATACTATTATTTGCATCAACCTCTATTCGCACTTGGTAAGTCCCAGCTGCGAGATTATTGAACTTATCACATGAAACACGGCTCGTTTCACCAGGTGCTAAGGGAGCTGGAAAACTTGAGTAATCTAGATATGGATTAAGTTCTTCAGCTAAGTTTCCATCATTAAAAAAGGTATTGTTGATATAACACTTATAATAAAGCTTACCTGTAAAGCTTGTGTTAGAATTATTTTTCCAATAACCATAAAAACCTATCAAGCCTCCTGAATTAGGAACAAAATATGGAACGTCAGGTGAAGTTTTGATATTAACTGACTGAAGATCAACTTGAGCTACTGTATTACCTATCTCTCCGGTCCCGCCTCCACCCCCTGTATCGCCGCTACCATCTTCGGCATTGGTGGCGCCGAGTGTTATAGCCGGGCTAATAAATAAAAGACCGGTCAGTAGTAGAGCCAGTCCTGCGATAAAGAGCCGATGATGATTATGCATAATTTTTTGTTTTTCCACCCACAGGGTGGTCGCCCTGTGGGCGAATTTTTATTATTTATTTTGATGGCAGAAGATCTTTTTGTTTAATCTTAGCCAAATATAATCTAATTGTATCATATTATTTGGCTTTTGTCAAAGATAACCTCTAAAGATTGTCATTGCGAGCGCTTTGGAAGCGTGAAGCAATCTGGTTCTTACTATAAATCCGTAACCAATACTAAGAATCAGATTGCTTCGTCGCTTTGCTCCTCGCAATGACTGGCACCATCAGATCGTCATTGCGACCCTGAACGAAGTCCCTGAGCGAAGCCGAAGGGGTACAGCCGAAGGGGAAGCAATCTGTCTCTTAGAACCAATCCGCAGCTAAATCTTCAAACGAGGGGTTATGGGAGACTATTAAACTAACTTTTTGACTTCTCGATCCCCCTTTGAGTTGTTTTTCGCGATCAATAGCTTGGTTTATATCATCAAATTCTTCGTAGTAAACTAATTTATTAATACTGTAGCGTGCTGTAAAGCTTAAGGGACTTTGCTTTTGCTTGTGCTCGTGCATACGGGCCCAGATATTATTAGTAACACCAACATATAATACCGTGGTCTTGTAGTTGGTCATGATGTAGACGTAATAGATTTGAGACATACTAAGAATCAGATTGCTTCGTCGCTTTGCTCCTCGCAATGACAGACGAAGAAAAACAGAGAACATCGTTCCCTGTTTTAAATTTTAAGCCTTGAGTTTTAAGCTCTCTATATCAATATCATCGAGCTCAGCTCGTCGCCTTCTTCTTTGAAGCGCATCAAGCGGACTCCTTGGGTAGCACGACCGAGGACACTGACAGATTTCAATGGCATACGGATAACTTGACCCATGCGAGAGATGATAACGGCATCACCCTCAGCTTTACCTGCGATAATGATAGCCGTGCGGATAGCACCGGTCTTGGAGGTGATATTGGCTGTCTTGATGCCCGATCCTCCCCTACCCTGAACTTTATATTCTTTGATCGAGGTACGTTTACCGTAACCTTTGCTCATCACGACTAAGAGTTGTTCTGCCTGATGAGGTTGACCCTCTGGCAACAGATCCATGCCAACAATCTGATCCGTACCCTTGAGGCGCATGCCACGAACTCCGGCAGCATTGCGTCCCATCTCTCGTACATCTTTTTCTTTGAACCGAATAGCTTGACCGTGTTCGGAAACCAAAATGATATCATCCTTACCAGTCGAGAGCTTGACCCATTGCAACTGATCGCCATCTTTTAGCTTCAGAGCGATGAGACCGCTACGGCGTAAATTTTTGAACTTATCTACTCCTACTCGCTTAATCAACCCCTGACGAGTAACCATGACCAGATATTTGTGGGCGTTGAAATCGCTGGACTGTAAAACCGAGGAAACACTTTCCTCTGGTCCAAGCTGTAGGAAGTTGACAATATTAGCTCCCTTGGCGGTACGAGAAGTCTGCGGTACTTCATAAGCTTTAAGTTGAAATACACGTCCTTTGGTAGTGTAGAACATCAGATCATCGTGCGTATTGGTCGAGAGGAAATGCTCCACCTCGTCTTCTTCTTTGGTGGTCAGACCAATGACACCCTTGCCGCCGCGTGACTGCGTCTTGAAAGTATCCGAAGGCAATCGCTTGATATAGCCATCATGCGTGATGGTAATAATAGCCGCTTCATTGGGAATCAAATCTTCAGCCGACATTTCTCCTACGCCTGATTTTACGACCTTAGTCTTGCGTTCATCACCGAATTTTTCTTTCAACTCCTTCCATTCGTTGACAATCACCGCATCCATCTTTTTCTGATGCTTCAACATTTCAGTCAAAGCTTTGATCAGAGCCAATTTCTCTTTCAATTCACCTTCAATTTTTAGGCGCTCCAGATTGGCCAGACTTTGCAGACGCATTTCCAAGATAGCCGTTGCCTGACGGTCCGATAACTTAAACTTGGTCATCAAGTTTGTCTTAGCCACTTCTTTATCTTTAGAAGCGCGAATTGTTTTGATGACGGCGTCAATCTTATCAAGCGCCATAGTCAGACCTTCGAGGATGTGAGCACGATCTCTGGCTTTGTCCAACTCATACTGTGTGCGCCGGCGCACCACTTCCTGGCGATGCTTGAAGTACTCTTCAAGAATATTTTTCAACGTCAGAACACGTGGTTGTAAGCCGTCAACCAGGGCCAACAGATTGGCGTGAAACGTCTCCTGCAGCTGAGTATACTTATATAAATTATTGAGAACCTTCTTGGGGTAAGCATCTTTCTTTAGTTCGATCACTACGCGGACCTGATCAGATGACTCATCACGCAAATCTTTGATACCTTCTACTTTCTTATCACGGACGAGATTGGCGATCGTCTCAACTAAGGTAGCCTTGTTCACTTGATACGGCACGGAAGAAATGATGATACGGAAACCTCCGGTCTTCATCTCCTCTATCTCCGCCTCGCCGCGCATGACGATACCACCTTTGCCGGTAGAATAGGCGGCTCGAATATCATTTTGATTATAAATAATTCCACCCGTCGGGAAATCGGGTCCTTTGACGAACTGCAATAAATCTTCAACGGTGCAGTCTGGATTCTCAGTTAGATAAACTAGGGCGTCGAGCAGCTCTGTCAGATTATGCGGTGGGATACTGGTAGCCATACCGACGGCGATACCAACGCTGCCATTTAATAAAAGATTGGGAATCTTGGCTGGCAATACTTGCGGTTCAACTTGTGAACCATCATAGTTTGGGACGAAGGCCACTGTGTTCTTATCAATATCCAGCAGCATCTCATCAGCCAGAGGTTTGAGCTTGGCCTCGGTATAACGCATAGCCGCCGCGCTATCGCCATCCATAGAACCAAAGTTACCCTGTCCGTTGACCAATTGATAACGCATGGAGAAATCTTGCGCCATGCGCACCATGGAATCATAAATGGCGGTGTCACCGTGCGGATGATATTTACCCAAGACTTCTCCGACGACGGTGGCTGATTTGCGGAAACGTCCTGTCGAGCGCAAACCCAGATTCCACATGGAATATAAGACACGACGATGTACAGGTTTCAAGCCGTCACGTACATCAGGCAAAGCACGAGAAACGATGACGCTCATAGCATAATCCAAGTACGAGGTTTGCATTTCCTCGACCAGTGATTGATTGATGACAACTTCTTGTTCTACTTTTGGTTCCTCGCTTTTGGGCGAATCATTACGTAGCGATCTTTTGGCCATAGAAGTTAGGGAATAATTTCTTGGGTGCTGGTAACTGTCGAGGTGGCAACTGGCGCCGGTGTCGGTGCAATTATGACAGGCGTACTGGTCGGCAACGAATCAGCAACCTGATTCAAGACATCAGTAAATCCCTGATTTGCCTCCTGAGCTTTATTGATCAGAGACGACTCATCAGCATTGATTGGTCTCAGAATAGTGGGAAATTCTACCAAAAACCACCAACCCGCCAAAATAACGATAATCAAGCCCGAGACAATACTACCAATAATAATAGTCGTACGTGAGGTCATATTAAGGTTTGAGGACAACTACCCGTGTATCCTCTGTTTGTAAATCTTTTTTACTAATTTTTAATTTATCAATCGTTTCTACTGGAGCGCTATATTCCTTCAGAAACGCCTCGACATCACCCAAACCCTTGGAACCTGAAATTTTGAAATACGCTGGGATTACCAGACGTGGCTCAATCTTATTAATCATACCCACGGCTTCCTTGGTGCTCAAAAAACTTCCACCTCCGACCGGTATAAAGAGAATATCAACGCCCTCAATAATCCCGAGTATTTCCGCCGATAGATCATTATGGGTAATCGGTCCTAACCAACCAAAGGTAATGTCACCCATGCTCAACCAATAGATAACTCCTTGCCCATTATACGACAAAGCATTAACAAAAATATTTTTTACCTCATATTCACCCGGGGAATCAATCATGAAACTATCACCCGAGACACAAGCCAAATCATCCTTGGTCTGTCGATGCGACAGCAAAACTAAGTCGGCTGGAGTCTTCCTAATCTTAAAATCAGACGCTGGATCAAAAGGATCAAATAGTACTGTAGTGGCGTTTTCCTGCAGACGAAATGAGCCATACCCTGACCATGAAATTTGCATAAATTATGTTGGATTTTCAGTGATTACAACGGGCTAATAATAGCACGAAACGAGCGCCAAGTAAAGCCATTTCCCTGACAAAATTTGGACATAATATTGACACTCCAGCGGACAGCGTCTATAACCAGTCTAGCGTCCGTTCCTTCACATCTTTCTACCCCTAGCTCATCACTTTCAACCGAGGAAAGGAGTTGTCATGGACATCGAAGCCGTCCTACCGGTCGTAACTGGTCGGGACATTGAAGATGTCGCCGACCCCTCTCCAGAGTTCCGTGGTTGGGCCTGGGATCTATATTTCCGAGGCGAGCTTGATCTGATTGTGGCCGCTATCCGAAAGGAGGGAGGTTCACTGACCGTGGTCGAGGCTCTAGATTATCTTAATCAAGTTAGCCGAGAACCGCAGCAAGGTCTCAATGTGACGGTTGGCGACATGAATAATCGCCGTTCGCGACATTGGCGGCTAGCTGATCTACGTCAGCTCATCACCGGCCAGCAGCCCCGCCCAGCAGAACAACGGTTGCTACACGGTTTGATCGGTCATCAGGCTGTCGTGGATCTCCTGACCGGTCAGCCACAGCCAATACCAACCAAAACTGCGCCTGTCAAAAACCGGTCACAGCTTTCTTGGTTATTTCCTGAGGGAGAAGCAGATGCTCAGGCGGACTTTGTGTCCTTGACTGACAACTCTCCCTCATATCTGATCGCCGCCTACCGACAGCTGAGCCGTAGCACTATTGTTCTCAGTCAGTTATCCCGAGAAAAGAACACGCAAAATTGGCCGCGTAACATCAGGCCACGGTTGAAACGTTTCCACACGGCGCTGGGCACCCTCTATGGTCGACATTTCGAGCGACTGCAAAGAGATGCACAGATGCTTGATCAGCAAACGATGTTGCTAACCTGTCTCAGTTGGGCACAGTTGGCTCTGCGTCAGCACAGCCAACGTGCCCCGCGTATCCTTTTCCGTGAAATTCCCGTGGCTCCCAGTCACCAGCGATTCAGTGGTGGTCGTATAGACGCCATGGAAGTGCGGACTATTTCCGGCAGACCACCTAACACTTCAGAGCGACAAACTCTGCAGTACCTGTCCCGCCAGTCATGGCCATCGATTCGTCATTTGATTATGGAACTACGACGTGTCTTTGGCGAACGATCACTGCAACTGGTAATCATCGACTTTAAATTTCTGGTCGGTGATGTCATCCAGTCAGAGCGGGAATCTGTACCTACGGTCTGGGATAAACCCCTAACCGAACATCAGGATCAGATGCTGCGCTACTTGACCTTGATTCCCTTGATATATAACCACGGGAAGAAAGGTCGACACCGTGATGGAGGTTTATGGAAAACGAATCACTTCAACCTCAAGGGTGAGCTCTGGTATCTGCTGGCAGATCGCGCGCCGGTAATTTTCAAGCTGAAACTCAACGGCACAGAACGCGAGAGACAGTTTGCCGAGCGAGTCATTGACAACTGGCAAACAGTGCGTCGGCGAGCCGTCGTACGCCGCACCAGCAACCAACTTCTGACCCATGTCATGAACTTAGTGACTGGAACAACGACAGCTAAAACCAAAGGTGTCGCCGACCTTGATCACTGGTCTCAGATGTCACTCTTTGGTCCAACCGAGCTAAATCTGACGATCCTTCAGTTTATCGATGATCGTCATCAGCAAAAAAACTGGTTGGATCAGCGTCAGATACTAGAAGTCGTCGGCCGCAATCGCCGAGGACTTCTACTGGAGCTTCACTTAGATCACCTGGTCAGCGCTATGGAAGCAGGACAACATCCTGCCAGCAATCTGGCCACGGACCGTAATTGTTTTATCCATTGTCCGTTACCAGACCATCGGGAGCAGACTCCTTCCTGCATGCTCTACCTGACTGATTCACCACCACGCTTCAAATGCTTCGGCTGTGGTGGTAACGGTCGTATCACACTCGCCTCTATTCCCACCGGTTCCGTTCAGATACTGGCGGAGTCCTGGAAAGGACAACCAAAGGAGCGACACGAACGCAGCTTCGTCGTCAGCCAAGAACAGCAGCAGATCATGCAAGCAGCGCAGGAAATCCTCCGGAGACGTTTCTATCAAGTGGAGGAAGTTTACAGCTACCTGCACGATCAACGCGGACTCGACCCTGATTTCGTCGGTGAATGCCAAGGAGGCTACGCCGATCAATATCTGATCAGTAATCTCCTGGATCAGGGATACAGTCTAGATCAGCTGGCTCATTATGGCTTCGTTGCTTTCTCAGAAAAAATCAGGGAAGGTGACTGGCTGCTAGGCTATCTGAAACACCGCGGACTATCTGTCGATCAGCAGAGACGGAAAATCAGATCTACTGCTGAAGGTGAACTGATCTTGGGCTTGCCCTACTCTGTACTGCACCGACGCCTGACCTTCCCATTGACGCTAGCCGGATGCGCCAACAACTTCTATGGACGCGCCACCTGGCAAGCCAACAGCACATCCAAGCATCGTAAGCTGACGATCAAGCACACTCACGTACCACAAGGCGGCTATAATCTGGCCGTGCTCATGGATCTATCTGTCGAGGAGGTGATAGTAACTGAAGGGACATTCGACGCCGTCAGTCTGAAGGCTATGGGTCATAGACCAACCTTGGCCATGATTGGTGTCGATAACCAGCACATTATCCGAGAAATCGCCACGGCCAACAAGCCTGTAGCTATTGCCCTGGATAATGATGTCACGGGTAGAAAACAAACTGTAAAACTCGTAGAAAGGCTGAGAGAATTTCAGCAAACTGCGCCCATCAGAGATCTGACAGCCGAAATTTCGGTAAATTTTCCGGAAACCTGCAAAGATCCCAACGAATGGTGGCAGTGGTCTCAATCTCAGAGTAAAAAATAACAGCCCCGTATCGGAGGAACGGGGCTGTTTTCAATTATCTCAAACACGTTTGCCAGAAAAACGCCTTCGCAGGTGTCTTTCATAGTTATAAATTTTAATCTCTTAAATTCAAACAACAAATATCTTTGAAACATCCACCGGTACTCCTTTGGCATGAAGTTCTGTGACCAAATTATGTAAGGCTCTGTCAGTGCCAAGATAATCTAATACGGCGTGCTTAACTTTAAATATATCATCTTCCAAAGGTTCAAGGCGACTCTCAATTGCATCAAATCGAGTATCGAGACCTGTACGGAGTGACCCAATTTGATCCTTAGTATCTTGTTTAATTGCCATTACCACTGCGTCGAGGTGATCTTTAGTGATTTTTTCTGACATAGGGATTATTCTAATGATAAATTCCCTGTTTCAGATATAATAACACGTGCCATTATGAGCGGCAAATGATAGTTAGTAATTAGTAACTAGTAATTCGTAATTAGGCTCTGGTACTCATCTGCGAGAGAGGCTTTTGCGAACGAAGCAGTCTAGCTTGTTATAGTGGGCCAGATCGCTTCCCTTCGGCTTCGCCACGTCTGACGTGGCTTCGCTCAGGGCAAGCTCTCCTGCCGCGGGCGAACTCGCGAACGAGCATCTTAATATTTTTTGAAAATTTTAAAAGGGACGTTTCTGGCCAGCGCGTGATGCGATGGGTGAAACGTCCCTTGAATTTGCTATTTTTTTCCAGCTACCGAGAACTGGACTTGCGGACGGCGAGGAAACGACAGCGGACACTCCAGACACCGTCGATCCAGTGGAGGTCGAGATCACGCTTGGCATCAGACCCGTCGAGAAACGGGACGTTGCGACGACCATCGCGCTGCCAGACGGAGCCGAGAGCGACGATCGGGAACTGACGCTGCAGCTCGGGCTGTGAAGCGCCGAGAGCAAGCAGCTCTTCGATCGTGCCGGACCTGTATCCGTCCTTATCCATCAGCCGAATCGCTTCATCAGAACCGATGTCGCGATTGAAGTGGAAGAGCTCTCCTTCGGTCTCGACACTTCCTTCTCCCTTGATCGGGAAGTTGGTGGCGTTGATGTTGCTGTCGGTCCAGTCGTAGCAACCAGCGGCAATCATCTCGGCCAGAGACTTGGAGTGGTTGACGGTGAACGTGAAGGTCTCACGAACAGATTTGACCGCTTCAGCGATCAGCTCGGCAATCTTCCTGCGAAGCGCCTTGTCCGTGTGTACCTTCATGAGAGCTTCGTCCGCCCGGTCGTTGCCGACCAGCGCCCGAACCTCTTCGGCGATACCCTTGAACATCTCGAACAGGGTGCCCAGATTGCTCAGGAATTCGATCTTGAACTTCGCCATGACACTTCTCCTCGTACAGGCGGCGTACCCCGTATCCAGCGCTTTGCATGGACGTAAGGCGTACCGACTTTTAGGAAAGCTCTATCTCGATAAAAGCAGCGTATAACTGCTTATTATTGGAATGTATAGGTACTATTAATAATTAAATAATAGCATATTACTGTATAATTGTCAATAGTAGAGTGAATATAATGGCTGTAAGTAGCTACATAATGTCATTGCGACCCCCGACCCTGTCTTCGACTCCGGGGTCGTCCAGACTCAAGAAGAACTCGAGGCCGAAGGGGCGAAGTCGAGGGGAAACAATCTGCCAAATAACAAAAAACCTTTAATCAAGACAGATTGCTTCGTCGCTTAAACTCCTCGCAATGACAAGCCTGAGTTGCCAAAATCCTCGCTTTCCTGTATAGTCATGCCACATAAATAATGCCTTATATGAGCCAGAGAAATAGCTCATCCCTAAGGCACTGTCCCCACTAAGGAGACGGTTAACGATCGAAGCCTCACGGGCCATCTGGTCGTGAGGATTTTTTAGAAAGAAAATACTGTGAAAAGCAAAATAACAACCCTTACCCCTGCCGGCAAGAATCATCCTATGGAGGAGCTCTTGCAGCAGCAAGATTTAATTAAAATTCCGAAGCCCGGCGAATTAGTAGAGGGCACCATTATTTCATTTAGCAAAAATGAAGTCTATCTCGATCTCGGTGGTCTGACGACTGGTGTTATCCGCGGTAAAGAGATGGAAGACGAGTCCGGTGAGTCAGCCAGCTTGAAAGTCGGTGATGTCACCCAAGCCACCGTGATGGAATTGGAAAATGAGCGCGGCGAAATGGAACTATCATTCCGTATGGCCGGCCATCAAAAAGCCTGGGATCGTCTAGAAAAATTAATGCGAGAAGAAACTATCGTCGAAGCCCGCGTCATGGACGCCAACAAAGGCGGTCTGATGATCAAAGTTGGCAATGTCATGGGTTTCTTGCCTGTGTCACAGCTGACAACCGAAAATTATCCACGTGTCGAAGGTGGCGACAAGAATAAAATTTTGGCCTATCTGAAAACCTTCGTCAACAAGAATATGCGCACCAAGATTATCGATGTCAATGAAAAGGATGAAAAATTAATAGTCTCCGAAAAAGCTGCTTGGGATGAGAAACAGCGCGCCGCTCTATCTGAATACAAAGTCGGTACTAAGGTCAGTGGTCGCATCACTGGTGTGGTCGACTTCGGAGCCTTTATCGAATTCGGTGATGGCCTAGAAGGTTTGATTCACATTTCCGAGTTGGCCTGGCAACGCATCGACGATCCAAAACAAATCGTCAAAGTCGGCGATATGGTAGAAGCAGAGATCATCTCTCTCGACGACACCAAGGTCTCACTATCAATGAAGAAATTGAAGACCGATCCATGGCATGTGGTTGAAGAGAAATATAAAGTTGACCAGAAAGTCAAAGGCAAAGTTCTCAAAATCAACCCTTTCGGCGCTTTTGTCGAGCTGGATGTTGACATCCACGGTCTGGCTCACATCTCCGAATTGAGTGAAAAACCGATCAAGAGTCCGGCTGAAGCCGTCACCGTCGGTGAAGAATATACCTTCCGTATCATCTCTATTGAACCCAAAGACCACCGTCTCGGTCTATCACTCCGACCACCGCGCGCCAAAGTCAAAAAAGAATCTCCAGCTCCTGTGACCGCCGAGGCGCCTGCCGCCACACCGGAAGCGCTGACTGAGACCCCAGCCGCTGTCAGCCAAACGACAGCAGAAACCTCAACAGAAGCCAAAGCATAGCCCAGACTGTCTACCTGCGGTATAATTGCTTTAATTTGAATCTATGAAAAAAGTCTTCAAAAATTTCCTCTTTTATCTTCTGCTTTTTGTATTAGCTGTCAGTTTTCTGGCTAATTATAGTGCTGACAATAAGGCCGCGACTACTATTGATATTGCTACTCTGGTACAGGAGATAGATAGCGAACAGGTAGAGAGTATTGCTATCAAAGGAGCCACTCTGGAAATTGTCACCAAAAACGGTGATAAACAAACCATGCAGAAAGAGGTCAATGAATCTCTCAGCACCTTGTTGTCGAATCTTGGTGTAGACAATAGTAAAATTGCTAAGGTAAAAATTGCTGTCAAAGAAGAATCTGGCCTCAATTTTTTCCTCCTTTCTGTCCTACCATTTATCTTACCAGTCATCCTCGTAGGCGCATTGATCTGGATGATGTTCCGTCAGATTCAGAATGCCAATAACCGAGCTATGACCTTTGGTCAGAGTCAAGCCAAGCAAAATCAGCCGAACAATAAAACGCAAGTAACCTTCACTGACGTCGCCGGTGCCACCGAAGCCAAACAGGAATTAGCCGAGGTTGTCGACTTTCTGAAAAATCCCCAAAAATTTCTGGCTGTCGGTGCCAAGATTCCACGCGGTGTACTACTCCTCGGCTCTCCAGGAACTGGTAAAACATTATTGGCGCGTGCTGTAGCCGGTGAAGCCAATGTTCCTTTTTTCCATATCAGTGGTTCGGAATTCGTCGAAATGTTTGTCGGTGTCGGCGCCTCACGTGTGCGTGATCTCTTCAAACGAGCACGCAAGGAATCTCCCTGCATTGTCTTTATCGACGAAATTGATGCCGTTGGCAGACAACGCGGTGCTGGTCTAGGCGGCTCCCACGACGAGCGCGAACAAACCTTAAATCAGATCCTGGTAGAGATGGACGGCTTTGATAATCAGACAAATATTATCGTCATGGCCGCGACCAATAGACCCGATGTCCTAGACCCAGCTCTGCTCCGCCCTGGACGTTTTGACCGTCAAGTCATCATTGATATGCCTGACATCAAAGATCGTGAAGCCATCCTAAAGATTCACGCCAAAAATAAACCAATGAGTCCTGATGTCGATCTCCATGTAGTAGGTCAGCGGACTCCTGGATTCTCCGGTGCTGATCTGGCCAATGTCCTCAACGAAGCGGCTATCGCTACTGCTCGAGTCAATCAAAAAACTATCGATCAGCTGACTATCCTATCCTCGATTGAAAAAGTCATGCTCGGACCGGAACGCAAAAGTCGCCTAATTACAGAGAAGGAGAAAAAGATTGTCGCCTATCACGAAGCCGGTCATGCTCTGGTAGCTCATCAGTCAGCCAACGCCGACCCAGTGCACAAAATTTCTGTCATCAGTCGTGGTCGTGCTGGCGGGTATACTATCAAACTACCGACCGAAGATCGTATGCTACACAGCAAAGCAGAATTTATCGATGATTTAGCTGTCATGCTAGGCGGCTATGCAGCTGAAAAGATTATCTTTGGCGACATTACTACCGGAGCTTCCAATGATCTCCAGAGAGCCACCCATTTAGCCCGTCAGTTGGTCACACAATATGGTATGAGTGATAAACTAGGACCTCGGACCTATGGTCAAAAAGAAGAGATGGTCTTCTTGGGTCGTGAAATTCATGAGCGTCGTGACTATGGTGAAGCCGTAGCCACAACCATCGATGAAGAAGTCTCCAGTTTCATTGACCACGCCTTCAAGAGTGCTGACAAAATAATCCGCCAATACAAAGAGAAGTTAGAAATAATCGTGACTACCTTGCTGGAAAAAGAAACTATAGAACGAGAAGAATTCGAAAGATTGATGGCAAATGCTTAAAAATAATAATGTAGGTTCGGGTCGCGACCCGAACCTACATTATTTTATCCTTGGCGTTTCGCGACAAAACATTGTATACTATAGAGTGTTGATAAAACAAAACTATGAAACCATTCTATAAAGAAACGATCCAAGAATCCTGGCGCCTAGCTACCAGCAAGCGTTATCTCTGGCCTCTCGGTCTGCTAGCTTCCTTACTAGGGCTATCAACTACCTTCCGTATTATCTTTGATCTACAAGGCACAGATGGTTCAGCCGCTGAAGTATTGAGCAGTTTAGTCTCCAATAACTTCATGATCGACACCTTCGTCGGTTGGAGTCAGGCCTTTAGCCGGATACCATGGGCAGAGCTTGAGATTACCGATATACCGTTACTGGGTTTGATTATGCTGTTATTTGCTATCATTATCTTATTAGTTATCGTCACCGTTTCTGCCCAAGCTGGCTTATTTAAAGCCTTAGAGCAAACCTACCTAGGTAAGAAAACTGATTTCTTTCTCAGCTTCGGGCTTGGTGTGTCCTATTTCTGGGAAGTTTTCATTTTTAACTTTTTTTATGCCGTGCTGTATCTTTTCTTTGCGGCCGGCATTATTGTCCCCCTGATACAACTAGCTGCTACCGGCGTGGTAGTGACTAAATTTTGGCTATCAATCATTACTTTCTTTATCCTGATACCTGCCCTGATTGTCTTGGATATTGTTGTCAGATACGCCATTCTCAATGCTGTTTTGCTGAAAAAAGATCTGTTTAAAGCTTGGGATCAGGCCTGGGTTTTCTTCAAGCAAAACTGGCTGATCAGTATAGAAACGTCTGTTTTTATCCTTCTACTACTGATGATGTATGCGGTTGCTGTCCAATATATTCTCTTACCATTGATAATCATCATCCTCGGCTACTTCTCTGGTCTACTGCCCGAGGGAGCTGCTCAGACTTTTTCCTTCAATGTTATGCAGGTGATTATTTATGCAGTCATTGCCTCTTCATTCATACTTTTCACTATTTTCTACCACGCTGTCTGGACCAAAATTTTCCTACGCCTGCAATCTGAACCTCACCTCAGCAAGGTAGAGCGTTCAACCAAACATTTCAGTTGGCTACATCGTAACTTGTTCTAAGAATATTCAAACAAGCCGCCGGAGTAGATGTAAAGATCAACCGGTGGCTTTTTTTTGTTCTAATCTATATAATACGAGTATATGTCCCTCTTTCGTCCAAATATTAACCCCGCTAGTCATCTCCAGCCGGCTGATGAAACCACTGAAGCTAAATTGCAAAAAAAATTGACAGAAATTGAACTGGAGAATAAAGAAAAGGAAGCTCAGCAAAAAGCTGATAAATTTCACCTGTCGTACATAGATTTACGCAAAATTCCTATTGCCCAGGATTCTCTGATCCTCATGTCAGAAGAGCAATCGCAAGCATTGCAGGCAGCTGTGTTTCTTTTCTTGGATAATACTATACGTCTAGCGACTACTAACCCCCAAAACCCCCAATTAGCAGCCAAAGTCAAAGAATTAGAAGACACCTGCCATGCCCGCGTAGAACTCTATTTTGTCTCCGATCAAAGCCTACAAAAAGCCCTAGATAAATTTGCCACCATTCCACATCTGACTGACTCGGGTGTCGGTGGTCTGGAAATTAAAACTGAGGATTTAGAAAAATATCACGGAAATTTCCGTACCTTTGCCGAAGTTAACGAAATTATCAAGACTGCCGCTCTGACAGACGCTGTCACAGTAGTTATCGCTTCAGCTTTGGAAGCGGAAGCTTCTGATATTCATATTGAAGCCGAGGAAGCTGGAGTCAAGATTCGTTTCCGTGTCGATGGTGTACTACATGAAGTAACAGAGCTGCCGGTCGAAGCCTGGAGCAAGCTTATTTCTCGTCTAAAACTAGTTTCCAGATTAAAATTAAACATCACCACGCAGCCTCAGGATGGACGGTTTACTATTGTCTATCAGAATCAAAAGATTGAAGTTCGTGTTTCTACCGTCCCGACAACCTATGGCGAATCTGTGGTTATGCGCCTACTTCGCTCCGGTGTCGAAACCTTTAAATTTGAAACATTGGGATTACGAGGCAAGGCCTACAACGATCTTCTTGGTCAAATCCGCAAGCCCAACGGCATGGTCATTGCCACCGGACCGACCGGTTCCGGTAAAACTACCACCCTCTACGCCTTGATGAATCTTTTGAATACTCCTGAGCGAAAAATGATAACTTTGGAGGATCCTGTTGAATATAAAATCCCAGGAATTAATCAAAGCCAAGTTGATACTACTCATGATTATTCATTCTCCAGTGGCTTGCGCTCGATCTTGCGCCAAGATCCAGACACCATCATGGTCGGGGAAATCAGAGATTTGGAAACTGCTGAAGTAGCCATCCAGGCGGCTCTGACCGGACATCTGATGCTGTCCACTATGCATACCAATAGCGCCGCAGGAGCTATCCCCCGTCTGCTAGCTATGGGAGTTAAACCCTATCTCTTAGCTCCGGCCATTAACGCTATCGAGGCCCAACGCTTGGTCAGACGACTATGTCAAAAGTGTAAAAAAACTGCTGAACTTGATAACACTACTATGACGCTGGTTCTTAATGAAATTAAGCGCATCAATCCTCAATCAGGTATTACCGTCGATAATCTCGGCTCTTTGGTATTCTATACTGCTCCCGGCTGTGAAGAATGTCATGGACTTGGGTATAAAGGACGAGTTGGTCTCTTTGAAGTTTTTACTATGACACAGGCTATAGAAAAAGTAATTCTCAATGGAAACGTCTCGGAATTTGATTTACAAAATTTGGCTATTGATTCTGGCATGATCACCATGTTGCAAGATGGTATCCTCAAAGCTTTGGACGGCATGACCTCAGTCGAAGAGGTTCTAAAGAAGACAGAGTAGGACTAATTTATAAAGTCAAAATCCCGCCACGTCAGACGTGGCGGGATTTTCTTATTCTTAGAGCTTGTGTTCGCTCCGAATTTTCTTCAGTATAAAGGAGCGTTCCAGGCAGAGTGATGGCGTCTGCAATCTCCCCTGCTTAGTCAGACGGTCGATCAAACGGTGCGTTCGACGCAGATCAGACAAAGCATCAAAACGCTGCTCATCCTCCTGAAAGTGGAAGTTCAAATAACCGAAAAAAGCCAACTCATGACCAGGAAAACGCTCTCGCAGATATTCACGCAGACAGTCCTCACCTTCAACGCGAAGGTAAATCAGATGCAGGACCTGGCCGTGGCAAAAGGCCGCGAACCAAATCATGTTTACCTACACTTACTCCCCCCGGAGTTACGTGGCTATTGGCAGGCTGGTTAATCTTCGGGATTATCGGTGTGCTCAACCTGCCAGACGTCACGCCTGAAGATCAGACTGCCGACGATCAGCGTCGCTCCCAAAAGAGCAAACAACAGGAGTCTGATCTCGTCCGACAAACTAGGGACAGGCGAGGTTATAGAAACGGCAATCATCAACGAGCCGAAAAAAATTAGGCCGATTCGCTGACGCCAACCAAAAACCTTGGTCAAACGCATACATCTCCTTTCACTGATGACGATAAGCATCGCGTGCCGGAATATCGGCCTGATGCGTGCCCTGACGGAGCTCCCAGAGACAGGAAAAGTAAATCATTGGATCACTGGGGCGGCGATCAATTGATCCAACTTTCCCAATGGTCATGCGAGGCACGACTACCTCCATTGTCTCTGGGTTCCTGAGATCTATACCTGCTTTAATCGGATCACCAACCCTGACATATCGAGCTTCCTTAACAGTCATAGCTTCCTTTCTTAAACTTACATGTGATGAACAAAGTGTCCTTACGGACACGAAAAAGATAATATAGTACGAATAAACTATAATGTCAATATCTAAGATGACAATTTGCTTTTGGCTTCGACTAATTTCCTCTCAACTTCGGCAATGACACTCTGAGGGGCTTTATCAATGAATTCCTGGTTGGCTAGCTTGGCCTCAAGTTGTCCAATATACTGACGTAACTCTCCATCATGTATCTCTCGTTTTTGACCAACAATATCAGTAGCTAGAGTAAACCAACTGCCTTTTAATTCTAAGGCCGTACTGAAACTATCGGCAAACTTCACCCGAGCCATCGTCTCGATAATTGGTTGCCATTGTTTGATCAATTCCTGATGCTGGCCCAAATATCTGACGGAGCTAGGATTTCTCGGAGAGACTTTATGTTCTGCGCGCGCATTACGTAATAGTGTTATAAGCTCCTTTATTTTCCTTACTTCATCGAGAGATTTATTTTCATCATAATGATGATCTTTAATCTGTGGCCACTTAGAAACCATCAATAAATTATCTGGTGATAATTCTTTCCAAATAACTTCTGTGCAAAAAGGAATAAATGGATGCCATAAAATCAAAAGATTCGATAAAACATATAACAGAACCTCATCTCTTTGACTTTTATTTTCTCTGTCAATACCGCGAGCTGTATAAATTTTGTTCATCTCCAAATACCAATCTGCCAGCTCAGACCAAGTAAATTCATACAAACATTCAGCTGCCCGTGAAAACTGTTTTTCATCTAATAGTGCGGTAACATTCGATATAACCCAACTAAATTCTTGCAATATCCATGTTTCCTGCAACTGTCTTGGTTTATTTAGAACTACATGCGGCTCGTCAACAATACTAAGAATATATCGAGAGATATTCCATAATTTATTGATATAGTTTCTGGCACCTTGTACCTTCTCAGGATAGAAACGCGCGTCATTACCAGGAGCAATACCGGAAATCAGACTCAAGCGCAACGCGTCGGTCCCATATTCTGACGAAACTTGCAGAGGATCAATACCAGTGCCGAGAGATTTGGAGAATTTGCGTCCCTCCGCATCCCGCAACATACCGTGAAAGTACACCTCTCTAAACGGTACCTGGTCCAGGGCATAGGTCGACATCATAATCATACGAGCCATCCAGAAAAATAAAATTTCATAGCCCATCTGTATCCAGGCGCTAGGATGAAAGGTTTGCAGGTCGGGTGTTTCTGCCGGCCAACCAAGTGTACTGAAAGTCCAAGTACCAGACGAAAACCAAGTGTCCAAGGTGTCCGGATCCTGACGCCAACCTTCGCCAGGCGAGTTAAGGCTAAATTGGGGTTCTTGGCCATCGTGATACCAGATCGGAATCTGATGTCCCCACCAGATCTGACGGCTGATACACCAGTCACGCAGATTATCGATCCACTGCAAATAACTTTTTTCAAACCGCTCCGGTACAATCTTAATCATTTGCT
>CAYHYG010000013.1:0-24344 GCA_964360835.1 uncultured Gammaproteobacteria bacterium
TGTGCGCGTTGTTAGTCCTGCTGGCGAATTGAAGCACCAATTTATGGCATATCATCAGCGTTTTCGTGGTGGTTTATCCTTAGCCACGGCTGATCTCAATAATGACGGTCGCGATGAGATCATTACTGTCCCAGCTACTGGGGGAGGTCCTCATGTCAAGGTATTTACACTTGAGGGAGAATTAATCTCTCAATTTATGGCTTATCAGGAGAGTTTCAGTGGTGGTGTACAGCTGGCTGTGGCTGATATCGATGCTGATGGCCAGTCGGAGATTATTACTTTACCAATTCAAGGAGGCACTGCTCATGTACGCATCTTTGATCTCAGTGGCAGTTTGAAAGGACAGTTTATGGCTTTTGAGTCTGGGACTCGCGGCGTCTATTCCTTAGCCGCTGGAGACCTTAATCACGACAAATCAGTAGATATTTCTGTTTCTGCTCAGACAGAGACCGAGACCATGATACGTACGCTTGACAGTAGTGGCGTTGTTCTCAATTCCTGGCTGGCTCTGACCAAGTTAAATCAGAAACAATATCCCATACGATTAGCTCTGAGAGATCTGACCGGCGATCTACGTGATGATCTGATAATCATACCCAAGACGGATAAAGGCGATAGAATGATTCAGGTTTTTGATCTGACCGGTGTACTGCTCAGAAGCATTAACCCACCGAGCGGTATCCCGTCAGTAAATTCTCTATCCTTCATCACACCATGATCACCCGCATAATTCACTACGGACGGACGAATCCAGTGGTTCGCCGTTATCCGGTGATATTGCAGATAACCAAGTTTGCCATCATCGGCGTTTTTAATTTTATCCTGGATTTTTCCATCTATTGGTATTTGACGAGGACTATGGAATTTATGCAGACTAATTATCTTTTGGCTCATAGTATTTCTTTTTTGGCGGCTGTGACCTCAAGTTTCTTGATGAATCGAGCCTGGACATTCCGCGCGGTGGAAACTGTTTCCTCCTATCGACGGCAATATATTAAATTTTTTACGGTCAGTTTGGGAGGGTTGCTGCTCTCCAGCCTACTTCTGTATCTAGTAGTCTCACATCTGCAAATCATGGATCTGATAGGAAAATTTCTGGTAGCTATCGTTGTCATGTTCTGGAACTTTTCTCTCAATAAGCTCTGGACTTTTCGTGCCAAAACGTATGAAGCTTAGCGTCATTATCCCGGCTTATAACGAAGAGCAAGTTATAATCGCCACAACCACTGAAGTCGCATCCTATAGTCATTCCTTATTTGGCGTTGAAGCGGAAATTTTGGTGGTTGACGATGGGTCGACTGATACCACGGTCCAGAAAGTACTATCACTTCCTGGTGTAAGATTAATTCAGCACCAGACAAATCAAGGTAAGGGAGCGGCAGTCAGGACTGGCGCTCTAGCGGCCAGTGGCGATTATGTCCTATTTATGGATGCGGATAATTCCACCAAAATTAATGAATTGCCAGCTTTTTTGACAGCTGCGGAGTCAGGAGCCGATGTGGTCATTGCTTCTCGCGCTCTGGCTTCCTCGGCTATTATTGTCAGTCAGAATTGGGTCAAGCAGCTACTAGGTAAGTTGGGTAATACCATTATTCAGGTGGCGGCGGTCCCCGGTATTCATGATACGCAGTGTGGTTTCAAGCTTTTCAGGCGCAGCTCGACTCGTGTCTTGTTTGAGCAACAGTCGATAAACCGCTGGGCCTTTGATATCGAGTTGTTGGCTATGGCACGTTGGAGGGGCTTAAAGATAGTCGAACTGCCGGTACGCTGGGAAAATAACTTTAACTCCAAGGTGAAGCCAGTTGATTATTTCACTACCCTGATGGCTGTTTTTGGTGTACAATTGAATAAATTATTAGGTAAATATAAGCTATGACCGTCAAAGTTCCCATAGAGAGAAAGAATATCCTAGTCCTTGGAGGAGCCGGATTCTTGGGCTCTCATGTTTGTGAGTTTTTGCTAAAACGCGGCGATAACGTTATCTGTCTGGATAACTTCGCTTCGTCCGATGTCGAGAATATCAAGATGATGCTGGAGTTTCCCAATTTTGAGTTTATCCGACATGATGTCATCGAAGATATTGATCTGGAGTCATTGCCAGAGCTGAAGAAATTTCACTTTCAAGCACAAGGTTTGCAGGAAGTCTACAATTTTGCCTGCCCGACTTCGGCACAGGATTATAGTAAACTGCCGGTTGAAACGGCTTTGGCCAATTCTGTCGGAGTGGTCAAGTCATTGGAAATGGCTCGTAAATATAATGCACGATATCTTTTGGCTTCATCGTCTGCGGTCTATGGTTCTGCTTCTGGGCAGATGGATATGATTAATGAATCATACCTAGGCAGTGTAAATATCATCGGACCGCGTGCTTGTTATAACGAAGGCAAGCGTTTTGCTGAGACACTGGTGACAACCTATAAAGATTATTACAAAATGGATGTTCGCGTCGCCCGTATTTTTACCACTTACGGTCCGCGGATGATGCTCATGTCTGGTCGGCATGTACCTGATTTTATTTACAATGCTTTGAAAGGCCAGCCTTTGACGATCCAGGGCGATGACAAGACAGGCTCTTCACTCTGCTATGTCAAAGATATGGTCGAAGGCATCGTGGCTCTGATGCATAGTCATTTCAGTGATCCGGTCAATCTGGGCGGAGATCGCTACTTTACCTACAAGGAAGTAGCTGAACAGATAAAATCAGCCACCAATACCGCCACTGAGATCACCTTTGCCGATCCATTGCCGCACTCTCATCGTCAGCTCTTGCCTGATATCTCCTTGGCCAAAGAAAAGTTGGGTTGGTTTCCTTTGATCGGTCTGGAGCAGGGCATCGGTGAAACTATAGCTTACGCGCGTTCAAATATCATGCTCAAATCAGGTCTGCAGTGGAATCGGGAAGAAAAGGCCTAGCTTGCCTTTTTTGGCTTGTAGTATAGTATGGCTGTATGAGAATTTTGGTAACTGGAGGCGCCGGTTTTATTGGTTCACATTGCGTCGAAGCCCTGCTGACTGCTGGTCACCAGGTCGTTGTGATTGACAACCTTTCAGCTGGTAAACGTGAATATGTCCATCCTCAGGCAACCTTGGTAGAAGCTGATATCCGTTCCGACGACTGGCCAGAGAAAGTCGGCAACTTTGAGGCGGTCATTCATCTAGCAGCTCAAAAGAATCTCCGCACCGCCATCAATGATCCATTATACGACGCTGATATAAATATTATCGGTGGTCTGAAAGTTTTGCAGGCAGCGCATCAGCACAAAGCCAGATTTATTTTTGCTTCCTCCGCGGCTGTCTATGGCGTACAGAATGGTAAGATATCAGAAGCTGCGCCTGTGCAGCCAGTCAATCCTTACGGTATTACCAAGTTGACTATGGAGATGTATCTGCAGTTTTATCAGCAGACCTATGACCTGCCGGTAACAATTTTACGTTTTTCTAACGCCTACGGCCCACGTCAGGATCCTCTGGGTGAGGCCGGAGTTTTGAGCTTATTGCTTAATGCGATTTTGGGACGGGGATCATTCACGTTGAATGGCGACGGCCTGCAAACACGTGACTTTATCTTTGTAACCGATCTCACTTCAGCTTTGACCAAAGGTTTAGAGCATGAAGGCATTTATAATATTGGTACAGGTGTGGAACATTCTTTGTTGGAGGCTATTTCACTGATTGAAGGCATTCATGGGTCAAAATTGGATTATGCTATCGGTCAGGCAATTACCGGTGAAGTCAGAACTAGTGTCTTCGATAGTACCAAAGCCAAAGACCAACTAGATTGGCAGGCATCTGTGGCATTAGAGCAGGGCTTGCGGCAGACTTATGATTGGATGAAATCAGTATAAACATGAATGAAGTTGCTGTTATCATACCCGCTTGGAATGAATTCCGCCCAACCCGTGGAGGATTGGGAGAAATTTTACAACAGTTACAATCAAGGCCATATTCGGTGATAGTAGTTGATGACGGATCTGTGGATCAGACGGGAGTCGTGGCTCGTCAGTATGCCACAGTTTTGCGTCATCCGATTAATCGTGGACAAGGAGCCGCTCTAGTGACCGGGATGGAGTACGCTCTGCGACATGGCGCCGAGATTTTAGTGCACTTTGATGGCGACGGTCAGATGATGGTGGATGATATAGAAAAAATGGTACAGCCGTTACTCGACGACCCAGCTCTGGATATCACTCTTGGATCACGTTTTCTCGGCCACAGCGATGTCCCGTGGGTAAAAAAATATTTACTGCAGACCCCGGCTTTGTGGTTTCAGCGCCTGACTACTGGATTGCCTTTGACCGATGTTCATAATGGTTTTCGGGCTATCAGAGCCAGGGCTGCTCGGCTTCTGACTATTCAACAGGATGGCATGGCTCATGCCTCCGAAATTACTATGGAAATTAGTAAGCATAAATTGCGCTGGCAGGAGGTACCGGTTACTATAGTCTATCGGGAGTTTGGACAAGGTTTCTCCGGCGGCTTGAAGATATTGCGCGATTTAATCATTAGAAGATTAATAAAGTAACTATATGATGCTGCAAATCATTGCCTCGGTCTTCGTTGTTTTGGCCGCGGTCAAAGTCTGGAGTAAATATAAAGATGGGACGCTTTCTATCTTGGAAACTCTATTATGGTTCATACTCTGGTTAAGTATCGGTGTAGTTTTCTGGCAACCGGAGATTGCCAGCAGACTGGCTGTTTTCTTTGGCATTGGTCGTGGCGCTGATTTAGTTGTCTATATAGCTATAGTTGTCATTATCTATCTGCTGTTTCGCCTTTTTATCCGAGTGGATAAAATGGACAGGAATGTGACTAAATTAGTTCGAACTATTGCAACCAGTGATGAAAAAAAAGGTAGCGATCCTGATAGTAAATTATAACGGTCTGACCTGGTTGCCAAAGTGTCTGGTGGCCGCGCTAGAGACGACCGAAACTGAGATTGAGAAACGCGTTTATGTAGTTGATAATAAATCAACAGACGGTTCTCTGGATTATGTATCGGGATTATCAACTATTCAGCTGATCACCCTGACGGCAAACTTGGGTTTTGCCGGTGGCAACAACGCCGGTTATCATTACCTTCTCAATGAAGGTTGGGCTGATTATATTTTTCTGTTGAATCAAGATGCCTATTTGACAGATAATTGTCTGAGTACATTGGTAGCGGCATGTCAGTCGCAACCGCAGTTGATCGCTGTCCAGCCATTGCTACGACTTTATCCGCAAACAGAATTAGTCAATTCAACCGGAAATCATATTCAGTACTTGGGTTTTGGTTTTTCTGGAAATAATGGGCAGAGATTAACGACTGAACAAATTCAAGGACAGACTATTAATTATTGCTCCGGTGCAGCAGTACTGATAGATTTATCCAAGATTTTCAGAGTTGGGGGTCTGTATGATGATTTTATGTTCATGTATTTGGAAGATTTGGATTTTGGTTGGCGTTCAACGCTGGCTGGCTTCCGGCAGGCGCTCGTTCCTACGGCTACGATCTATCATCAATATGAGTTCAAGCGCAGTATCCGTCAGGTGTATTATTTTGAACGAAATCGGCTCTGGATACTATTCAAGAATTACCGTCTAGGCACATTGTTGGTACTTTTACCGATGATACTTATCATGGAGCTGGGACAGTTGCTCTTTGCTCTGGCTAATGGCTGGCTTGGCGCTAAACTAAAGGGTTATGTGTGGCTTTTGAAACCGACATCCATCAGACTTTTTTGGAAAGATCGCCAGCGTACTCAGGCGTTGCGAAAGGTCAGCGACAGGGAGATACTACAGCAGTTTAGTGCCACCATACAGTTTCAGCCGCTGGACAGCCTGGGTTTACGGGTAGCCAATATAGTCATGGCGTGTTACTATCGGCTCATTCTGATGATTATTTATTGGTAGTATGAAAATTGCGCAGATCGTCTCAACCTTTCCCCCTTATAAAGCTGGCATGGGCAATGTAGCTTTTCATCTTAGTTGGCAGTTGCAAGCCCGTGGTCATGAGGTAACCGTCTTTACACCCGCGGCCAAAGGCACGGCCATGGATCATCTCTACCCGTTCAAGGTACAACGGCTTAAGCCGTGGTTTTCGTATGGTAATGCCGCGGTCGTACCACAGCTACTCTGGCGTCTGAAAAAATTTGATGTTATTCATCTACATTACCCTTTTTTTGGCGGAGCTGAAATGTTGTATCTGCTATCGAGATTCAATCATCTCAATCTAATTGTTCATTATCATATGGATGTCTTTGGTCAGGGTAAATTGAAGCGCATTTTTGACTGGCATAGCCAGCAGATTATGCCGCGCATATTGAATCGAGCGCAGAAAATCCTAGTAACCTCTATGGATTACGCTCAGCGCTCTCGTCTGCGTCAACGTCTCGAAGAACAGCCACAGATGTTTGACGTTAGCCCCGTGGGAGTCAATCCTGAGAATTTCCGACCCCGTCGCAAAAATCCTGAGCTGCTAAAGAAATATGATCTGGAACACAAGAAAATAATTATTTTTATCGGCGCATTGGATAAGGCTCACTATTTTAAAGGCGTTACTTTTTTGATTAAAGCTTTTCAACTGATCAGTTCCAATGACGCTTATCGTTTAATGATAATCGGTAAAGGTGACTTAGCTGAAAGCTACCAGAGCTTGGCCGAGAATTATGGTCTGGAGCATAAAATTATATTTACTGGTTTTGTACCTGATGATCTCCTGCCACTATATTATAGTCTGGGCGATTTGATGGTCTTGCCGTCTATCGATGGCTCTGAAGCTTTTGGGACTGTATTAATCGAAGCTATGGCCAGTGGCATGCCGGTGATTGCTTCTGACTTGCCGGGGGTGCGCAGTGTCATTGATAAGAAAGTTAACGGCTTGTTGGTTAAACCTCGCGATATTGCCAATTTGGCAAAATATATGGACTGGCTGCTGCGTAATCCTCAGATTTGCGGTCAGTATGGACAGGCCGGAAGAGCCAAGGTTTTGGCTCAGTATGACTGGAGCAAAATAACACATGATTTAGAGCAGATTTATCAGGAGACGCTTCATTAATATGCGGATACTTATTGTCTCAAATTTATATCCACCTTATATTCGGGGTGGTAACGAAGTGGTCATAGCGGCCGTAGTCTCTCGGTTACACCAATCGCTGCATCATTTGACAGTGGTCACGACTAGGCCTTACCAAGGAATTGCCAGCTTGCGTCCCGAACATTTTGATGAAGATGGTGTGACGGTTTATCGTTTTTGGCCATTTAATTTGTATTCGTTGCTTTTTGACCATAAATACTCAGTTTTGGCCAGACTTTTCTGGCATGTCTTTGATATTTTTAATTTTCACAGTTATTTTGTTATCAAGGGTATAATTCAAAAACAAAAACCTGATGTAGTTATCACCAATAATCTGACAGGTATTGGTTTCCTGTTACCATTGCTACTCCATCAACTACGTATCCGCCATCTGCATATTATTCATGATGTGCAATTGTATACGCCCTCCGGTCTTCTTATATATGGACAAGAAAATTCCTGGCAGGAACGTCTGGTTCGATGGAGTGGCTATGCCGGTCTGATGCGTTGGCTCTGGGGTTCTCCTGAGACTGTTATCTCTCCGTCCAAGTTTCTGTTGCAATTTTATCAACAACGTAATTTTTTCGTGAAAAGTAAGGCAGTGGTTATCCGCAATCCTATACCATTTGCTTTGACCGTCAGGCACCAGACAGTCAATGGTCCGTTGCGATTGCTGTTTGTTGGTCAAATCACCAAAGCCAAAGGCATAATTGATCTAGCCAAATTAATTCTCAGTCATCCCGAGTGGAATCTAAGTCTCATCATTGCCGGATTAGGTCCTGATATTCGTTTACTAGCTTTCTTGGTGACAGCTGATAAACGCATACAGTTGTTGGGTTGGCGTAGTCGTCCAGAGGTTGTGGCTCTCTTGACTCAGTCTGACGTTTTGATCCACCCCTCACTATGCTATGAAAATTTCCCCACATCGATTTTGGAAGCATTGGCCGCCGGTCTGCCGGTGTTGACCTCTGCTAGTGGGGGCGCGGCTGAACTTATTCATGAGGCTGAAAATGGTTGGAGTTTCCAGCCGGGCGATTGGAAGGAGCTAGCTGGACGTTTGGAGCTGCTGCAGCAGCAACCCGAGTTAGCTCGTGGCCTATCAGAAAATTGTCAGCGTTCTGTGGCTGACCTGACGGGGGAGCATTATTTACAGCAGCTGCATCAATTGCTTTGATCAGCTTGATAGCGAAAGATGTAGGTTTTTTCGTCGCCAACAACGGAATATGACTGACTGCGTTTGATTTCCCTAGCTACAATGTCTTCATAGCCTGACCAATAGTTATTCAGCACCAGATAGACAGTAGAGACCCCGGTGAGTTTCTGCGCTGCCGCTACTACTTCGGAGGCAGTTTTTTTGTTATAGACCAGATCAAGATATAAATCATACAGCGGACCTGATGTCGGTACAGGATAGTAAAAATGTCCTTGGTAATAACGACTAAAGCCAAAGGTCCGTATAGCCATGGCGGAGGTAGATTGATTGGCCAGCACCACGTATTCATTAGTGCCCTCCTGTTGCTGAATCATTTGTACAGACAATTGGTCGTACAAGCTGCTATTGTAGCCTTTATTCTGATCATAATAATCAAAACGGGGATACGCCAGATACCAAGCCGCAGTGCTAAGACAAACTACAAATAATAGAGTAGAAAGTTGAATTAAACGTGAGGCCTGTAAAGCCTTTTCAATATACCAGTACATCAGAAGCAGGATATAGGGAAATAATAGATAGAGTGATAGAGCGAGTATGCGCTCAGGAAAAACGTAACGCTCATACGAAATGAGAAAGTCAAAAGTCACGAACAATTTGAGCAGAATATAATTGCAGATGAGCGCTACAAAGATTACGGCATAATGCATAAAATAGCGAGCTTTGCGTCGTCGTAATAGGATCAGGCCACAGCCGAGAGCTAGAGCAAAGATTATCAATCGTTGATTATCATGCCAGAGATAGAGCAGATCTTCCCAACGAATATAGCGGTGATAACTGCCATTAAGCAGTTGCAAACTGGTTTCGCTGGCAGCCAAGATTTTATTTTGGCCTCTATCGGCGAAGGTATTGATCAGAAAGACGGCCGGTAGAGCGATGCTGGCGGCGATTACTCCTAGCCAGTAAATAGATAGTCGTAAATATTTTTTTATACCTTTTCCCTGCCAGAAACGATGATATAGTCCTAGCGTCAGGACAAAGAAAAATATAGGAATGCCGGTCAAAGGATGCATCACAGCTGTAGCCGCAGCTAGGAGCAGTAAATGCCAGAGCGTCACACCTGTATTGTTGATATAGAAAATAGAGACGATGATGATGATCAAACTCCAGAGGAAAGATAATCCTTGCGGTGTTGATTGGATCAGCGTTCCGTAGGGTAAGATGTAGAGCGCTAATGGCAGTAGTGTGACAGCCGCCGTGTGTACACGGAAATTATAACGGAAGGTATACCAGATGAGAGGCATCAGACTGAGACTTGAAATGGTCGGCAGCAGCCAGTTGTCGATAGTAGCGATAGTCAGTCGGCTATAATGCGTCAGCCAGACGACCAGACTATAGTAGCCGATATAGTAGGGTGGCTTTGGTTCTAGAGTCCCAGTGGCTAGTATGATTTGCTCTGTGGCTTGATGGATGAACGGATCGTAGCCAAAGCCCAGCGGGTAAAGCAGAAGTACCAAACCAAAACTGAGAAAAGAGTGCAGTATCAGACACAGTTTGTGCCACGGAGCTTGCCAGTAGCAGAGAATAATTAGGAGAGCAGTAGCCGTGGCATAAAGCCAAAAACTCACTGGGCCGACTAGACTCCACGGTGTAGCTACTGCCTCAACTGTGGCCTGACGCAGCAAACTGATCAGTAACATACTGACAGCTGCAACGTAAAGTAATTGGACAACGGCGATGATAATAGTCACCACGGCAGACTTTGGCGATGCGGGTTCCTGCTGAATGACGGCCATCTGTTTGGCTGGAGGTAATAACCAAAGGAGCAGAGGGCTAAAGGTTAGGAGAATAAAGACTAGACTATCCAACTTGTATAAATAAAAAAAGATAGTGCCGACGACAGCCACGAGCGATGTCAGATAGAGAAAACCAAGTAATATTCGTAAGCCGTGATCTTGGTTTGGCACAAAGCGCTGTCCAATAACGTAAGCTTGTACCATTAGACTCAGAGCAATTATTACCGGCGCTATGACTTTCGGCCAGGGCAAAAGCATCAAAATAGCCGCCAGTGCCTGTATGCCAAAATACTTCATAGGACTATTGTATCACGCCCATAGGCGCGATCCAACGATACTTGCTATAATATGGCCATGAAGTTTCGAGGTTTCTTGCGGCCCGAACCATTGCTGGTTTGCGCTATTATTATGGCCTTCATTATTACCGTTGGTTTGTCCATCTGGTCGCGGTCGGGTCATCTGGTTTTTGACTCGCCGGATGCTTTGGTGAATTATCATTTCAGCCGATTTTGGTCTGAGACGGGGACTCTGACTTTTCCCGCTTCGGGGGTGCCGGGATATGAATATGTAGTACCGCGTAGTGCTAAAGTTGCAGGCGCTAGCATAGTTCCAGCCGGTTTTTGGGGCTTACCGTTTTTTTACGGCAGTTTAAACGTTTTGTTCCCTTCATTGCTGTTGCCGTATTGGACGCTCATTTTTGCAGTCATCGGACTTTTGGCTTGGTATTGGTTATGGAAAAAAGTCTGGAGTATACCGGCTGCCATAATTATTTTGGCTTTGACAGCTTTTCATCCAGCTTGGTGGTATTATAGTTTTCGCAGTTTGTTACCCAATGTTTTATTTTGCTCATTAGTCATGATAGCTAGTTTACTCTGGTATCAATTTTTAAATGGCAGCCGACGCTGCCGCTGGACATTGACTATGGCCAGCTTGGTGACCTCTCTGGCTCTGATTGTGCGCCCATCAGAAATAATCTGGTTGGCGCCGGTAGTTGCTTTTGTTATATACAGACAGAAAATATCACGTACATACTGGTTTGGTTTGGCCGTAGGACTGCTGGCCTTGATTCTTATTTGGCTGGCTATCAATAGTCAGGTCTATGGTCAGCTGGCGGCCTTTGCTTATAATCTGCAAGCTCTGCCGGGTAAATCACTGTGGTTGCCTTTTGGTTTTCATCCGCGGCTGATCTGGAATACAGTCTGGAATTATGGTTTTACTTTTTTCCTCGCTCACAGTTTACTGGCCATAGTTGGGCTCTATGTAATACTGCGGAGTTCAAACGCTTGGCGTAATTTATATTTTACCAGCGTGCTCATTATATCTGTGGTCCTACCTCTGTACTATGGCAGTTGGATATTGTCAGATAATCCGGAGCCGGGAGCCGTGACTATTGGCAGTTCTTTTGTACGTTATTTTTTACCAATATATATTTTACTAACGCCGGCCATAGCCGCGGTTTTATTGCAGACAGGAAAGTGGGTTGGTAAATTTCAGTATCTTGTTGCTGGCGTAGTTATTGTAGTTTTGATGTTAGTTTCCTCCGGACGAGTATTGTATCAACCGGGTGAAGGAGTGATTAGCCTACGTCAAGAATTATGTAAATATCAATCGGTGGGACAGCAAGTAGTCGACACAACTGAACCCGAAGCTATCATCCTGACGCCACGCAGTGATAAATTGATCTGGCCTTATCGTCGGGTGATCACGCCCAGTGGCGATGATGGCTATTTGCGGGCTATTCCTGGTATTCTGAAGGAAGGTGTTCCGGTTTACTATTTACATTTACCGTTGTCCGATCAGGGTAGGCAAGAATTGCAATCTGATTGGAGTCAATACGGATTTACGCTAGGACCGGAAATCTGGCAAAATCAATCTTTAGCCTTATACCGACTGCAGTTATGAGAAAAATAAGCTATAATTTCGTTCGGATAATTTTATATCTAATACCGCTGGCCCTTTTGGTAACCATTGTCACTTGGAATATTGATATTGATGGTCGTCGGGTCGCGGAATACCAGTTTGATCAGGACTCGCCATTTATCAGTCGTTTGTTTCCGGCTAATAGATTATCCGCCATGACTGAGACCGGACAGAAGGTTTTGTCAGAGCCGGTGTACTGGCGAGTACGCTATCCTCAACGCTATTCGCAGGCCAAAATAGATATCAGTTATAGCAATGAAGGTCAGGATTTACTTCAGATTGGTTTGAAGCAATATGGTGGTGACGACTGGCAGTATCATTTACAGCCGATTGAAAATAGCTCTCTAGACACTCTGGACTGGCCGCAGATAACCTCCGGTGAAACTACTCTCTGGCAACGAAAGGCCAAGTTTGAGACAGTGCGAGATTTTCTGCAGAATTATTATGAGCTACCCGTGGCGGCTTATAACTACGATTTATTTAAGCGTTTTATAATCCCGGGCTATCAGCCGAATCAGTCTACGTCCACCGTTGATCGCTTATTGCGCGGAAACCTGAGTATCTACACCTATGTTAAAAGTGAGCCATTGGCTTGGGATTTTCAAGTCGTTGATTTTAATCGCACCAACGGTGCTGACCCGGTCACTTTGATTGTCCGTGATTGGCAGGGAACAGAGGTTAAACGTTTCGAATTGGCCGACGACGGGGGAGTGACTGATCGGGTCGGCGCTTCGCCAGAGCGAAAAGTATCCGTTTGGTTGAATAATCTACCGGAAGGTGTTTACCGCTTGGATTGGCAGGCTGAGAACGACATTTTTATTAGCCGTATTGAAACCAAACAGAAGCTATTTGGTTTTATTGATCGTTTATATCTGGTCAATAATCAGGAATACCGTGACGGGTTGCCTGATTTAGATCTATCGTCGACTACGATACAGACAACGGCCTCTATCATCGGTGTACAGACCGCTCATCCTCTGGGTCTCCAGACCATACAAATTAACGACGAATCTCTAGAAGTCAAGAAAACGCACGAAGATTATTATATCTCAGTAGAAACACCTCTGAGCACCATTGTTTCGCCGGTCAATGACATTTTGCTTCATGGTGACGGATTATTTTTCCTCGGCGCCGAGCAGGTCTTTAATCCAGAAATTTTTAAATTAAAATCCTTTGATCCCAATGTAAATGTTGATTATGTCATTGCCAACTACCGTTCACCTCAGGTTGATGCTCAAGGCGTTAGACAAACTTCTGTTACCTTTGATTTGCAGTCCGCAGCCCTCGAGGATGGGAGTCTACGCTTCATGTTGTCAGCGCCAAATCTCGTCAGCCGAGGAAATAATGTCTCCATTCGTTCAATCAAAGTCACCCTACTCAAGCCGCCGCTGGAAAATTGGTCTGATATCTGGCAAGCTGTCATTAAACTAGTTACCTATGATATCTAGAAGGATAATTACTGAAGCGGCCATTATCAGCTTTTTTAGTTATCTCAGTTTGTTTATTGCTGAATGGTTGCGACCGGGATTTGTCAGTACACTGTTTGATCTTAATTTATTTTTACTTATTTCTCTGATTTTGTTGGTAGCGGCGGTTATACGTCCAACCAGCGGTTTATCCTGGTCTTCATGGAGTAAATTCTATTTTGCTGTTTGGCTGACATTAATCATCTGTGGGTTGGGCTTAATATTCTGGCGCCAGTCAGCTGGTAATTATACAGTCAGAATTTTTGTGCTATGCTGTCTCATGACAGCCATAACTGCACTGTATTTCAAATTAAAAGTAAGGGTCAAGGAGTAAAAGTATGGATCAATGTATTTTTTGTCAGATTGTTCAAGGAAAAATTCCTAGTCATCAGGTATATGCTGATGAATCAGTAGTGGCTTTCTTGGATATTCATCCGGTACGTCCGGGACACGTTTTATTAATACCCAAAGAACATATACCCACGATGACGGACGCGGATCCACAGATATTAGCAGTATTATATGCCAAGGCAGCTGATTTAATGCGACTGATGAAGGAGAAACTAAAAGCCGACTACGTCATGCTCTACGTTGTCGGTATCGATGTGCCGCATTTTCATATTCATCTTTTACCACGCAAGCACGGCGACGGTCTGCAGGGTTGGCCGACCAGCAGTTACAAACAGAGCGAAGCGGAGCAGATTGTAGAGTCATTGAAGGCGACTGCTATTGAATAATTAAACGATAGTGCTCTTGAGGTGAGATGATGGTAATTTCTTCACCTTTTTTGTTATACAAAAAATTATAGTCAGGTCGAACCTCAGCTAGAAAGATTCGATGTCGTTTCTCACCACGGTTATCAAGCTCAAGGATAAAGAGTTGGTTATTTTGTACCATACTCAGATAGCTCAAGCTTGGATGCCAAAAGGCTTGCTGAATCCGATTGCTGGTACGGTCAATTAATTGTAAAGATTTGCTTGATATAGTATAGGACCAGAGTTCAAAGTCGTTGGATAGTAGTAGCTTATCACCCCGCCAATCAGTTAATTCTGCTGGTATACGTTCTTGGATCCCTTCGGAATTGACCACCAATGTTTCTTGACCACTACGTAAAATGACTGTGTTATCGCGAAAATCAATAAGCTGGCTGTCAGTCGGGACACTTTGACGCCAGCGCTCCTGACCGCGGTCATCACCGACCACTAATTCACCATTCTGGCGCAAGATGACTAGCCGGTCTCTGAGGATAAAGTCGCGGGTATTGGTAGCTAGTCGCGTACTGCTATCCGACTGGTCGAGTGTCAGGATGGAGTTACGGAGAATCCAGTGACTAGAGCCATTGTTAGTCTGAATGTCATCAGCGCTGGTCAAAGGAGTCATCTGACCAGAGCTGACGGCAATTTGATTCCATTGGTCCTGATTTTTTACTATTAATTGCTGTTCGTTGGTTGACCAATGTTTGATAGTGGTGCCTAGCGGAACTGAAGCGGTAGTTTGAGCTTCCAGTTGATCAGTATTAAATACAGAAAGCGTCGCGCCATTGACGAAGGCGTAGTGGTCGAGGTTGGGACTGGTCATCCAAGTGGCAGACGGTCTGGTGGTTAGGGATTTCTTTTCAAATTCGGTTTTGAATAAAACAATATCTTCGATGAAGGTAGTAACGCCGGCATCTACTTTGAGCTTTTTGGACCACGGTTCATAACCATTTTTTAAAACGTGGAAATCATGCTCGCCCACAGGAATGTTGATTAACTGATGTGCCGTCTGATGTCCGGTGTATTGACCATTACGGAAAATTTTGGCTTTGGACGGGTATGATTTGACGAAAGCCGCACCGACTTTGACCAGAGAATTAGTCAAAGGATCCCAGCGAAACCCCAAGGCATACCATAAAGTGAGAGGTGCCAAGATAAAAAATGCCAGAAAAAACAGACTGTAGATAAGGCGGCGATGTGATAAGTTCATAGGTAGTAGATTGTCGGGCTTTGTAGTACAATGATCGGGCTAATAGCCATAATACAATGGAAACATTCAAGATACAAGGAAGAAATAAGCTCCAAGGGGAGGTGGAGATCAAAGGTTCCAAGAACGCCACTTTTGCCGTTTTGGCAGCGACTGTTCTCTGTCCGGGACCAGTTACTCTGCGTAACATACCCCAAATCAGGGATGTTTTGCTGATGTTGGATATATTGGAGCAGATGGGTGCTGCGATCCAACGTCGGGGTAGTGAGGTTACAGTTGATTGCCGAGAGATTAAACCTGAAGCCCTGCCGCATACGGCCGTACGTAAAATCAGAGGCTCGGTAGCCTTAATGGGTTCGTTAGTAGCTCTCTTCGGTGAATTTTCTATTCCTGAGCCTGGCGGCTGTAAAATTGGTTCCCGGGCCTTAGAGGCCCATATCGAGGCTCTACGTGATTTTGGCTGTGAGATAGATATTATTGACGACGTTATGCACGTCAAACGAGGACAGAAATCATCGTCACGAATAGTATTGCGCGAGTTTAGTGTCACTGCCACGGAAATCTTGGTTTTAGCCGCAGTTGGTTCGCATGCAGACTTAGAGATACGCATTGCGGCTGGAGCTGATCATCCGGTGCAGGAATTATGTTGGTTTTTACAAAGTTTAGGGGCCGATATTTCTGGCATTGGCTCGGCCACGCTACGCATCAGACCCGCCGAATTACATCAGGTAGCTACGTATGATCTGATGCCAGATCCAATCGAGGTAGGAACCTTTCTCTGTCTGGCGGGAACAGCTCAGGCAGAAATTACGTTGCGAAATTGCGCTCCGGAGTTTCTCTGGTTTGAGTTGGAAACGTACAAGAGAATGGGTTTGAATTTTGATTTTATAAATACAAGAAAGAGTCAAAATGGACATTATGAACTGACAGATATTGTTGTGCACAAATCTTCGGCTTTGCGACCGATCAAGAAATTGCATGACATGCCAGCACCAGGTTTTTTGCCGGATTTATTGCAGCCGACTGCCGTCATGTTGACACAGGCACAGGGTATCAGTCTGATATACGATTGGATGTATGACGGACGCTTGAAATACGTAGAGGAGTTGAACAAGATGGGAGCTGATATGAAGATCCTAGATCCGCATCGTGTTCTGATCGTTGGACCGACACCGCTCTATGGCCGCGAGATTACCAGCTATGATCTGCGAGCCGGAGCCACATTAATAATTGCTTCTTTGGTAGCAGAAGGTGAAAGCACTATACGCGGTATTGATCAGATTGATCGCGGGTATGAAAATATCGACGAACGCTTGAGAAATATCGGCGCTGATATCCAAAGACAGAAAGTTGTCTCAGAGGGCACAAATCAGCTATAATGCTACGGTATGTCTGAGACAACCGTAACTAACAATTCGCCGGTAGTCACATCCGAGGCCAAACCAAAGATTAAGCGCTGGCGCCTACTACGACTGACCGTGTTGATCACGGTAGTTTTTGCTTTGGGTTACGGCTTCGGTTTGCAGACCAGCAATATAGAGTTACCGACTGTCCTAGGGAATTTGCGTGATAGTAGCCGCGTATTGTCACAAGAACGTAAAATTGATTTTTCACTTTTTTGGGAAGTGTGGGATGATCTACACCGTAATTATGTTGACGGCGGCCAGTTGCAGGATAAAGACTTATTTTATGGCGCTATCAGGGGCATGGTTCAGTCGGTCGGTGACCCACATACTATTTTCTTGACGCCGGAGGAAAATGAAGAATTTAATCAGGATTTATCCGGATCGTTCTCTGGTATTGGCGCTGAGATCAATATTAAAAATGACTATCTGACTATAGTGGCGCCATTGCCTGATAGTCCGGCTGAGAAGGCGGGGCTTGTAGCGGGCGATGTTATCCTAGCGATTGATGATCAGGAAGCCGCTGGAATGAGTTTGGATCAAGGTATTAAACTAATAAGAGGACCTGAAGGGAGTACGGTTACTTTGAGGGTAATTCATGAGGGAGATGCGGAACCTCGTGAAGTCCAGATTAAACGAGCGACTATTGATATCCCGACTATTGAAGTTTCTGTTGACGAGAATGGCATCGCGCATATTAGATTATATACTTTTAATGAGGACTCTGGTAAAAAAATGATGGCAGCCATACAGAAGTTGCAGACGCAGTCGATAAAAGGACTGATTATTGACGTGCGCAATAACCCCGGAGGATTCCTAGATGAGGCGGTCAACATTGCTTCACTTTGGATAGATGAGGAGCGATTGATTCTAAAGGAAGTCTTTACCGATGCAGCCCGTAATCAGGAGTATCGCGCTATTGAAACCTTCAAAGCGCCCAAAGTACCTACAATTATCCTTGTTAATGAAGGATCTGCCTCTGCCTCGGAGATTTTGGCCGGCGCTCTGCAAGATTATAACTTGGCCACGGTTATCGGAGAGACAACTTTTGGCAAGGGCTCAGTTCAGACTTTGTCCGGCTTATCCGATGGTTCGGCTCTCAAGGTGACAGTGGCTAAATGGCTGACACCCAATGGTCGCTCGATTCAAGACGAGGGTATCTCGCCCGATATAGAAGTTCTGATGACACGTGAGGATCGTGAAGCTGACCGAGATCCTCAGCTGGAGGCGGCCAAAGCTAAAATTATGGAGCTGCAACCATGAAAGTGACTCTGACACAGTTTGTCAAAGGTTTAGGCGCGCCTGGCGCTGTGGTGGAGGTATCACCCGGCTATGCGCACAATTTTTTATTATCACAGAATTTAGCACGAGTTGGAGCGCACGTTTTTAAGGCGACCACAGTGACCAAAGAGTCCTCCTCAGTCGCCGATTCGCGACTGCAACATTTGGCTCAACAAGGTGTTGTTTTCCAAGCTCCGGCCAATGAGGCCAAGTTGTATGGTGGAGTAGGCGAGAAAGAAATACAGGAGCAGGTCTTGAAGCAAACCGGTGTTGATATCAGCCAAGCGCAGTTTGTCGGCCTTAAACATTTGAAGTTATTGGGCGCTCATATGGTAACCATCAGACTGCATGGTCAAAATTATACTATTAGGTGTATTATCAAAGCAGATCATGGCCAACACTAAGTATATTTTTGTAGTCGGCGGTGTCATGTCGGGCGTCGGTAAAGGCGTCACGACTGCTGCTGTGGCCAAAATTTTACAAAGCAAGGGCTATACCGTTACTGCTATCAAGGTTGATCCTTATATTAATGTCGATGCCGGCACCATGAACCCTACAATTCATGGTGAAGTTTTTGTTACCATTGATGGCGACGAGACTGATCAGGATATCGGCAACTATGAACGTTTCATGAATGTCGATATACCGCGGGCCAACTATATGACCACTGGCCGGGTGTATCAGACGGTGATTCAGCGAGAGCGAAACTTGGGTTATAAGGGTGATAATGTTCAAGTAGTACCGGATATTCCCAATGAGATTATTAGCCGGATCAAACGCGCCTCGCGACTGGCCAAAGCCGACTTTACTATTGTGGAAATTGGCGGCACGGTTGGTGAATATGAAAATCTGATATTTCTAGAAGCGGCGCGTATGATGAAATTGAAAGCACCAAAGGATGTCCTATTTATCTTGGTTAGCTATTTGCCGATTCCGGCCAAAGTGGGAGAGATGAAGACTAAGCCAACTCAACACGCTTCACGTACGCTCAATAGCGCCGGCATTCAAGCTGATTTCATCATCTGCCGTTCGGAAGCAGCGTTGGATCGTAAACGTCGCGAGAAGATCGCCACCTTCTGTAACGTCAGTCCGGAGGAAGCTATTTCAGCGCCTGACGTAGAAAGCATTTATGATATTCCGATTAATTTTGAGAAAAACGATATAGGCAACAAGATTTTGATTAAGTTTGGCTTGAAGCCGCGCAAGAAAGATATGCACGACTGGCGCAGGGTGGTAGCTAAACTCAAAAGTCAAAGGGCAAAAGTCAAAATTGGGGTGGTGGGGAAATATTTCTTTTCCGGCGACTATGTCATGTCCGATGTCTATATTTCCGTTATCGAAGCGATCAAGCACGCCGGTGTAGTCGCAAGCGTCAAGCCAGAGCTGGTTTGGCTTGATTCGGCGGACTTTGAGAAACCCGCCCGCTTCGACGGAGCCAAAGCGAGGCGAGGAGCGTCAATGAAAATACTGGATTCTATGAACGCCATAATCGTGCCGGGCGGTTTTGGGAGTAGAGGTATCAAGGGCGTGATCAGGACTATAGAATACGCACGCAAAAGGAAGATTCCGTATTTGGGCTTATGTTATGGCATGCAGCTGGCCACGATTGAATTTGCCCGTCATGTGGCTGGACTACGAACAGCCGACACAGTGGAAATTAACCCCAAAGCTAAAGAAGCAGTGATACATGTCAACGAAGAACAGGCCAAAAATTTGTCGGAGAATAATTTTGGCAATTCTATGCGCCTAGGAGCTTACCCTTGTATTTTGAAAGAAGGGAGCTTGGCACGTAAATTATATGGCACGCGCCGCATTTCTGAACGTCATCGCCATCGTTACGAGTTTAATAATCAATATCGCAAAGTATTAGCCAAGGCAGGTTTGGTATTCTCCGGCATCTGTCCTGATAATGATTTGGTGGAAATTATTGAATTACCAACGTCAGTTCACCCTTACTTCATAGCTACACAGTTTCATCCGGAATTTCAGTCGCGGCCGCTACGACCGCATCCGCTATTTGTGGGATTACTAAAAGCGGCCAAAAAAAGGAAATAAAAAGAGGAGCTGGTCAGGCTCCTTTTCGCTTGCAGCGATATTTAACGACCTTTTTTGGTGTGATTAAACAATTTCTGATTCACTGTTGTGATACTGCTCCCACTGCTGGCTGAATTCAGGGCAGGTGCGAAGTAGCTGATCCAAGGTACCCTTGGCCAGCAACTTTCCGTCCTGAAAAAAATAAATACAGTGAAAGTGTCGGAGCAAGTGTAGCCGGTGAACGGAGGCCACAATTGTCCGATCATGAAAGTAGCGGAAGATATTGGCGAAGATCTCGCCTTCCGTCTCCGGATCCTGACTGCTGGTTGGCTCGTCCAAGAGTAGTATCTCTTTGTCGTCGCAAGCCAGAAGTCCACGGGATAGTGCCAGACGCTGCTGTTGACCGCCGCTTAGGTTAACCCCTTTCTCCTTGATGGAGGATTGCAGTCCTTTGGGCAGGGTATCGATTACCGAGGTGAAACGCGCCATATCAGTAAATTTTCTGATAACCTCAGGTGTATGGTTGGCGCCGAGAGTTATATTGTCTTGAATGGTAGTAGCGAATATCTCGGCGTTCTGTGGTATCAGGGCGATAGCACGGCTGATGCCGGCAAAGCCCTGAGGTACGTCCTGATCATCCACCCGCAGAACTAGCTTATCAGGCTGATAGAGCTCTCTCATCAGTCTCAGGACAGTGGTCTTGCCACTGCCGCTTTTGCCAACCAGCGCCACTCGCTGACCTCGTTTCAGCCACAAGTGAATATCATCTAGATGCCGCTCGGAAGCGCCTTCTTGCTGGTAGGAAAAAGTCAGGTTAGAGATTTCCAATGTCTGCCAAGTTTCTGGCAGGACATGGTTACTCAGGTTACCCGGGATAAAATCGCGGGCCAACTCTTCTGCGTTTTCTACTTTAGCACGTCTCATAATCACGTCACCGTACATACTGGTGAAGCGAAAAAAGACGTCGTTGATATTGCGCAGGTAGGCGTAGAGAAGTCCCAAGGGAACGATAATCTCGCCCGCGGGACTACCCATATGTTGACCAAAGTAGATGAGCAGCACGACGACGGTCATGACCGTACAGCAAACGTTGGTCAAGAACCACTTCCACTCGTTGTAACGCATGTTGAGTTGGCTCAGGCTGTATGGTTCATCGATCTTTCCCACGATGGCCTGATAGACCAGGCGTTCGACACGTAGAATGATTACGGTGCTGATATTACTAACGGCATCAAAGACGCTTTCGGAGATGTGATTCTCCGCGTGATTGAGCCGCTTGTACTGACCGATCAAAATACGGTCAAAGCGCACCGTTATCCAGACGCTGACCAATATCATGGCCAGGACGATCAAAGCCGCGGGCCAGCTAAAATAAATCAAAATCAAGTAGCTGCCAAACAGGCGAATAAACGAATAAATGATTTCAAACGAATACTGCGAGAAAGCAAATAGGGCCCCGGCGCCTTTTTCAATCTTATCGATAACATCGCCGGAATGATGATTGGTGTGCCACTCCATAGGCAAGTTCATCACGCCATGGAGCAGAAATTTGCGGTAGTTAGCGCGACATTGAAAGGCGTTGCCCTCTTCCATGACGCGAGCAGGACCGTGGAGTGACCAGGTGAGGAATGGTTCGATAAGCATAAACCCCAGGAAGACCAGAAGTAACTTGAAGCTGTCACCGGTCACCCCTTGATGCAGGACAATGTCCATCACCTTGGCCCAGACCAAAGGTGGAACAATGAGCTCAAACAACCCAACGGTCATGAACATAAGGTAGATGCATACTACGCGCTTGTGGCTACTTGAGTAGCGCCACATTTTTCTGAAGAGATAGAGCAGGGGATTTCCTTGGAGTTGAACACCCTCATGGACATGGTCTGACAAAGGACACCTCCGGTAGTTGATAGAAATTGTTTAGGAACGGATCGATCAGCTTTTGCAAGGGGCGTAAATCAAAAGCACCCCGGCTGATCTGACCGAGGTGCTCTTCAAAATTTTAGAAATTGCTCAAAAAACGACAAGAAACTCGGTCAAAACAGCGTCCGCCGGCATTACACGGTAGCCACTAAAAGAGGTTAGATTGGGGCTAAAAATTATCATATTATATTTATAACACCTTTTGAATTATGTGTCAATATTGGCTAAAATCTCGTCGGGCTTTAAGTTGAAGCTACATCTGTTATTCGTAGGATTGTTAGTGGCAGCTAGGAAAAAGAAATAAGAAAACCGCCCTGTCAATCGACAGGGCGGTTTGATTTATTTGATCCGGAAATCTTCGAAGAGTTTCTTCAAGGCCAGATCATACTTGTCCAGTGTTTCGTAGCTCGCCAGTTCCGCTCCCAGCCACAGCGCGTAGGCGAATAATCCCTCGACCATGGCCGTTACCAGTCGCGGTACAACCAACGTTTCGCCGTGGCGACTATTGATCACCAGCTGGCGAATGAAATGCGCGCCGAATAAATCAGCGACTGCATAGAGCGCGGCTAGGCCGGAGAGGCAGTAGAGCAAGTAGACCCGATAGCGCGCAAGACGCTTCAATTTACTGACCGGTAGCCGCACTACTTGGGCGTCAGCCCAGGCTTTGAGCACTACCTTCTGCCCCTCTTCGACCAATAGCGCGGTTTGAAGGTATTCAGACGAGGTTGGCAGGCGCTGAAGTTGAATTGCACACCAGGTAATGAAAAGCGATCCGGCAAGCTGCAGGCCGATGCCGATGTTGTGCAGCAGAGGATTCGGCTCCGCCACCAGACAGACTCCAGCCAGCACCAGCAGGGTCGAAAACAGGAGAAACACGGACATCCAGTGCCGACCCTTGTGTGTCAGAAAAAGTCTCTTCGACATGATCACTCCTTTGTGAGAGTTTAGGAACGTGTGAATAAAGTAGTATGACATATACTATGTTATATGTCAACACTGAGTAAAGTAGGTGCTAGTTTCCAATGGTAATGCCGTTATCTTTTGGTGTATGACCTGTCAGCGGTAAAACTTCGCCTCTGGTATCGGCCAGACAGATTTTAATTTCCGTCGTTACGGTTTTATGATTTTGTGCTGCCAGAGCCAGAGCGCAGGAACGATGCATACCTTCGATGATAACGATACCTTGATCAGTCAGGAGTCCTGATAGAGTAGTAGCACCGGGAAAATTTTCATAAAGGCGTAGCATTTTCTGATAGCCAGGATGCTCAGGTAAAGTAGGACCATTTACAATTGTTTCAAAAGTCGCCAGATCCTGACCTTGATAATAGAGTTGGCGCCACGTTCGTAGCGGTCCTCCACGCCATTGGGGTACAATGGCAAGTGGTTCGTTGACCGTGTATAGATACCAGTGTCTTTTGTCGGGCGCAAATGGCTGAGCATAGATCCGCCGCCAGTCTTCCCAAGTTTGGTAACCTTTACTTTGATAAAATTGTATCCAAGCAGGATTGCTTTCTTCATTGCCTCGTCAAATTTCAAAAACCTCAGGCCAAGCAAGTTTTTTTATAAACTGATAATGTTGCGAGTCTAGGGGTAACATTGGTCTTATTTAATCATAATTTATTGAGACAGTCTAATGTATTCTAGGTAGCGGATAAAATATAACACCCGCCTAAACAAATTGCGTCTAGGCGGGCGCCTTCTAGGACTCCACAAGGTCCATGGTTTCAATCTGGAAGTCCAGCTCATTGAGTATGAGCAGCTCATGGACAACTTTCCTCATGTGATCAGTGAAGTGTAGCTGGGTAAAGCCTTCAAGTGTGCTGTGATCTCTCATGTAGCCGATGGCTGACATTTCGACTAGGTAGCCCAGAAGGTTCTTGTACCATCTCGTCATCTTCTCACGGTCAGCAGCCAAACGCAGATCGTGCCAACCGTTGTCGAAGATTCGTCCGACCGCCTCCCATTGGGGTTTGTCCCACGGATCTGGCGGGTAAAAGGGTTGAAGTTTGGCGAAGATGGCTTGGGCATTGTCGCTGAGCGCCTCACAGTCTGTGGGCATTTGATCCTCCAGTGTGGGTGTACGAAACTATGGCTAATTCAATCATGCTAAAATTTATCTGTCAAAACGATTGACATTTAGCTTATAAATTATTATAGTTTGTTGGCAATTTATATTCGGGGATCGTCTAACTTGCCCCGCCAGTTTTCTTTGAGAATGATCGGTTGCTTCAATACTCTCAAGAAAAGAGCAGTTAGACGGAAATGTTATTAAAAAATTTGTCTTGATGATTCGGGGATCGTCTAATGGTAGGACAGCGGCCTTTGAAGCCGTCAATCATGGTTCGAGCCCATGTCCCC
>CAYHYG010000014.1:0-23221 GCA_964360835.1 uncultured Gammaproteobacteria bacterium
AGGTTAATGATTACGAAGTCATTGTAACCTTGTTCCAACTGGCATAGTATACCCTCGTAAAGTCTCAATAGCTTGGCAACACTTAGGGTATCCTTAGGGATATAACTATAACCCTATGTCATATACCCTAAATCCTCAGCTCCCTAAGCTTCGAGCTCAAGCAGTAGAACAAGTTCGCTCTGGTACTAGTATGCGAGACGTAGCTGGACACTATGGCTTCCAACCTAGTACGGTTTCTCGTTGGTGTAGTCGTGCGCCTGCAGGTAGGTGTCTTGTCATACCAACGAGATCATCGAGACCTCACAGACATCCTAAACGTCTCGCTCCTGAGATATCGCTGCGTATTAAGCAACTACGTCTCAGTCTCAAGGGTAGATGTGCTGAAGTGATTCAGAAACATTTAACTGAGGAGGGAATAGTGGTTCATCGTATAACAGTGCAAAGAGAATTAGATCGTTTAGGTCTCACCAAGAAACGTAGTCCTTGGAAGCGCTACCATGTACCACTGTCTCGTCCAGAAGTCCATAATCCTGGGGATTTAGTCCAAGTTGATAGTATCTTCATTGTTCCTCTTAAACGAGTTCGTTTCTATGTCTATACCTTACTGGATGTGTGTTCTCGGTGGACCTATGCCTGGGCTTCAGAAAGAATTGGCGCTACTAAAAGTGTTGCCTTCCTCAAGCGAGCTCAAGCACAAGCTCCTTTTGGGTTTCGTGTCCTCCAGAGCGATAATGGTAGTGAGTTCTCAACACATTTTAGTGAGCGAGCCAAGATTACCCATCGTCATAGCAGAGTGAGGCGTCCTAATGACAATGCTCACCTTGAACGCTTTAACAGAACCTTACAGGATGAATGCTTACGCTACCTCCCTAAAGACGTTAGTATTATTAACCGGAGATTACCTCGCTATCTTGCCTACTACAATGGAACCAGATACCATTTGGGTATTAACCTAAAAACACCCCTGAAGATTATCCAAGAGTGTTGCTAAGGTATTGTTTAGAGGACGGTCTTCCTAAGATATCCCTCGAATAATTCCTTTACCTAAAATACTTAATCTTCATCACCCGTCTAACCTCTTCCATTGTCTCGGCAACTTTCTCTCTGGCTTTTTCTGTCCCTGTTTTCAAAATTTCCCAGACTTTATCTTCCCGCTGTTCCCAAGTAGCTCGTTGCAACCGAATCGGCGCCAGCATCTGGTCCAGAACTTCTATCAAACGCCGCTTAATGGTCACGTCTCCTAGACCGCCTTTTTTATATTCTTTCTCCAGATCTTTCACCTCTGCTTGATCGGGCGCAAAAGCTCGCAAATAAGCAAAGACTACATTGCCTTCTACTCTACCTGGATCAGTAACCTTAATATGTTTGGGATCTGTAAACATCTGCATCACTTTAGTTTCGATTTCTTTGCGTGAATCTGACAGATTAATAGTATTACCCAGACTTTTACTCATCTTGGCCTGACCATCCATACCTGGTAAGCGTGAGACATTCGATTTGATGGCTTCAACTTCGGAAAAAATTTCCCCATACAGACCATTGAACTTCCGAGCAATTTCATTGGTCTGCTCGATCATAGGATATTGATCTTCACCCACCGGCACAGCTACCGCTTTGACGCAGAGAATGTCGGCTGCTTGGCTCACCGGATAGACCAGAAATCCTGCAGGCACATTAGCGCCGAAACCTTTTTCCTTCATTTCATTTTTCACGGTGGGATTGCGTTGCAGACGAGCCACAGTGATCAGATTGAGAAAATATAACGCCAACTCAGCAATCTCAGGGATCTGAGACTGAATGAAGATAGTGCTCTTGGTCGGGTCCAGACCGACTGCTAGATAGTCAAGAGCCACCTGCAAGACGTTATCGTGAACTTTCTTGGGATTCTCAAAGTTATCAGTCAAAGCCTGGACATCAGCAATCATGATGTATTGCTCATAGGCATCCTGCAATTTCAAACGATTCTGCAGTGAACCAATGTAATGCCCTAGATGAAGGCGACCAGTGGGACGATCTCCGGTTAGAATTATTTTCTTTCTGACCATAATACTATTTCAGCGATCGGTACAATTTCCATTTGGTTTGAATTACTGCCCCTGTCGCGGCTAACACCAATAAGGCAATAACTAACCAGCCCAAGATAGGAACAAATATCAACAACCGCAATATCAGATACATAACAATAGCCACCAGCCAGAACTTCCAGAACTTCCAACTGGCTTTGAAATACTGCTCTGCCCAGCCGGCCATGATAACCGCTGTAAAAGACTTAGCGAACATAATAGTAACGCCGAAAATTCCCAAGGTCAGAAGACCGAGAGGTATGCCGATGAGGGTAATACCTAATAGTACCGCCAAGATCGGCATGACAATGAAATATAATAATCCACGACCGGCGTTAGCCCAAGGATTGCGTTTAAACTCCGCCGCTGCCTGCCGCATTATCTGTGGTGCTATTGCAATCATCAGGAGCATAACCAACAGAGCCGACAGTAGAGTCATAAGTGACCAGAAACCATAGGCTGCCCGAAACCCGCGCGCCATGGCTTTGTTAGTAGCTTTGGAGGTCATGGCTAGGTCACTACGATATTCTGCCTTAACGCCATTTTGCAAAGTCGCGCCAAAATCATATGTTCCGCCAGGTTGGTAATACATAACTGGAGCGGCAAAGCTGGCCGATGAAGCTAGATTAAATTTGGTTGAAGCTGCGATCAGCGATGGACCCTTAAAAGAACCTGCCAAGGAAATCTCGTCAGCCCGGATCTCAGCCGGACCCTCAACAGTTCCCGAAAAAATAACTTGACCGCCGTATATTTTCATAGCGCCTCGTACTGTGCCATGGACCGTCACTGTACCACCCATTACTACTAGATCACCACCGACACTAGCCTGTCGATCTATAATGATAGAGCCACCAGTCACTATGAGATCATCGGTCACAGCACTATTCACCATTATGGTACCGCCCATTAAACGCGCGTCATCACCGACACTTTGGGTCACAGACAAAGTTCCGCCAGCGGCTACTAAATCTTGAGAAACTGGCTCAGCCACTGATAACTGTCCGCCCGCTAGGTAGGCATCACCGCTGACTGGCCGACCCAAGACTACAGAAGAACCAGCCGCATACAGATCATCATCCATGACTGTACTCAGGACTACCGTCTCACCAGCCTGCCAAATAGCGGCTTGTACTGGGGTTGCTAAGAGTATAGCCAGGATAAATAGACTAATTGTCAAACCAAAAATTTTTTTCTTCATAATAAGAAAATTCAATTTATCAAATGGTTACCTTAGTGGATTGACTGCAGCAACCAAAGAACAATTTCCTACAATGCTTAGAGCGTCTTCGGCGTATTGCCGAGCGCTGCGAGCAGGAAGTAAATAAAGGCCATGACGACAAAAAAAATAAGACCGATAAAAACGGTCCAGCGCCAATACATGGCCCAAAAGAATCCTAAGACAGAAATATTTTTGTTTTCCTGTAAGAAATCTTTCAGTTGAGGATCAAATTTCATATTTTGTTTCATTGATTATGACCGGTCGACCTCTGCCGGTCAGTTATATACACGTCTAAGTATAGCACAATTAAAGCTCAATCCCTAGTCAAGCCCTTCTCAAGCTCTCGAGCCCAGCGCTCGATCTTGGCTTCATTTGAAGGCTCAAAAAAGAAATTATCGAGCCGCAAAGTAGGTCCGACTTGCTTACCTTCGACTTTAGCAACAAACTTCTCCAGATGATCAGCCGCAGCGCAGAAATGCTGATACCCACTATCGCCCAATCCGTAGACTGCGAACCTCTGCTTTGGAAATGTTCTGCCTCTCAGACGTTTAATAAAATCCAGCCAATGTTGCTGTAACTGCCCGTCCAGACGTTCTTTGCCTTTGACTAGCTCCCAACTGCAAGAACCTATGATGGCTATATCTGCTTGGGTGATATGATCAGCTTCGGCCTGAGCCGCGTTAATCAAATCAACCTGATGTTTGGCTCGACGTAAGGTCTCGGCTATAATCTCCCCTGCAGTCTGAGTGCCGCCAGAATTGGTGCCGTAGATAATATGAATCAACATAACTCTATTATACGGCAAGAGAAGAGATTTATAAAGCTACAATCATTACAGTTTATCCATAAACTCTTGTTCAGAGCAAATATCATTTCTTACAAGCCAATCAACAAACCCTTTTAAGGTATGTTTATTGATATCCTTATGACCCAACGGAAGTGGGTAGACAGATCCAGTATGAATACATTTAACTTTATACGGGTGTTTCCCTCCTGATTCAATTTCTATGTCACTATTATTACCCAACCAACGTAAAAATATCTTTACCCTTTTTGATTTCACATCGCCGTAACCGCTCATAACTTTCCTAAGCCAGAGAGAAAACTTTTTCGTTTTTTTCGAATTTTATTTTTGCACCAGGCACTGAAAGATCGTTCAACATTTTTACCTGATCTTCGGGAGGTAAGAAACTTTTCGTTTTTCTTAATATCTGATGATATTTTTCAGGAATTTCAAAAATGATAAGTATTGAATCATTAATAATATTAATAAACTCCGAAGCCGACTCTGCCTGTGTAACAAATTTATTATCACCAGTCTCAACCCATCCAATTATAAACTTACCATCTCGTTTCCAGACAACAGAAATTTTATCGGGAAGCTTATGAAAATAAGCCATAAAAGCCTCTCTTGAAAGAGGTTGTTTTGGCTGAAAATACTTTAAAAATTTATCCATAAATATAGTATATAAGAAACGAAACTATATGACAATCTTTTACAAAAGTCAAATATTTTGGCACATGTCAACGTATAGATTGATAGCCACCTACAATACCTTTTTTGGACAAGACAATCTGCCACAGCTGATTCTTGCGGGCTCGGAAAGAACCAGCACAGGAGAGTAAATAGTATTTCCACGTGCGATAAAAAGGCTTGCCATATTCAACCTCCAACTCCGGCCAATAACGGTCAAAGTTATACCACCAAGCCATTAAAGTCCGGTCATAGTCAGGTCCAAAATTATGCCAATCTTCAATCACAAATACTCCTCCTATGGCACGAGTAATTTGCGCCGCTGACGGCAACAGAGAACCAGGAAATATATATCTGTCCAACCAGGGATCCGTTGTTGTGGCTGAATGATTACCACCAATAGTATGAAGCAAAAAAAAACCATCCTCAGCCAGATGCTCTCGCGCCACCTGCATATAGGTCCGATAATTTTTGACTCCCACGTGCTCAAACATACCCAGAGAAATAATGTGATCAAAAGTCCCTTTGATCTGACGATAATCCTGCAACAGGATATCCACTGGCAGACCGGTGCATAACTTTTTACCCAAAGCAACCTGCTCTGGCGATAAAGTCACACCAGTCACAATGGCTCCATACCGTTCTGCTGCAAATTTAGCGAAGCTACCCCAGCCACAACCAATATCTAAGATTCTCTGTCCTGATTTGAGACCAATCTTACGACAGACCAAATCCAACTTATGATCCTGAGCTGTATCCAGATCCGCGGCCTGTTTCCAATAAGCACAGGTGTAGACTAACCGCTTATCGAGCATGGCCTGGTACAAGTTGTTACCTTTATCATAATGTCTACGGACGCTGGAACTTGCCTGAACCATATCCTGAACGTTAAATAGTCTAGCGCGAGCGGCCTGTAACAAAAAACGCCAATCATGAGCAATCCTATCTCCCAGATTGGCGCGAAGAACACGGTTAAAAAATTCGTCTAATTTTTCTACCTCCCACCAGCCCTCAACATAGGACTCTCCTAGAGCCAACGAGCCACCCTGTAAAACACGATTATAAAAACGCGGGTCCTTAATCTGGATATCCCAAGGTTCGGATCCATTAATAGTAATGCCGGCTACCTGCAATAGCTCACGAATTCTATCAGCGGTCTCAGCCATATGAGACTATAGTACAATTTTTGGCAAGAAAAACAACAACCCCCGCCACGTTTGACGTGACGGGGGTCTAGAAATCACTCCATGGCTTTGAGCTCCTGATACAGAGCGTCAATACGCCCCATGACCAGGTCAGCCGCGGCCTGGGCCGGATCTTCGCTGTCAGCTACTGCCTGATGCAGTTCCTCAGCGGTGATCTTCGGACCGATTTTCACACGGATAGTCTTGCCTGCACGGATGCCGGCAATCCACTCCAAATACTGGAGCACTTTACCGGTTCGTCCCAGGCCCGAATACCACCGAGGCGGTATATCTGTGGCCTTCTTGTAGTACGGTAAGGCCTGATCCATACCAGTGAAAGCCCAGGGCGAGATGTTTTCGGCATGCATGGCAATCATGCCGAATCCCCGCGGAGCTCGGTAACTCTGTCCGTCTTTCTGTCTGGTACCGGCCGGGAAGAAGTCGATATGGGCCGACTTCAGCTTCTCAATGGCAAACTTCAAAGCCGAACGGTCAGCCCGCTTGCCGGTATCACTACTCTTAACTCCATAGGTCCTGAACATGCTGAGGAGAAGCCGCATCCACCAGTAAGACATGAAATTCTCGGCTGCGGCGAAATTCCAGGGATAGATATATTGCTGGAACCAAGCGCGCTTGCCGTAGACCGTTCCTTTCATGAAGCTATCGATCATCGACTGGTGATTGGAAGCGACCAACGTACCGCTCCTGGCAAAGAGTAGGTTCTCCCTGCCGTAAATCAGCATCTTATTACGTCCGCGAAAGAGGTAATAGGTGATGACACCGGAGGTGAAAACCGCAGACCACTCGACCACCGGTCGAAAGACAAACACCCAGACAAACTCCAGCCAGCCCAGGAATACCTGTGACAGCTCGGTCGGTCTGGTCTTCTTGAGATCAACTGTAGCCACAGTGCCTCCTAGTTAGAGTAAGTTTGCAAGATTGACCGCTTTTGGAGCAGCATTTCAATGAACATCACTTAGGCAATTATCCAACCTACCTGAGACTTGGTCAACTGTCAATCTAAGACGGAGGGTTAAAAGAATTCTCTTCTTCGACAATTTCATCACTTTGCACATGAACCCAGAGAAATACCACAAATAATACTTCTAATACAAATAAGAAGAACTTTATCCAGGAAAAAAACATCCAGACATCGACAAAAAATAGCAGTGAAGAAATAAACAACAACAAAGTAGCCAGGCGTAACGCACGATTAGTATGTCGGGCCAAGCCATTAGCCACCAGCAATTTTATTACGCCCGTTAACATAAAAACCGCACCACTAATGGTGACGATCTGTAGCAACCAGAATGAGCTCTGGCTGGCAAAAAAATAGGCCATAGCGTCGAGCGGATCCTGTATACTCTCGGCTGAGGCCTTGGCAGTTGCGTACTTCTGGATAACCTCTGGAGGAAATAGGACTAGACCTAGCAACATAATTAGACCAGCAGCGGTTTCTAAAAAACCACTGATAGCACGATACCAGAAAATCAGGGCAAAAAGGGGTCTGCTTTCTAGGGTTCTAAACATATCACTCCTCTCTAAGCTAACTATAGCAGGAACCTCGTCCTATGACGAATCGAACACCAGTCAATCGCTTGCTGTCATTTCGAGTAAGCCGAAGGCGAGCGAAAAATCCCATTATTCCCGCATCTCGAGCTTGGAACGAGATTTCTCGCCTTGTTATCACTCGTCTCGAAATGACAGCAGACAAACGACTAACTCATTAGAACCCTAGTCCGAAGCCAAAGCCCATGCCCATATGACCTTTGCGCTTAGCACCTTGATTCTCCATAATCTTGAGGCGTGAATCAGCTTGTGACTGTGTAATCACACCTTTATCAACCAACGTCTGTAACTGGGTTTTCATGGCCTGACGATGCAAATCCTTCATCTTGACTTGCAATTGTTCGGCGGTCAGACCTTTCTCTTCTGCCAACTCTTTGAGACTTTTGCCCTCAGCCCAAGCTTGCTTGACTTCATCAACAGAAATACCCAGTAAATTGGCCTGATCCTGAAACATAGTCTGCTGTCGGGAAACAATCTCTTCCGGCGAGGCATTTCTCCAACCCATGAAGCCATGAGCCGAGACTGCTTGCGCGCCGACCAGACTTAGACCCAAAATAGCTGGAGCCAAAAAAGTGGCTAACATCTTCGTTTTCTTTTTCATTATATATAGTTTAATTATTAACCGGGCTGACTCCTGCGCAAAAAGAGTAGGTGGAGATACTAATTACTACAGCCGGCTACTGAGATTTCTTTCACGAGCTGAAGTCGAGAGACAAGCTGATAACAATCCCCCTCCTTCAGCCCGCCATTGCACCATCAGAAGACTACCAAAGGTAGCTATCCAAAAAACAATGTCCCGAAGCGACCACGTCCCGTTCGGGTCTGAGACCCTCAGGGTCGAATGACTGACGTGGGAGTCGAGGGACATCTGCTTGTCTCTCACTATCATTACTACAACCTCAGAAGCCTCATCTTTCACCAGCCGGGTTCGGAAAGTTCCTGAATCCCGATAGCGATGATGGTATTGTGATCTGAAGGGCCAAACACCACCACCATATCACCCCGTTCAATACGAGCACCACGAGACAGACGCGTCTGAGGTACGATAACCACGCGATATGGCTCCTGGCGTTCTGTCTCCATCTGGAAACCGTCTTTCATTATCAGGGTTACCATGCCACGGTGAACTTTGTCTAAACGCCTATGACCAACATCACGGTACATCGGGCCGGCAAATGGAAGATGACCTTTTTCTGCGATATGAAATAATTTCTGATGCAGAGTCGTCTGCGAAACAACCACGCCACCACAAAGGACTAGGACAGTAAGTCCCAAAACTGAATAAAGCAAGGGCCGACGGTAAGCGAAGGAATATCGCCGGACCAATAATTCTAGAATCAATATGAAGGCAATGATTAGAACAATCAAAACCCAGGGTAGAGAGTAGAGAAACTCATACCAACCGAGTAGACCAAATGAAGGCACAAACCAAACGCCGGTCTTCTGCGTCATAAAAATGATGAAACTGATCAGATACAACAGCGCCGCTGCCACGATAAAGCCACCGATAGCCACTAGTATTCCTTGTAAGACAAAATGCCAGCGCGGTCGCATCTTTAGCTGACCTTCTTTGATGGCTTGTAAAATATTTTCTTCTATTCCTAGTTTTCTATCTTCTTGATTCATACCCTTGGTCTAATTGGCTGATTAATTGCTTTAATTTATTTTTGCCGCGATTCAGACGCACGCCGACGGTCGAGACAGGAATTTTCAAAATTTCGGCTATCTCCTGATATTCCATCTCTTCATAGTAATACAACACCAAGGCTTCCCGATATTTCGCAGGCAATTTGTCCAGACACCGGTCCAGCATGGCTCGTAATTCATTGGTTGTGGCTTGACGATCAGCGGTTTCTCTGGCTACTGGATGAGGAAATAATAAATCAAAATCAAAGGGAAAAGACTTATCTCGGCCTTTTTTCTTGAGCGCGTTGATAAATTCGTTATGGGCGATACGGTAGATCCAAGGAGAAAAACGCCGACTGGTGTCTAAACTGCGAATGTTTGTATAAGCCTTGATAAAAACCTCCTGAACCACATCTCTGGCATCTTCGGTGTCAAACAAAAACTTACGAGCATAGCGCAGCATCTTGGCTTCATAACGTTCTATCAAAAAGCCGAACGACTCACCGTCGCCTTTTTGGACTTTCTTAGCAATGTCCTCATCGGTGATTTCAAGCATAGAGGGGATCCATAAGCTGTTTAGGATACTACAAGGGTCTTCATATTAGTATTTCAGTATAACAAAGACCTTCCCAATCTATATTATTGACAAAATCACCAATTTATTGTAGTTTCTGAGAGCGTTTCCTCTAACCTCTACGCTCGTAAACCTAAAATAAGGAAGGAGAAAATAGTTCATGATAAGCGAGCTCGACTGTTCGTTTCCACCCTACCTCGAGGAAGGATCCACCGGGGAGGCGGTAGACGATCTTAACGTGATTCTTTGCATGCTCGGCTACGGCGAAGGTCTGGTGCGTGACAGCGCCTTCGGACCAATGACCGTTGCGGCCGTCAAACGCTTGCAGGAAGCCATCGGATTTGGCGGCGACGATGTCGACGGCAAATTCGGCCCTGGCACGCGCGCCGCGCTGAAAGCACAGACCGGGATCGATGTCTCCCTCGTGCCTGCCACCCGTCGTGCGGCCACCTACTGGTTCGGTGCTGGAGCTGACGAAAGTGGTCATCTCTGGCCTCCGGCCGATGAAGACCTCGACAGGGAATAACTGATCCGAGATCCGAAAAACCGTTCAGGCCGACCACTTCATGTGGCCGGCCTGTTTTTTTTATCTCACATAGCTCTATTTCTTCCAATAATACACCAGCAGGGATAGTTCCTGAATTTTAGTCGTCTCATATTAAATCACGCATCTCGATCAAATCGCTCTTGGGGTTTGGCCCGCTTCGACAAGTCGAAGACGAGGCGAGGGTCGGGTGCTGTTCGAGCCCGAGGGAAAATCAAAGAAGATGAATAGCCCGAGGCGAGTTCAGTCAACCCCAAAATTTTTGGATACTTTTGATTCCAAAAGTATCAAGATCTACTTCTTCTGCAAATATGCTATCCAATAATTCCGCTTATACGTCTGATCACCGAAATGATTGTAATTAGTTTTTTTATCGAGACTGACAATATGAAATAACTGGCTGTAAAACTTTTCAAAATCTTGTCGACTAAACACTCTCTCGATTAGATCCATCTCCGGCATTACATAGGTATCTTCCTCTGGACCGGGATGCAGGCTCAATAAATTCTTGGCATTCTTGTCTCCATCTTTGCATAATGCTTTGACAAAAAAATAACCCCCTGGTTTCAAAACCCTATGAGCTTCACGCAGGTATATTTTTCGCTCTGGGGTTCTGAGAGAATTTGAAGCCATAACGTCGAGCAAGACATCAAACACCTGATCCGCATACGGCCACGGCTCTCCCATAGAATGAACTTTATAATCAACCTCAAGTAAAACTTCATCTGCTCGCAAGCGTCCCAGATTTACTGCCGTAGAAGAAATATCAAAGGCTGACACCTCACAGCCCTGTTGGGCCAGAAAGTTGGCATTGCGTCCTGTGCCACAGCCAATATCCAGAACTTTCAAACCGTCAATTCCTAACTCTGCTTCTTTGCGCAAAAACTTCAAAAATCGTTTCAGATCATTTTGTGGTTCTGGATTTTTGGTCAGTAACAAAGGTTTACGGTATTCTCGTTCCCAAGTTTCTCTTTGAGCCATATCATATAACCATACGACCTAAAACTCAGACCGTCAATTTACGAGAATTGACAGCGGATTTGTATTATTGTATAAATAGCAGTCATTCGTTCACATCAAAAAAACCGGAGGCAGCAAAATGAGCTATATGTTCAGAATCGCTGTTGGTTCAGAGATCATTACCGACGCAAAGGTTAGCCAGGCTATCGCTCCTCAATTGGCCCAAGCCTTAGCCATGCCGTGGCCAGCTGACAGCAGCGGTTCATCAAAAGATAATGTTCGTATCTCGCTGAAAAAGAGCGAACAGGCGTCAGAACTGTCAACTCCACCGACTCAGAAAAGGAGAAGCTAATGTCAATCCAGATCAGCACGACAAGCGAGTTTCAAACGGCCATCGCCGCTGGCCAGCTGGAAGCTGCGGAAACGTGGCTCAATGGTATCCGCCTCAACCCAGAGAACTGGCCTCAGTACGATGCCCGCTGGCTCGATCACCGCGAACGAGAGCTGTTCCGGGCTCTGTGCAAGGCGCATTATTGGTCCGGTGCCAAACGCATCGTCGAGGTCACGGCCGATCCGACCTCCAAGATCGGGCGGCTGAATCGTCTGGAGGAACTGAGTGGTCTGAAGTACGACCAGGTCAGCTGAAGCCGATCAACCCCGAAGGGTCACCGCGTATGACGCGGTGACCCTTTCAATTTTATAGACCTTCATTGGTCATTGCGACCCTGAGCGCCGCCGAAGGGGAGGCAATCTCCTTGGCACACATTAAATTAAAAATGAATAAATTTTGATAACCAAAAAACCGCTCCGGCGGCTTGATTCAAATCTATGGTCTAATTTTTATTTTTTTGACTTCTTACCGGGGAACAACATAACCAAAACCCGCATGACCAATACCAATATTATAAACAACGCGGAGACTAAGGTGATGGTAGCTAAACCATAAGCATAATTATCCGGACGAAACCAGCCACCCCAACCCATCAGGGCCACATGAAATAGGACAAAAACATAAGCCAAATATCCCATGCGTTGCAGAAACAGCCATTGCTCCGGATGCATATGTTTCTGCATTGGTGGTAACGAAGTAATGGAAATACCAGTAAAAATTAAAAAAGCCAAGATGCCAAACAGCATGGAACTCTCAGCCATAAATGTCAGCTTCTGAGTATCGCCATCAAAGAATCTGCCATAATAGGCAGGGGTAAAAATTAGAAGCGAGATAAGGGCATGGATAGCTGCGACACCAAAACCAACGACCCCTAGGTGCTTGCGTAAATAGAGATGTGGTACGTAGGTCTTGGGCCAGAAGCGAGCTAAAGGTCCGAGGATAAATGACAAACCTATCAAGACCGCACTCGTCAGAGCAAAGGCTTTGTTGCTCAAATAAAGCGGCAGATGGTCAAGTGACGCTGAGCGTACTACCACGTACCGTAGATAGACATAACCTAGGGATAATCCAAAAACGATAATAAATATCTTGAGCGTTTTACCCCAACTGACACTTTTCCCCTGGGTAGGATTCATATAGAGATATTATAGCAAAAAAACAGCTTCCTATGAACCTGTTCTAGTTTAACCCGCATGGATCCCTCCGATACTTTTTAATTTGTCCTTCGACAAGCTCAGGACACCCTCTTTTTAATTTTTATGGATGGGTGGCGGACCGGACCCATTCGACTTCGCTAAGGGTCTCTATTCTCAAATGTAATTTATTAAACTTAGTCTGTTGTCACTGCTGAAAACTGCGATGTACCCGCCATCGCGTCAGACGCGATGGCGGACCGGACGAGACTTCCTTCGACTCCCCTTCGCAAGCTCAGGGTCGCTCAGGATAAACTTCTCGTCTCGTCCTCTTTCTGAAATGTAATTTATAAAAATTAATCTATCGTCTCTAGTATGAACTCTGACGTATCATCCGCCTCTGGCGGATGGCGGGCCACTGAAGTCTGGTGGAGCAAGTATAGCAACCTTTCAAGGGGTTTTGAAGCACTTTCCCTGAGGGCTATTTGAGCCAGATGGGTCGGGGTAAATGAGACAAAAGAGACAGTATAAAAGGAGAGATTATTGTCTAAAATAGATGGTCGGGACTAATACCTAAGCGAGTTAGCTCAATTGAAAGATGTTTAGCTCCATACCAGGCTTGCTGATGACAGTCTTTAAATCTTTTGGTCGAACCACATAGACAAGAACGCTTAGCACTGGGCCTTTTTATTTGTTTATAGCAAAGAGATCGTATCGGATCATTTAGAAATGACGGACGGACTTCAAATATTTCCTCTGGGCTAAGAATAGGCTTATTCTCACCATAAAATTCTAATATGCCTAAAAGACCATGGTTATAATCTCCCCAAGGCCACCTCTGATATTTCTCGTAAAAGGTAAGCGAGAATAAATATGGAACAACAAGTTTTTCAATATACATCAATAAATTAAAATCCCCAGGGAAAAAGTCTCTTTCCATGGGTCTAGCACATAGGCAGGCTGTACCATCAATATTTTTATGTAACGTTCGAAGATCAATTATCTGATACTTATCTGCAATTGCTTCAGTTTTACCTCCAATTTCATAGAGCGCAGGGATACGGTTTGACTGAGGGTTAGCGCTGGTAATCTTTATATTATAAATACCACTAATCATCTCCGCCTCGTACTGAGCGTGCATATCTAGAGCTCCCTCGATGATTTGAAAAGAAGATCCACTCAGCCCAGGATATCTTTGCTTTACATTGGCTATTTCAGAAGCTGTGAAATCACGAACTGACATGATTGTCTAATTAGTCACCCATGGCTTTGGAGGGTTCTGAATTATAGTCGGTTGACTAGAGGCCAGTGTTGGTCTTGCGATTGGAATGGAAGTATTGTCTAATCTAATTTCGTCTTTTAGTTTACCATTCTGAAATGCCTCCTCGACCCATAGGCCTAGATTCTTTCTACCATTATCAATCTCCCAGTCGTAAGTCTTGTATATAGTAGACAAAAGCTTACCATCATTAGTCATGACGTCATCGAGCGGATTCTTTCCCGTGGAGTCTGTTTGTTGATCTTGGGTTTTTATAGAATGGATTCTTAGACCTACAAAACCATTTCCCCTCTCCAAGCTCTTTTTTATTTCATATTTAACCCATTTTCGCTCGGAAGTCTCAGCTCCAATCAAAACAACTGTTACAGAGGTGTTTTTCAACTGTTCGTTAATCCAACGTTTTACTGCCTCTTCTCCTTGTCTCTCAATCTTCTCCCACTCAACTCCATCTATAACACCATATTCATCTTCATTAGCTACTACGTCACAATTTCTCACCTGCCCGGCACGCCAAGCATCGCGCTCAAAATGGAAACTATAAAAGACTTTTCTTGCCATAAATTTTATCCAATAGTTATTGTTAATTTTATATTAAAGTTAATATAGATAATCGCCAAGAATAAAAGTAGTAAAAGCCCGTAGAAGATAGTGAGGGTCTTAGAAAAAAGACACCTAAACCAGGTGTTTCTGTCCTCGTTATATTTTCTGGCATCCATGGAAAAATCAATCTGATTCAATTTCTTCCTAGCAACATCGTTATAGAGATCACGGTACATTCTCTCTTGTGATAGAAAGTAGCCATCCATCAACCAAAAGATCAAGATTGGGATCAATGCTATGAAAATAAATTTAGGATTTGAGTCCTTTGAAGCAAGTAAAGCCAATAATGCTGCTACCAATGTAACAACCCACCCCTTTAATAAAAACAGGTTGCCAGCCATTCTGGTTATTACTCCCTGAATCATTTCTAAGTGTCTTATTTTGCTCTCCATATAAGCCTAATGATTAATCGATTTTGACGACATTAAAATATAATGCTATAGTACAGCTTAGAACAATATGAACAACATGTCAAATCATAACCTTTCCCCCAAAGCCCTAAAAGCCTTTCAATTCATTAGAAATCAAATTATCCACAGGGGGGAGGCACCTTCAATACGAGATGTTATGAAGGAACTAGGGTACGACTCTCCAAATTCAGCGGCCTACGTAATAAATCAGCTCGTTGATCAGGGTTATCTACGAAAGAAGGCAAATGGAGATCTTCAACTCATTAAGGATATTAAGGCTACTAGTGAGTATGCCCAGACCACTAAAGTACCTATAGTGGGAAGCGCTCCATGTGGCACACCTTTCTTAGCGGAAGAAAATATTGAAGGGTACATTTCGGTATCAACAGCTATTGCTAAATCCCCCTATCGCCACTTCCTACTTCATGCTATAGGAGATTCAATGAATAAAAGGAATATACATGATGGTGATTTGGTCTTAGTAAGACAGCAGTCAACAGCACAAAATGGCGAGGTGATTGTGGCTCTTATTGATGATGAAGCTACCATTAAAGAACTGCATAAATCAAACGATGTTATTGCGCTTCTTCCTCAGTCAACTAATCTGAAACATAAACCTATAATTCTAAATCGTGATTTTCAAATACAAGGCAAAATCATTAGCGTAATTCCTCAGAGTAATTAGAATGAACAAAAATGATATAAAGAACTCTTATGACGAGCTATAATGACCAATCAGTCATAGATAGTAGATTCGAGCGGACTTTAATCCGCTGTCCCAAATGTAGTAACCCCATTGGAGAACGAGAAGGTAATAGATGGTGGTTTCTCAAATATGGAAATGGCGATACAGGCAAAATTCCGTTCGTGATTGATCAAAGTGCTCCCAGCGGGAATTATAAAGTTAGTTGCTGGGATGCTAGCTGTGACGGTAGTCATATTTTTGCCTGGGTCAATGAAGAAATCATTGCGGATGATAAAGTCGTGACAAAACTTGAAACAGTTGATTTGACAAAAGCCTGACAGCGTCTATAATAGAATCATAACTTAATCGAGCAAGTCTGGAACGCCCAGACACTTACCTATAAAACAATGGGTAAATGTCTGGGCGTTTTTTATTAACTAAAATAACTATATGCAGAGAGAAAATCTCAATATAAAGTACATCGCAACCAACCAATTGCGACCGGCAGACTACAATCCAAGGAAATGGGATGAAACTGCCAAGAAACAACTTAAGAGCAGTATTGAACGATTTGGATTAGTTGATCCATTCATCGTAAACTTTGCGCCCAAACGTAAGAACATAATAATCGGTGGCCATTTCCGTTGGGCTATGGCTAAAGAGCTTGGCTTCAAAGAAGTGCCAGTAGTTTACGTAAACATTCCTGACCCTGCTAAAGAAAAGGAATTGAATTTGAGACTCAATAAAAATGTCGGAATTTTTGACCTAGAGCTATTAGCAGAATTTGATGAAAGCTTTCTAGAAATGGTTGGTTTTGATAGCGAGGAGTTAGACGACATCTTCGATATCGACATAGAGCCTGAGAAATTCGACCTAGCAAAGGAGCTTCAGAAGTTGGATATAACAAAGATCGAGATCAAAAAAGGAGATGTTTACGATCTTGATGGTAGCCGCCTCTGCTGTGGAGATTCTACAATCGAGGAAGATATGCAGAGACTTATGGGAAATGAGAGGGCAGATATGTGTCTCACCGATCCCCCCTACATTCTCGACTACCTTAATGGTAAGAAAAAAAGCGGTAAGCCTACTGAAGGTTTTGGCTATAAGCGTGATAGGAAATATCTTGAGACCGACGTCCTGCCTCCTAACTTTACGGAGCTATGGATGAAAAATATCAGTAGCATAGCAAAATCGGATTTCTCTATTATCGTTTACGAGAACTGGAAGAACCTGAGAATTATCTGGGCTGAAATGGAGAAGTACTGGAAAGTTAGGAATATGATAGTTTGGCACTTGCCTAATCGCAATCAGGGATTCGCTGCTACGAGAAAGTTATTTAGCAAGCACGATATAGCCATGGTCGGTGCCGGCGGTAAAGCTTCTTTAGATAATTCCCCAGAGGAAGAATTATTACAAACTGAATACGAGACAGCACTGTACGCTATAGCGGGTAAACCTCAATGGGAAGGCTATAAGAAAGGAAAGAAATACTTACCTACAGACTTTATTGAGTTTAATGCTTCTGACGAGAAGCATTCCGGACAAGGAATAATCTTCGGCACGAAACCGGTCGAGATCCTTATTCCTTACATCAAAGTCCTAACTAAACGAAATGATCTTATTGTTGAACCCTTCGGAGGATCCGGTTCAACTTTAATAGCGGCGACCAAAATGAAACGGAGATGTTACCTGATGGAGAAGTCGCCCGTATATGCGGAAGTTATTAGAAAGCGCTGGGAAAAGCTAACCGGCAAGAAAGCCAAAAAACTATGAATGAGAAAAGTAAAGAAACTATAGAAGCCAGGCAAGATAGTCAAAAGACGCTTCTCCTTGAACAACTAAAGAAAACCCCTGTGATACAAATCGCCGCGGAGAAAACTGGAATTGCCAGAGCGACTTATTACCGCTGGCGAAAGAGCGATGAGGAATTTGCAAAAGCTTGTGATGAAGCACTGCTTGAAGGATCCAGTCTGATAAACGATATGGCCGAATCACAACTTCTCTCAGCCATTAGAGATAAAAATATGACCGCTATTATCTTTTGGTTGAAACATCATCATAATCAATACGCTACACGCGTAGAAGTAACAGCAACAGTAAATAAAGAAATACATTTAAATCCGGAACAGCAACAGATTTTCGATCAAGCAATAAAGCTTCTTGCACAGACAGTCTCTAAACCAGATGGAGATCAAACCCATGGGTAACTCAATCTTTACCACCGATATCGCGGCTAGGGTAGCTACGGATAAAAATATTCGTATTGCCTTAGCCCAACAAAGTCATTACTACTTTCTTCATATCTATTTTACTAACTACCTAACCTATGAGACGGCTCCATTTCAACGAGAGATTATAAGTCTGACAGAAAATGAAGATATGCCGTTGTCGGTAGTAGTAGCTTTTAGGAACTCCGGTAAGTCAACTATCATTACCACTTCATATCCCATTTGGTCTATCTTAGGAAAACAGAAAAAGAAGTTTATTGTAATCTTAAGTCAAACCCAGCGACAAGCCAGGCAACATCTTCTCAATCTAAGAAAAGAATTAGAAAATAATGAACTATTACGACATGACTTGGGACCATTCGAACCACAGGATGATGAGTGGGGTTCCTATGGACTGATTATCAAGGATCATGATGCTAAGATTATTGCCGCTTCCACCGAACAAAGTATTAGAGGTTTACGACATAAGCAATACCGACCAGATCTTATTATCTGTGACGATGTAGAGGATTTAAACTCTGTTAAAACGAAAGAGTCTCGCGATAAGACTCATCAATGGTTAGTTGGTGACATCATACCTGCAGGAGATACTCACACCAAAATTATGGTAGCGGGTAATATGCTTCATGAAGACTCAGTTTTGATGAGACTCATTGAAGGTATCAAAGAGAACAAACTTATTGGTACCTTTAAACAATTTCCCCTCCTGGATGAGCAAGGACAATGTTTATGGAAAGCTAAGTTTCCCACCCAGAATCATATTACAGGCTTAGAAAAGCGTGTGGGTAATGAAGCTGCTTGGCATCGTGAATACCTCTTAAAGATTATTTCGGATAGCGAACGAGTGGTTCATCCTAAATGGATTCAATCCTATGATGTTCTTCCTAAAAACCTTGATAATTATCATTACGCGTCTATTGGTATCGATCTAGCTATTTCAAAAGAAGCTACTGCAGACTATACCGCAATGGTTACTGGCTATGTCTATGAAGCTAACGGCGAACTATTAGTCTATATTGCTCCAAATCCTATCAACAAGCGACTCAGTTTTCCAGAAGCTATAGAGTTAGCAAAACTGACAGCTAAGAGTGTTAAGCTTGATACTCAAGCTGAGTTGTGTGTTGAAGAAGTAGCTTATCAAAAGGCCTTTACTCAACAATTAGAAGAGCACGGATATGACGTTCGAGGGATTAGAGTAGGAAGGTTAGATAAGAGAGAACGACTAGCCTTAACAACTAATTTGATTAAGAATGGACAAATACTATTCCCACTAACCGGGTGTGAAGAATTAATACAACAGCTTGTAGGCTTTGGAGTAGAAAAGCATGACGATTTAGCTGACGCTTTTTCCACGCTTATTCTCGCTATTCTAGCAAGAGGCATACCGCAGCCAGTGATTACTCTTGTATGCTCGGATGATGAGAATGATGATTAATCTCCGAGCTAGTTTATAATCCTTTATACGCCTCAACTTGATTCTCGTACTCGTATTTTACCATTCGGTAATCAGTACCCCACTTGGCTTTTGCCTTAACCATGATTTCAGGATACTCAGTTTGCGCTATGATCCATTCGTAGGCTTCTACTTGATTCTCGTACTCGTATTTAACCATCCGATAGTCATTGCTCCATTTCTGTTGAGCAGCTGACATTATCTCTGGATACTTTGTTTGTGCTACAACCCAGTCATATGCTTCAACCTGATTATTATATTCATACTGAACCATGCGATAATCTTCGCCCCATTTTGTTGAAGCATTGGCTTTTAGTATTGCCAACATACCCGCTCTGTCTGTAGGTCGGGTAGTTACTGGCGTTGATATTGGTTTGGGAGCGGTTGCTGTTGGAGTAGGCTCTGACGTTACTTCTTTATTGGTAGGTACAGGCGCTATTGGTGCTGGTGTAGGAACGGTATTTGTATTACCTGATTCAACCTGATTATTTTCTATAATGGGCTGCTGTGCAACTTCATTATTAGATGCGCTCTTGTCATTACTAAGAGAACCTATAAAGCCAAGGATCGCAATAATATAGAGTGTGATAGCCCACCAACGCAGATACCACTTCTTCTTAGATGTTACTTCCGCCATACTTATATATGGTTAGTTAATAAGTGCTGGTGAGTACGCAAAAAGCCCACCACCAGCGATCCCTTGCGGAACCTACCATCCTTTCGGACGATAACCTATAACAGTGCTCTGATGATGAGCCCTTTAACTGTTATAGGTTTTTGCGCCATGCCCGTTGTTAAACGAGTTTAGGCGACTATAAATTGTGACCTAAGTTTAGCAGATTTCACGTATTAGTGAAGCTAAAGTTACCTACAGTTTACCTACTGTAAGACAGGAACAATATACTGGCTGTTAAAGCCGGGGTAGGAGCAAAAAGCTCCCCGCCAGGCGGCAAGCTTTTCAGCCTACCTGCCGACCTTTCAGCCGACAACCGTCCAAGGTACTCCTGACGAGGAGTTCATTACCTTGGACGGGTAGTTTTGTGCCATGCCTCGCTAAAAGCGGGGTTTAGGCGTATATTGTTACCAGTATTTTACTCTATACGCCATTTATATGCTAGGCTGTCTATAGAGAGTATTGGTAAAATAGCCTAACTTGACATTAGAGTTATTTGGTGGTATAATACTATATTAAGCTAATATTAGCTAAAGTTCCTTCAAAATAGTCTTTTTATGAGACTTTAAGGTTCTAGGAAAGAATGAGATGAGATTCCTGTAGATTGTAAATAGTCTATATAAATCTCGTCTCATTCCTGAGACATTTATCCCGCCAACCGGCGGGGCGTGTGACCCGAGCGTTTCGGGTAGATGACCAATTAGGGAAAGGTAGGATGATGACGATGTCAACGGCATTGATCACGTCTCGTGATCCCAAGGGTCTCCAGGCAGTGCGGATGTTTGAAGCCGCCTATGACAAGAGCGGCCTCGACGACGCACGTGCCCAGCGTCTGAACGAAAACGGCGACGAACTGAAGAAGGGTCTCAAGGAGCTCATCGAGCGCCTCTCGGCCACCAACCAGTTCGCCCGCGAAGAAGTTCGTTCCAGCTACACCTACCCCTCGGAGTACAAGGGTCTGAAGCCGATCGGCGTCCAGGTTGATATCCTCGCGGGTATCTTCGGGCTTTCGCTCGGTTATACCTCGGACTACATCGAGAAGGTGTTGCCGACACTCGAACTTCCGAACGGTGCTGACGGCTGGTTCGCCATCCCATCCATCGATGCGGTGGCCAAACGGTTCTTCACCGATGTCACCGATCCGGACGAGCGTTACAGCCGTGCGGTCAATCTCGTGATCGAGAAGATCGCTGCCTCGCGTAAGCTCTACAACTGGCGTGAAGGCAAGTTGGATGCCAAGCGTCTTCGCCAGCATGTTCGGACCGTCCAGATGCTCGAGGCCATCGCCGAGAAGCAGCAGGGCGATATCCTGATCATTCCGGCGCAGTTCGGCATTCGGCACCGTGGTCGTTCCGTTCGTCGGGCTCGTGAGGTCTTCGTGGCCAATGAGTTCGGTCTCGGAGCCTTCGCCGTCGGATGCATGATCCTGACGCATCCCGAGCGCTTGGTTCGCTGGGAGCAGCTCCACATGGACTGCGCCGGTGACGAATTCGCTCCGGGGGCCGATGGTGTGTTCGGCCGCGCCCCGATCTTCGACTTCAGCGGCGACGGGGTCGAGTTCAGCACCCGCCACGTGAGCCTTGCCTACGGCTGCTATGGCTCGGTGTCCGGCTTCCTTCCGCAGTAACCCAGAACCTTGAACCTCGAGGGGTTGAACCTTCTTAAGGGTTTGATTCCTTGATCCGCCGCAGGCGGGCAAAATTGGGGGTTGTCCACAGTCAGCATATCGACTGTTGGATAACCCCCAACATTTTTTCTAAATTGTAGTGTTCCTTAAATGAATTTCCAGGATGAAAATCCTGTCTATATAAAATTCCTGTGTCACAACAGGCGCTACCCGAGCGTTTCGGGAGTTACAAACGGTTACTATGCAAAGGAGGATGATGACGATGAGCACATCGATCACATCCAGCATGACCGGTGGTCAGAAGAAGCAGTACGAACGGTTGGTGGAAGACGCCGGCAAGCATGGCATGGAACTCGCCTTGGAAAAGGTCGAGACCGACAGTGCGGGCTGGCAGCGGGTTATCGAATTCGGGGATGAGCTGAAGCTGGCCATCGCCGAAGTGATCGTCAGCACTACTCGTCGGCTTTCCATTTCCAACGAGTTTGCCGATGAGGAGACGGAGTCGACTTACGGCTATCTCTCGGGCTACAAGCCGAAGACTGTCGCCGAACAGTTGGCCGCCTTGTACAAGCCCTTCCCTCATCTGGTGACGGCCAATGACCAGCTCGCCAACAATCCGCTTCCTGCCGGCGCCGAAGGATGGTTCGTCATCCCGCGCTGGGAACTGATCGCGCCGACCTACGGTGCGGCGGTGGAGCAGGTTCTTGGTCTGATCAAGAAGGCCAGGAAGGGCAAGTTCACCAACTACCAGGAAGGTGAACTCGGTGACAAGCAGTTGCGGATCTCTTCGCGTACCGCGATGATGTTCCAGCGGCTGGCCGAACAGCAGCCTGGCAACGACCTCCTGGTCGTACCTGCTCAGTTCGGTCTTCGTTACCGCGGCAAGTCGGTTCGTCGTTCGCGCGCCACGTTTCTCGCTTCGGAATTCGGTCTTGGAGCATTTGCCATCGGCATCATGCTCCTGACCCACCCGGAACGTCTGAAGCACTACGACGATCTCTGGATCGACTGTGCGGGGGATGAGTTTGCTCCGGGAGCCGGTGGTGTGTTCGGCGGCGCCCCGATCTTCTACTTCGACGACGACGGGGTCGAGTTCGACACCGGCCACGTGGGCGGTACCTACGGCAGCTATGGCTCGGTGTCCGGCTTCCTTCCGCAGTAACGTGTTACTTACAGCTTGATAGCTTGAGCCTTTTGACTCCATGTCATTTGATTCTTGATCTCCGGCGCAGCCGGGGGTTATCCACAGCAATGTGGACGACCCCCGTTTTTTATTAGGTATAATTATCTTCGGAGTCTAGGCTTATGAACAGTCGTCTACGGATTACTGTCGCCGAACTCTCTCTTTCAAGAGAAAACAACCAGAGTTTTAGCGGCTACGGCTTCTAAAAGCGTGTTGCATTGAGGAGCTACTGCTTGCTTATATCTAAGGGAAGGCTTAAGGCAACTTAGGTGCTACCGTATTAAATTCAGAGTTGCGAGGATATAGTCCGTCAGCCAGGCGGAAGTAACCCTCTAGACTTGGTGTT
>CAYHYG010000015.1:0-22114 GCA_964360835.1 uncultured Gammaproteobacteria bacterium
AGAGCTCGGTGGTGAGAAGATTGATATCATCGAATGGAACTCTGATGTGGAGACCTTCATTACGCAGGCTTTGTCACCAGCCAAGGTAACAGCAGTTACCTTACACGAGGAAGATAAGGTGGCGAGCGTAGCGGTGAGCGAAGATCAGTTATCGTTGGCTATCGGTCGTGCTGGCCAGAATGTACGTCTAGCCTCCAAATTAACTGGTTGGAAGATTGATATCACTGCACCTGATGGTACACGTCTACAACCTCAGGAAGCAGCCGCCGGAAGCGAGACAGTACCTGAGCCCTCAGAAACGACAGAGTCAGAAGTGACTAATCAAGAACCTATTGCGGAAGATGATTCCGCTAAGCAAGCTTCATAATTACTAATTAGAATTACCTATGTTACTTAGTGAATATTTTCCTTTGTTAGCCGCCGTTGCGGCTCTAGTCGGCGGAGTTCTCCTAGCTCGCAATATTTTGAAGAAACCTACTGGCACCGATCGTATGCGTGAGATTGCCAGCGCCATTCAACAAGGCGCTAAGGCTTATCTGCAACGACAGTACAAGACAGTGGCCTATATTGCCGTGCCTTTATTTGTAATTATCTGGTTCATACCGTCTCTCGGATGGCAGACTGCCTTGTCGTTTTTGATCGGTGCTGTCTTGTCGGCTGCCGCCGGTGTCATTGGTATGAGCATTGCTGTTCGAGCTAATGTTCGCACCGCTGCTGCCGCCGAGAAAGGTCTGGCAGCTGCTCTGTCTGTCGCTGTCTCTGGCGGAGCTGTTACCGGATTTCTGGTCGTGGGTTTAGCTCTGCTGGGCGTCAGTGGTTTGTATGCCCTTGGTATTGATGTCTATCACTTAGTCGGTCTGACTTTCGGCTCCAGTCTCATTTCTGTTTTTGCTAGACTGGGCGGTGGTATTTTCACCAAAGCAGCTGATGTCGGCGCTGATTTGGTTGGTAAGGTAGAAGCCGGAATTCCTGAAGATGATCCTCGTAATCCGGCTGTCATTGCTGACAACGTCGGCGACAACGTCGGCGACGATGCTGGCATGGCTGCTGACTTATTTGAAACCTACGCTGTCACTTCTGTCATTACTATGTTGGTAGCTTCTCTGACATTTCTGGATAAACCCGAAGCAATCATGTACCCATTGGTCATAGGTGGTATTTCGGTTATTACTTCGCTCATCGGTTTATTCTTCATCCGTCTCGGATCCGGCAAGAATATTATGGGAGCTCTCTATAAAGGTTTGATTGCGGCCGGAGTGTTGTCAGCTATTGCGTTGTATCCTATCACCATGAACATGATGTCAGATCTGACATCGGTCAGCGCCATGAATATCTATCTTTCTGCTTTAGTCGGTCTCGGCGTCACGGCTTTAATGGTCATCATTACTGAATACTATACATCGACCAGTTACAAGCCAGTGCAGAACGTGGCCAGAGCTTCAGAGACCGGACATGGTACCAATGTTATCGCTGGTCTGGCCCTATCTATGCGGGCGACTATTTTCCCGGTGTTGGTTATTGTCATTGGAATTTTACTCAGCTTCCAGTTGGCCGGTGTCTATGGTGTGGCTATCGCGGCTATGGCTATGTTGTCTCTGGCCGGTATGATTGTCACTATTGATGCCTACGGACCAATTGCCGATAACGCTGGTGGTATCGCTGAGATGAGTGGTATGGATGAGAAAATACGGGAAGAAATAATTGATCCTCTGGATGCTGTAGGTAATACGACCAAAGCGGTGACGAAAGGGTATGCTATTGCCTCGGCTGGACTGGCCGCGCTTGTTCTCTTTAACGCCTATCTGATTGAATTACATAAGGGAGGCTTCACCGGGGCATTTGATTTATCCAATCCATATGTATTGGCCGGATTATTTATCGGTGGTTTATTGCCGTTCTGGTTCTCCGCTCTAGCTATGGAAGCTGTCGGCAAGGCGGCCGGCGCAGTAGTCAAAGATGTCCGCGATCAGTTCAAAAATGATCCCGGTATTATGACCGGCGAATCAAAACCCAATTATTCTCGTACCGTTGATATCGTCACTATGGCGGCTCTGCGTCAGATGATCGTACCGGCTTTGATACCGGTCCTAGCACCGATCTTGATTGCCGTTATTTTTCGAGGCGAGACAGCTATCCTGATGATCGGCGGTCTGCTGATCGGAAGTATTGTCACTGGTTTGTTCTTGGCTATTTCTATGACCTCTGGTGGAGGCGCTTGGGACAATGCCAAGAAGTATATTGAGAAGGGTAACTTTGGCGGTAAAGGCAGTGAGGCGCACAAAGCCGCCGTGACCGGAGATACTGTTGGTGATCCTTATAAGGATACTGCTGGTCCGGCTATTAATCCGATGATTAAGATTCTCAACATTGTGGCTTTATTGCTGGTCGCCATCCTCTTATAATTTTAATTTCATTTATTGTAGGGACAGGTCGCGACTTGTCCCTACAATTATTAAAATATGAACATCCAAGAAGAAACATTACCTCAGAGTCAGGTCAGTCTGACGATCGAACGCCCAAACGAGGATTTACAGCCGTTTCTGGAGCAGGCAGCTACTCGTCTATCAGCCAAATCTCCTTTAGCCGGCTTTCGTCCCGGCAAAGCTCCCTATGAGGTCTCCAAATCTCGATTTGGCGAGGAAGCTCTGTATCAGGAAGCATTACAAGACGTGATTATGACCAGTTTGTCTGAGGCGATCAAAGAACAGGCAATTGCTTTCATAGGTCAGCCGCAGATTGATATCGAAACATACACCGCCAGTCAGCCTTTGAAATTCAAAGCTATTCTGACCTTAATGCCAACCGTCAAAGTGGGCGACTGGCAAAATCTCAAGGTTGAAAAGAAAATAGCCTCGATTACCGAAGATGAATTGATGAAAGCGATTCAGCGTTTCGCTGACTGGCAAGCCAAAGAAGCAGCAATCGATCGCCCAGCCAAGTTGCAAGATAAGGCAATTATTAATTTTGAGGTTTCAGTTGATAACGTGGTGATTGAAGGCGGCAAGGCTGATAAATATCCGTTACTACTCGGATCGGCTACTATGATCCCAGGCATGGAAGAACAAATCATCGGTATGAAGGCCGGTGAAAAGAAAGAATTTGATCTGACTTTTCCGGACCCTTACTATCAGCCACACTTGGCAGGTAAGCCAGCTCACTTCAAGGTAGAAATGGTCACTGTAATGGAACGGTTGCTTCCCGAGATGACAGAAGATTGGGCCAAGGAAATGTCTGGTAAATCAATGGCTGACTGGAAAGAGGAATTGAAAAAAAGCCTACTCCAAGAGCAGCAACTGGATCTTGATCGGCGCTGGGAACAAGACAGTATTGAGAAGATTATCAGCCTCTCTACCTTCAGTCCTATTCCAGAATTGTTGATTAAAGACGAAACAGCAAAAATGGTTCGAGAGTTACAGCAAAGCGTCGAACAGCGAAATTTGTCTTGGTCTGATTATTTACAAAGTCTCAAGAAGGACGAAACACAGTTAAAAACTGATTTTAAACCACAAGCGGAAATACGGGTTAAGGCAGCTTTAATCTTGCGACAACTAGCTCAAGATCAGGTAGTCAAAGTTACGACGGAGGAAGTCGATGCGGCGCTGGCTCTGGAACGTGAACGTTACAAAGACAATGCGGAAATAATGAAAATTTTAACTGGACACGACTATCGCCATTATCTGGAAAATACTCTAGCGCACCAAAAGGTGATGCAGATTATAACTGAGAAGTTGGCCAAGTAAATGAGAAAATATGTGTAACCCCCGCCGCGTCAGACGCGGCGGGGGTTTTTTGACTACTTCAACATTTCCAAAATCTCCTGGGCGTGTGTTCGGAGTCCCTGGTAGAAAGCACGCGGATCCTGCAACTCTTCAGTGCCCATGCAGGGTTCGAACTTGGTCGTATCCGGTGTCGCCCCGACGGTGACTTGAAGTGTCGGGAAAATGACCGTCCCAGGTTCACCGAGTTGATCGTGACGCGAGATCATAGCTTCGGCGAAGTCTTCCAGAAAAAGGCAGAACTTTTTCATGCCCCAGCGGATGACCGGGTTCTGTTCATCGATAGTCATCATTCCTCCTTTGTTGGTGTACGATTACCTGAGAACCTTAGCAAGTTTATGGTTGATGTCAAATGATATGCTACAATGAAATTATGTATTTTGGCTTTCATGCTTCTGCCGCCGGTGGAGTTCATTTGGCACCGGAGCGCGCCGCTCAAGAAGGCGCGGAGGTTTTTCAATTTTTTTCTCGCTCACCGCGGGGTGGCCCGGCACCAAAATTGACGAGGGAGATTATTTTAGACTGGCAAGCGGCCTTGAAACAACATCAGATACAGGCAACTTATATTCACGCTCCTTACTATATTAATTTTGCTTCGACCAATGACAAGATTCGCTATGGCTCGAGTGCAGTATTGCGTGACGAGTTGGAACGGGGCAGTATTCTAGGCGTTAGGGGCTTGATGACGCATCTCGGCAGTGCCAAAGATGTGGGTGAAGCCAAAGGTGTGGAGATGGTTATCGCCGGAATTGTGAAACTACTAACAGGTTACAAAGGGACGACCAAGTTTTTGTTAGAGAACTCGGCTGGCTCCGGTGCCATCATCGGTGATACGATAGAAGAATTAGCTGCAATTATCAAAGGTGTTGAAGCAAAGTTGAAAAAAAATAATATCCTAGGAATCTGCTGGGATACACAGCATGGCTTTGCCTCCGGCTATGATATCCGTACCCCAGCTCAGCTAAAGAGTTGGCTGACAATGTTCGAAAAAAAATTAGGTTTATCTCGTCTGATGTTGATGCACGCCAATGATTCCAAACCTGAATTTAATACTCATCGTGATCGTCATGCTGATATCGGTCACGGATTTCTCGGCTGGCAGACATTTAAACAAATAATTCAGCAATCAAAATTAGCTAAGGTTGATCTCATCTTAGAGACACCAGCCGAAAAACAAACATATGCCGAAACGATCAAAAAATTCAAAGGCTACCGCCGTTAGCATTCCCATACGCTCCCTACTGCACACAGCCCGCACTGCCGCTCTGCGTGGCGGTGAGTTGGCGCTCAAAGGATTTGCAGTACACAGGCGACGCAGCGGGGAGAAATACAAGAAGCATCTGGAGTTGGTGACAGAGTATGATGTCAAAATAGAGAAGTTGATTCGTCAGACTATTCGTCAGCATTTTCCTGACCACCAGATAAACGGTGAAGAAGATGGATCTACCGGTCGCAAAAATCGTTACCTTTGGCAGATTGATCCGATCGATGGCACGACTAATTTTACCATTCACCATCCACTATTCGCTGTCTCAGTCGGCCTGATGTATGGAGGAGAACCGCTTTTAGGCGTGGTCTATATTCCTTTGACCAGAGAATTGTTCTGGGCAGTAGCCGGACAAGGCGCTTGTCAAGGGACAAAAAGGATTCACGTTTCCAACCAGTCTAATCTGAACCGTTCGATAGTAAGTTTTGAGTTTAGTCATGATATGAAATTCAATCGCCAGACTCTCCCGTGGTTTACTAGCTGGAAATTACAGAAGATAAAATGTCGTAGCATCGGTAGCGCCGCTGTCTCGGCTTGCTATGTGGCCGCGGGTCATCTCGAGGCAGCCATCTTGTCTCAGGTGATGCCTTGGGATCTGGCCGCCGGTGGTTTGATCGTTCGCGAAGCAGGCGGGATTTATACCGATAAAGAAGGTGTAGAAAAAATGGTCTATGACCAACCAGTAATAATTTCTAACAAGTTAATACATCAAGGGCTTATAAAAAAAATAGCATGATGGTTGAGATCATAGTTATTACCCAGAGTCGTCAGGAGGGTGTAGAAGTGACAGAAAATGGTCTACGAATTAAAATAAAAGGTAAAGCGATTGAGGGCAAAGCCAATCAACGACTGATCAAGATTTTAGCTCAACATTTTGACAGAGCTAGTAATAACGTTATGATTAAACAGGGACTACGCAGCCGACACAAGTTAATTGAAATAATTGAGTAGTATGTTGGATTATTCATTAAGCAAACCGCGACTGATTTTTATTCTAAACTTTTTCCTGGTGATAATTGTTTTTGGCATTTTTATCTATTTTCAAGGACGTATAGCGGAACGACAGGCCAGCGCTTTACAGCAGACGATCCAGAGTTTATAAGTAGAGTATTGCGGCAGACCTTGATTTTTATAATGTCCGTGTTAGTATAGGTTGTACTTCCAATTAGGTAAGTATTTGAACAGCTTCAGTAGCTTCTCGAAGATTATATGCGAGTGCCCCGATGCAAGATCGGGGTCCCGACTCCTTCGGACGTCGGGACAGAAATTAGTTCGTATGTCTGAAGGCATTGTCTATATATTAAAGTCAGATACATCCGGTAGATAGTATATTGGCAGCACATCGAATTTAGAACGAAGGTTGAGGCAAACCCAGACTACTCGACGGATGGGGGAGATAAAACTGGTTTTTTCTCAGAAGTTTGAGATATTGCTTTTAGCGCGTAAGATCGAGAAAAAAATAAAAGCATGGGAACGAAAGGATTATATTGATAGAATTGTCAGTGACGGTATTATTAAATCCGTTACTCAATAATGTATGCGAGTGTAGTTCAGTTGGTAGAACGTCTCCTTGCCAAGGAGAAGGTCACCGGTTCGAATCCGGCCACTCGCTCCACCGCGTCAAACGCGGTTACGCGGTTGACGAGGTGAGTCGCGTCTGACGCGGCCAGGTAATTTAAAAATAGGGAGTTTATTCATATCAATTTATGAACAAAACTCACTACACATATATTTTGCGCTCTACTAAGGATCAGGGTTTATATATCGGTGAAACAGCAAACCTTAAGGTACGATTACAAAGGCATCAAGCGGGCGAAGTAATATCGACTAGATTCCACCGCCCGCTGAAACTAGTCTACTATGAGTGCTTTATCAGCAGGAAAGATGCTAAAGCGAGAGAGCGATATTTAAAAAGTGGTTACGGACGGGAACAGATTAAGATTATTTTGAGGGATACCCTGGGTTATTGAAAATAATAGACAGTTCATGTAAGCTTCTGGTGAAGCTTTTTAAGTTTGCCGAGGTGGTGAAATTGGTATCCACAAGAGACTTAAAATCTCTCGCCCGTAAGGGCTTGCGGGTTCGAGTCCCGCCCTCGGCACCAATGAAAATAAGATGAAAGAAATCGAACGCAACCCTGAAGCTCCTCAACTAAAACCTCGAGCCATAGAGCTGTTAACCCAACTTTGTTTTCGCCAAGAAAATAGTATACAAAAAGTTGATGCAATTTTCGCTTATGGCACAGCTCATTTCTATGAAGATTTAGCTAAAGAGATAACTAGTCTTTTGCATTTAGGAATTACAGATAAGGTATTTCTCACCGGTGGCATTGCCGAATCAGGAGTTGATCTTGGTCATCAAGAACCGGAGTCTTTACTAACACTGAAGACTATAGACCATGACTCATTTAAAAGCGTTAGATTTTTTACAGAGACGAAGTCAACGAACAGTTTAGAAAACGTAACCGAGACTTTAAAATTCCCTGAGTTTCGAATAGCTAAGAAAATTCTGATGGTGTTTAAGACCCATGATGCAGGGAGGGGCTATCTGACACTCCGAAAATTTTTACCAGAAGCAGAGATACTTTTACATTCATTTGAGGTTATCTATCCTAGCCAGACCCAACCAATTAGCAGAGATAATTGGCATACATTTAAGTTTGGAATTAGCAGAGTTTGGGGAGAGTTTTTGAGGATTAGGAAATACGGAAAACGTGGTGATATAGAATATGCGGAAGTAAGGAATTTAGTGGAGGAGTTAGAGAGGGTTCTAAATGTGGTTGGTTAACTAGATTTTGATCTATGAAAAAAAATGATGAAACTTTGCAGAATCTTCAATCATCTATTGATCTAGTAACGGATTTTTTGATAGACAGTGTCCCATTAGAAAAGTTGCCCATTTGTGATGCTATTTTTGTTTTCGGGCATTACGAGCCACAAGTGGCACAGCACGCGGCGGAACTATGGAAAAAGGGAAAAGCGCCGGTAATAATTATTACTGGAAAGGGTAGAGATGATATCCCAGCGGGATTTGAGACAGAAGCTGATTTCTACCAGTCTATTATGATCGCAAATAAAATTTCTGTTAGTTGCCTTATTTTGGAAAGAGAGTCCACTAATTCTTTGGAGAATGTCCTTATGGGAATGATGGCAGCTGGTAAAACTGGAGTCAACCCTAAATCCATCATCCTTTGCGCCATGCCACCGTTGTTGCGGAGATCGTGTGCTACTTTTCGGAAACAGTTTCCGGAGATTGTTGTTTATGGAAGTGCCTTCCCTTTACCAGAATCTTGGTTTACTCCCAGTCGGGTTAATCGTCTTACTACCGAGGTTGATAGACTGATTAACTACGCCCAGAAGGGAGATATTGTTGAAGTAGTAATTCCTAACCAAGTACTTTCTGCCGTAGAGAGAATCCGTCAATTGAACGTTTGTGAATAATATCAATAAGAACGAGACCAAATGGTCTGTTTTTGTTTTCTAGCTTTTCCGAGTATCATATCAACATGAGGCTAAAAACAAGATATTTTTGGTTGGGGGGTTTAGCGATCGTTGGTATTGGCTCTTGGTTGGCTTTATATCAGTTGCGTCAAACTTCACCTTTTCTAATAGGTAACAACAATAAGGGAAGTTTAATTTCTTTACCGTTAATCAGAGAGGAGCCGGAAAGAATAGCAACATCGACAACTATTGTAGCTGTCGGCGATATTATGACCTCTCGCAATGTAGCAGCTAAAATGCGTCAGTATGGCAATAATTATCCCTTTGCCAGTTCTACGGCTTTCTTATCATCAGCTGACATTACTTTTGCCAATCTAGAAACCCCGATAACACCCGGACCACCGGTGCCGACGGACTCCACCACTTTTCATGCTGACCCTTGATCTGAGATAGCGCTCTACAGCGCCGGTATTGATGTCGTGTCGCTGGCCAATAATCATAGTCTTAACTATGGCCCGCTGGGTTTAATTGATACTTGGGAGAATTTAGATCGAGCGCAGATTCTCCATAGTGGTTCTGGTACTTCTTTAGCAGAGGCTCTTAAACCAGCTATTATCGAACGTCAGGGTTTACGTTTTGCTTTTATATCATTTAATGATGACGATATAGTGCCTGATTCCTATGGCGCCCAGGTCGATAGTGGTGGAACGGCTCTGATGACCAACGAAAATCTGCAAGTAGCAATGATGTTGGCCAAAGCTTCAGCTGATGTCACCATCATCTCTATGCATTCAGGTAAAGAATATAGTCGGAGCGCCAATGATCGTCAGGCGGCCTTTGCTCATGAGGCGATTGATGCCGGAGCCGATGTCGTCATTGGACATCATCCGCATGTAGTGCAAAATATTGAGCGATACAGAGGTAAATATATTTTTTATAGCTTAGGAAATTTTGTTTTTGACCAAATGTTTTCTGACCAGACACGCGAAGGTCTAGCTGTTAAGCTTATTTTTTTAGATAAAGAGGTTTCGTCTGTTGAACTTCACCCGTTTAAAATTTATGACTACGCACAGCCACGACCGCTGCCATTGGACCAAGCGCAGGACATTCACAACCGATTTGGCATAGCGGTTAGTACTTCAACTATTGAGGGTCCTAGTTTCTGGCAAATTGACAAATAGCCAATAGTATCTAAGATAGGTTTGAGGTAAAAAGTCAGTTCTTCCAAACGAAAGCAATCCATCACAGGAGGTGAGTACCCATGGCAGACAGAAAGAAGGAGAATCGTAAGTTTCCGTCTACAACAGATGAGGCACGACAGCTCATGAAGCAGATCGGTGATCTGTTGATCAAGCCGGCGCGCCTCATCGGTCGGGTGATGGTCAAGTCGCTTCGCGGAAGATACAAGGTAGAATTGTTGGCCAAACCGGTTCAACTCACTTTGTCAGGAGAAGACAAGCGAATGGAATCTTAGAACTAGAAGTTGCAGCCACCGACAGAACGTCGGTGGCTGCTCAAAATTTTGACGGAATAAAATTTTTTTATTTATCAACACCTAAAGCCTTGAACATCTCACCTACTTTGCTATAGTGATAGTCCGCCGTAAAAATATTTTACGGCAGAAAAATGAAAACCTCCTTGCTCTGGAGGTTTCTCAGTTCTTTATTAAGAGAAATCTTATGTCAATGTGGATCTGGGGCCGCTTAGCAGCTGGCCTCGCCTACGTTATTCCTCCGCTAGAGACGTACTTGCACCAGCGGACTGAGATGCTGTGGTCAGAATGGAGCGACCTCGAGGAAAAACGTCTATGTCAATATGGTCTCAAAGAGGAATGAGACAGGTAACCTCTCCGGAAACGGAGGGGTTTTAAAATTGTCAGATATTTATTTTAGGGAACACCCGTGCTATAATTTTAAGGAAATTTATCTAATATTAGCCAAGAAAGACGGCTGTTGGAAGCCACAGAGAGCTAAAAATGGATAAATTTCTAACGAAGTTAAAGACAGACAGACAATCAGACGGCTAAAATGTATTGGGAAAAATGAAAAGCTTCCCAAAAACCGAAATCACCCTTTGTTAGAACTCCGGGTGACTACGGGAAAAGCGATTTTGAGGACAACCACGTCGGACGTGGCAGCCTGCTTTTGTATAGTAAAAATTAGGATGAAAAATGTCAAGAAGGCGATTATAAGTCGTAATTCGTAATGCGTAACCCGTAATAGCCGATTATATAAATAACTACAATGAATAGCTTTGAACAGCTCGATGCCTGGCAACAAGCCCATCAATTGGTATTGATGATATATAAGGTAACAGCGCAATTTCCGACAGCTGAGCGCTTTGGAATAACGTCACAACTTCGACGGGCCACCTGTTCGGTTACCTCAAATATTGCAGAAGGATTTGGTCGTTATCATTTTAAAGATAAACAAAGATTCTATTATCATGCGAGAGGATCGCTACGAGAAATTCAGTCAATTATTCTTATAGCTAGAGATTTGCATTATTTATCTGAAAGTAGCGCTCTATCGATCGAAGAATTAATAATTAGAACTAATCAATTAATAAATGGTCTCATCAGATCAATCACGGAGGTTAGTATGATGACGTAATTATCAAGTATCAACGGCAGATTACGTATTACGATTTACGTTTTACTATTAGAATAATTAACTCAACAAAAAATATATGGATCTCAATAAAGTCTCCCTCATCGGTAACTTGGTCAAAGAACCAATCTTACGCAAGACCACTAATGGCCAGTCAGTAGCCAGCGCTACAATAGCCACCAACTATATCTGGCGCGATTTGCAGACAAAAAAGAAAAAGGAGTCAGTCGAATATCACAACTTAGTGGCTTGGGGTAGATTAGCAGATGTTATGGGTGAATATCTGAGGAAAGGTTCCAAGATATATATTGAAGGAAGATTGACCAGTCGCAACTGGACAGACAAATTGGGTAAAAAAAGATATGTGACTGAGGTGGTAGCAGAAGATTTGATCATGCTAGGACACCGAAGCGCCAAGGATGAGACCGGTCACAAGTCTGCCGAAGCCCTAGCCAAGGAAGAATTAGCTGTCGAGGACCTAGCCTAGCAAACAACGTTGTTTTGAGCTTGGGCCGGAAGTTTCATCCCTGTTCTTCTGGTCCTTGCTCGAAATAATATTGAGCGTAATAGGTAAGACGTAATACGTAATAGCGACACAAATTTCTAATTACGATTTACGTCTTACGCATTACGATTATAAACCTAATAAACCATATGAAAGCTTTGATCATAGTTATAGCCAGTCTATTTGTTACCTCATCAGCTTCAGCCCAAATCCTCATTTCAGAAATCATGTATGACCCAGCTGGCAGTGATAGCGGACAAGAGTGGATAGAGATCTATAATAATGATTCGCAGGCAGCGACTATTGGATCGGGGTGGAGATTTATCGACAGTAGTGCCCATCTGCTGCAACTGTATCAAGGCACCTCAACGCTGGCTGCTGGTGAATTTGCGATTGTAGCTGATAATGCTGAGCAATTCGTGCAACGCTACCCCAGCTATCAGGGAACTGTTTTTGATTCGGTCGTTAATCTGAACAACAGTAGTTCGTCGGCTAGCCTTAGCATCGACTCAGCCGTAATAGATAGAGTTGCTTTTAATGCTTCCTGGGGTGCTAGCGGTAATGATAAAACATTGGAGAGGAAAGATATGGCCGCTGGTAATGATCAGACCAACTGGCAACAATCATATCAACTGCACGGTACTCCTGGTCAGCCAGCTTCTGAAGAAGTTATCGATGAAGTGCCACCAACAAATTATCAGGGCGTAATTATAAATGAGATATTACCCAATCCTGCCGGAGATGATGCTTCGCAGGAATGGATAGAACTCTATAATGAAGCTGATGCAGAGCGGCAACTACTGGACTTGCTAATAACTGACGGAACTAATAGCTATCCATTTGGCTCTGAGCGAATTGCTAGCCATGGATATCTATTGCTACCGCGAAGCCTGACTGGCATCGCTCTTAATAATACTAGCGATCATATCCAGCTGGTTACAACCGTTGGAGAAATTATCGATCAGGCTGATTATAGCCAAGCGGTTGAAGCACAAAGCTGGGCCCGTCAGGATGATCGTTGGCTCTGGACAGCACAGCTGACTCCTGACGCAGTCAACATTTTTCCTCTGAACCAGAAACCGCTAGCCAGCGCTTCCATCACAGCTGACGAATACAGAGTCAACAGAAGTATTTCCTTTGATGCCAGTGCTTCGACTGATCCAGAAGGCAAAGCGCTGGCCTATCTGTGGGATTTCGCTGATGGTCAGACGAGCAATCGCAAAACAATTAGTCACAAATATAGTTCAGCCGGTAGCTATACGGTCCTATTACGGGTGACAGACGCTGAAGGATTGTCAGCTGAGACAACCTACCGCATTAGCATCACTGATGCCAGCAGTAAAATATCTTCCCAGCCAAACGCCACTATTAGCACGACTCCAAAGGAGGGGGAGTCAGCGTTAGAAAATAATGAAGCCAACTTTGAAGCAATCATTGTTACAGAGTTTGTGCCAAATCCGATAGGGAGCGATGATCAAGAATGGATAGAGCTTTATAATAGTAGCCAGATTGAAGTCGATGTTAGTGGCTTTATGCTGGATGATGCTGATGGCGGTAGTAAACCATTCAGATTTCCTCAAGGAACCAAATTTTCAGCTGGACAATATCAAGTTTGGTCACGTCTAGCCACCAAATTGGCTCTCAATAATGATAAAGACAGTTTGCGTCTGCTGACAGCTACTGGCCAAGAAATAACGGCTGTGACGTATGATAATGTCATTGAGGGAAATTCATACGCCTTAAATCAATTAGAAGATGAATGGCACTGGACGGATCTGCCGACCCCAGGAAATGAAAATCTGGCTGTTTTGGGGTTAACGACAGAGACGCTGAGCACCAGCACGTCGGCCGTAGTCCTCCCTGACTCACCGGATGTAATATCTGCTCAAGTGATTGTGCCTCCAGGATTGTGGTATAAGCAGAGGATCTACGTCAGACTACTAGAAGTTGATGATGATAAAGTCTGGGAAGTATATTTGCATAGTGGCAATTTTGCTTCGTTACCACCCGGCAGTCAGATTCAAATTATTCCATCGTCTGTCGACGAAAGTAAAGATATTCCTCGTATAAAGATTTCTACTCCAGAGCAGATTGTCTCTTCTAGTCTGGATCCTTTAGACTGGCCGACAGAGGTGGCGCTGACAGATATTGATCAGGAGTTGATTGGTTATTATGTGACGGTTCGTTCTGCTATTCAGAAAATTAATAAACGAACAGTTCTCATTGGAGAGACGCCTGAGTCTGGTTTATCGGTATATCTTCATCCCAATATTGATTGGTCGGAGATTCAGTTTGAAAAAGATTATTCAATGTTGGTTCGAGGTATTATTATGTCCTCCGGTTCTGACCTCGTCATACGACCCATTACAATCGCAGACATTCAGGTTGAGCAGCGTGTGGATGCTGTTGATGAAAGGTTGGCTACCAGCTCAGAAATTTTATCATTACCGCCTTCAACGCCGGCGAGATTTCCCTGGTTGTATTTTGGCTCCGCTGGGGCGTTGGTCGGGGGTTATATCATCTGGCAGCGGCGCAGTCGATTATTATAAGAGAAACCCCCGCCGTGAGCGAGAGAGTCTCTCGGGCGAGGGTTACAGTTTGGCCACCACTTCCGACGGCAGGATAAGGGCGTTGAGGATTTCTGTCACTTCGGACGGAGCCATCTCCAGGGTGAGGCCGAAACGAGCCAGAGCATCTTCGACTGATTTCAGATGACTGTCTGGTTTGAGATGAAAGCAGCTGCGAAGCTTACGGCGCGGGCTGATCAGAATCTGACCCATTTGATCATAACCTGCGAGGATCAGCAGTCTGGCAGTTTCATCCGGTAACTGCAAGGCTACGCCGACGTTGCCATGAGCATTCCAGAGCGCTAGAGCGAGTACACGCAGTTCCATTATCTGATTGGTCATGATCCGCCCCTTTGTATGAGATGAAAACGAGGAACAAAAACATTGACATCATACGCCAGACGTCGATATTGTCAAACTTTTTACATATCTCGATGATAGATGGCGGTGATGTTTCGTTTATTGTTATAGGTCCAGTGATGTTTTTGGGGACTGCGCGCTCGACTGCTATTACTAATGGCTTGCTTTCCACCAATGTAAAAACCGATATGAGCATGTTTTAGACCATCTCTGTCTTCTATTTCCTGCCAAATCAAAATATCTCCTAATGACGGTTTCCTCACTTTCTGCCAGCGGTTCTTTTTTAAATCTTTGATAGTACCAGCTACTGTCGCGTGAACCTCATCGATCAGATCAAATAGTCTCAAAATACTAGAGACAAAAAAAGCACAAGACAGCTGGCCATTACGATATATTTCGGTTCGTTTACCATTGACTAGCACATATCCTCGACGCCAGATTTTTGAGTCGACTGAATTCTTGATGATTACCAAATAAGAGTCGCTAAGCAACGGTTTGATTATTTGTATTTTTTTGTCGGTCGGCATTGTTAGAGACTATTAAGTAGTGTGCGTGTTTTCGGTCCGACGATTCCTACTGATTCTAATTCTTTAGTCGTCTGAAAATTGATAACAGCTTGTCTCATTAGAGAAGTGAAGATGGATATAAAACTAATAAAAAGGGTGATTATTGCTGGCCAATATTTATTTACAGTCATAGAGAGGTAGTATATCGGGAGCAGAAATGCTTGTACAGAGTTTTGAGTAAATAATGGCTAAGGTTATATAAATGGTACTTACTCAGATATATTTAGTTTGTTAATATTGACGATCTAATTTTTCTCATATAGGCTATAAATGATTTTCTCCCGCACGTTTACTGGTGTCAGAAAGGAGAGGTTCATTATGCGAAGTCGTAAACTTTCATCGGCCGATAGCCAGAGGCAGGGAGGCGACAAGAGGACCCCGGGTCAGGCCCGGTCGTGGGCTCGGAAGCGTGCCTGTCAGGCGAGGCGAGCCAGCTTTTACCAGGCAGAGGCAGAGCGGAGGGAGGTTCCTGTCTCACAGCTGATAGGGCTTCTGAATCGAGAATTTGAAGCCGCTCACCAGGCGCGTAAACGTGTGCGTATTGAGCCGGTTTACGATCCGTGGAGCCGTCGTTGGTAAATACTGCCACTGCAACAATCGGCGCGACCCTGTGGGGCGCGCCGATTCTTTTTTTTGAAATTAGTCAGCTAAATTTTATCCTTATGCTCCGAGAAGAAGATATTTTCTTTAGGGATATTGAGTGCAACTAGTCGTGTCACTAACCAGTCTTTCATTTTTTCTTCAGAATCAAAATCAATTTGTTGATCATCCACTATCACGGCCCAGCGGTTTACCGTTCGCAGCACATCCATCTTGCTTAGTACCAGATGTGTCACTGCATTGAAACGAATACCTTTTTCCAGTCGATCCCAGTGGAGCCAGTTACACTGACGTGGTCGTCCGGTAGTTGCGCCGTATTCTTCGCCAGCTTCACGGATACGAGGAAATATCGGATCTTCTGGTTCAAACTTTTTGGCACCGACATAGGTTTCATAAATCTTGCCTACACCCCAGACATTTTGTACCGCTGTGTGAGGGATACCATTGAGTAGCGCACCAGCTACTGTCGGATGACTGGAAGTGACATATGGATAATCACCCCAGTCAATGTCTAAACCAAATCCTTGCGCGCCTTCGCACAGGATGGAGACTTTATTTTTGTTCTGATGAAACTCCTTGTAGATGTCGATCAGATACGGCTTTAGTTCTGGGATGCTTCCAGCTCGTATTCCAGTGCGTGCATGTTTGTCTCGATAGGCTGGACCGATGCCAGTGCGGGTGGTTCCAATTTTGGTCTCGCCGCTATCTTCGTTCAAATGTTCTTCGGTCACAATGTGCGTATTGTTAGCAACGAAAATGCGATCCTTGATGGTAATGCCCCCTGCTTCTAATGTTTGTAATTCTTCGAGGAATTTTCTTACATTGAGTACACAACCAGGACCGATGATCGATCTGATGCCAAAGAAAACACCCACAGGGATCTGGTGGGTGACAAACTTTTTACCTTCGTGATAGATCGTATGTCCGGCATTGCCACCACCATTATAACGCAGCACATGGGTATAAGGTTCGCTTTTACAGAGATGGTGAGCTACTTTGCCTTTGGCGCAGTCGCCGTACTGGAGGTCGACGATGATGTCAGTGGTCATGGAATACACAATAATTATTAAATGAGAAAGGCTTTTTTATAGAGCCACTTGTATAGCTGAGGAATTATAGTATGGATAGCAATTGTTCTCAAGATTTGGCTAATTTTAGATAAATATATATTTATCTTGGCTAAGATTAGCCTAGAATTATTTAGTAAATATTGACATATAATAAGCAATATGTTATATTTTAATATATTAGTAGTTCCTATCATTTCATAAATTGAGGCAGTTTAGCTGCTTCTTCCTATAGAAGTATGTTCACAAACGGCAGGCCTTAAACTCAATCAAACAGATTGGGCAGGAGGCAAGCCGTAATCACAGGAGGTCATGATGCCACGTCCCAAGAGTTTATACGTCTCAGCCTTTGACAAGATTACCGAGTCGCTCAAAGCTCTGACCAGTCGAGTTCTTCGGCTGGTTGAAGACCGGGCAGACGAGGGCTGGGATAATGTCCGGACGAACAAGGATGGCCTGGCGGATCGCATCGCAGAGTTGATTGCGGTTTCCGTCAATGCTAACGACGAGCCTGCTCCCCATCCCATGCTCCACCGTCTCTACGACGACGAGAAGATCATGATCGGAGCCACCAACGGCCAAGAGACCATGGCTCGGGCCAAGAACGTTTTCACTGGCTATCTGGATCCAGATTTCAAGAACTGGGGAACAGATGCGGCAGGTAGGCCGACCCAACAGACTGGAGTCGCGGTCTACGAACTGCGGCAGAACGCGACCTTCAACCAGATGTTCCGCTCGCTCGGTGACCCGAACACACTGATCTGGGAGCAGTCTCAGATCATCAAGTTCTGTCAGGAGTACAGGAACCGACTCCGGCAGGAAGGGTATGCAACGTTCTTCCTGTTCAAGTTCTCAGATGAATTTTTCGTCGCTCGCGTCAACGTCGATGCCGGCAAGCTCGAAGCCCCTGTCCATCGCTTCGACGGCGGCCACGTCTGGAGCGCTGACGGTCGGCTTCAGGTGGTCGTGCCGCAACTGTGAACCTCTGAGACTTAGGGCTTCAAGCTCGCCTCGCTGAGCGAGAGCGAAACGGGCTCTTTGACTCTTTGTCCCTCGGACTCTTAACGGAGTTCGGGGGATATTTTTTTGTACATTAAATTTATAACTATCAATTGTACGTTTATAATTTTGTAGCTATACTGAAATATGCAGTTTTGTATTATTCTGAGGCTATGGCTTCAGGATCAAGATTGTTGAAATGTTTCATTGGGAATCTTGTCGGCTAAGGCTTCCAAGAGGGTGATGTCGCATTTCAAAATTAAAAAATAGTTCAGTTGGTGTAGTATACTGTAGGACTTCTAGGGTCCTAAATAAAATACAACCGCCCTGATAGTTCGGGTGGTCGTGATCCAGATGGTATAATGCACATTATGGATCCCTTTTCGTCGCTAACGTCAACGTCAATGCCGGCAAGCTCAAAGCCAATGTCAATCGCTTCGACAACGACAACGTCTGGAACGCTGACGATCGACATCAGGTGGTCGTGCCGAAACTCGCTGTTTCTCCCGTTAGTTTGCGGGAGTTTTCTTTTCCAAGCCCCGTTTCCACCCACCAAGCATTCTACCGACTTCTTGTAATTTTTCGGACAGCTGCGCGTATTGCTGATTAGACAAACATTTATTTTCCCAGGCCAACTGGAGAAAGAATTTTACGCCATCAAGTTTGGAGATCGCCCTAGCTAGACGTATAGCTTTCTGGTCGGGGGCTAGATAGAGAGCCGTGAAGACTGATTCGAGGAATTCCAGAAAATAGTGTTCAATCTTCGCGCCCAGCGTTGGGCGATAGACTCTGGGAAAATTACTAAGTAACGTAAACCATTCGGAGTAGGACTCTTTGGCTTTTAACAGTATAGAAGGTTGTGGGGGGGGTGACACTCATAGGTATAATTACTATATGAAACAATTCGATCGTAGCTATCATGATACCATAACCCTTCCCAAGCTAATCATCGCCTGGCGAGAATTTTTGAAAGGCAAAAGCAAACGGACGGATGTTCTATTGTTTCAGGCTCGACTCATGGACAATATCTATCTGCTTCTTCAGGAACTTGAAAGTAAACTATATGTTCACGGTGAGTATAAAAAATTTAACATTTCAGACCCGAAACCGAGAATCATCCACAAAGCAACCGTGCGGGATCGTTTGTTGCATCATTTACTATACCAAGAACTATATCCATACTTTGATAAGAAATTTATTTTCGATTCCTACTCATGTAGACGTGAAAAAGGCACTCATAAGGCTTTGTATCGTTTTAGGAATTTGGCCAGAAAACTCTCGTGTAATTACGCCAGGCCATGTTGGGTGTTGCAATGCGACATTCGAAAGTTTTTTGCCAACATTGACCATGCGATCCTTAAGAAAATCTTGGCTAGCTATATTAGTGATAAAGATATTCTCTGGTTATTGGACAGGGTTATCGGAAGTTTTCATACTGAAGGTAAGCAAAATATTGGCTTGCCTCTCGGTAATCTCACGAGCCAACTTCTCGTTAATGTTTATATGAACGAATTTGATCAATTTGTTAAACGTGAATTAAAAGCAGATCATTATCTGCGCTACGCTGACGATTTTATTGTCTTGTCTGCAGATAGAAATCAACTCGAAGGGTTACTGCTGGAGCTAGAAAATTTTCTTTATCAAAAACTGTGTTTATCATTGCATCCCGACAAGGTAAAAATTAAAACATTTTCATCCGGTGTTGATTTTCTTGGTTGGGTACAATTTCCGCATCACGCGGTGCTGCGTACAACCACCAAGAGAAGAATGTTCAAAAATATTACCGCCACGGCGTCACCAGAAACAATAGCTTCCTATAGGGGAATGTTAAGACATGGCAATGCCTACGGCCTTCGTTTGAAGATCGATAGTCAAATTGCATGCGGTTAGTTTTTTGAATCGTCAGATTGAAGCGTGTACCGAACGGCTACGTGAATGGATTCACGTAGCCTGTTTGATTTATACATAGACAATATAATTATTGACAGTAAGGAACGAATCCAGTATAAATCATGAGTAAAAACTAGCCGGAGTGGCGAAATTGGTATACGCGCCAGCTTTAGGAGCTGGTGCCGCAAGGCGTGAAGGTTCGAGTCCTTTCTCCGGCACCACCCTTCGCCATAGGCGGAGGGTGCACCTCGAAGCTTTAGCGTAGTGGTGCAAACTTATTCGGTATCGATAAAGCTGATATTAGGCTTCGGGTGGCGCGGCCACTATGATAAATAAGACGGCTATATTATGAATTTAGAAATCTGGAAACAACATAAATAAATTGGTACACTACGGGCGGTTAGCTCAGATGGTTAGAGCGCCACATTGACATTGTGGAGGTCACTGGTTCGATTCCAGTATCGCCCACCATTCGACTCCTCTTCGATTCGCTTCGCTCACTCAGAGTCGCTCATGGTTTCGACCACGCTACTTAAATGAAGCGAGACGAATGTCCTGAGCGTAGTCACGTCTGACGTGACGGAGTCGAAGGACACGAAAGAAAATTTAGGGCTCGTAGCGCAGTTGGTAGCGCGCATCCATGGCATGGATGAGGTCAGGGGTTCGATCCCCCTCGGGTCCACCATTTACATATAACTCTTTCAGGCCTACCCTCCGAAGTTGGGGGGGGGTGCATGGAGGAGATTGTCCCGCCAAGGCGGGATACAGTCCGCCATCTATCAGAGTGACTAAAACATTAAAACGCCGCAAGGCGATTTTTTGTTTCTTGCCTCGGTTTACACCAGCCTCTAGCTGAGGTAATCTATTAGTATTATTAATCTATATAATGCTAAATTTTGAAACTGCATCTGACAGCCTGATTATTGAGAAAAAGGAAGACTGGGAGCCTATAGTTGAATTGCCAGAAGATTATAATCTGCCTGCATTTAATAGTGCTGAACTTATACCTGGAGAAAATCAGACTATTCAACATCCCGAAATAATAAGTTCTATTTCTGCACACGAAAAGTTACTGCCGAATGCGAAAGTACAGGTTGCTTACGGCCCACATTACATAGAGTCAACAAGTATTGATGACTATCTCAGGCATATCGGCTCTGAGTATAGATTCTATGAAGGGGCTTGCGAAAGGATGCGACAATGGGATAATAAATATCTTTTTTTAGAATTACATAAAAAGGCAATCGTTCATCGATACCATAGATTTCATAGTTTGAAAGAGAGGTACGACGGTGAGCGGACCAGGGCAGATCAAAATCAAGCAGTATCAGCCCGAGAACATTCGGTTGTTTGGGATAAGTATTTCAACGATCTTGGTATTCATGGATTTCGTTCGGAAACGACACAAATGGAAGATTATTTGGATGGAATTGATCAATATTTTGTTCTTGATCATAAAGCTATGCTCTCTGACGGTGAAGAAGAATCAGATTCAATATACATCGGTGTACAGAGATCATTTGAAGATAAGAACCTTGAAGTCACCAAAAGCCCATTGAGGTATATACCAGAACATCTGGATCTTGGGCCAATTTATCGTGTTTATTGGCATGACCGAGACGCTGACTATGCAAATGTGTATGATCGCTTGACAACTCAACGCGACAAGAAATTGAGAGCCGAAGCTGAGACAAGCAAGATGTCGTACCTTGATTATTTGGAAAAGGAGTCGAAAAGAAGAGGGATTAGTCAAAAAGAATTTTTTAAACGTAGACATTTACCAGCGATAGAACGGGTCATACCAGGTGGTCGGGCCCAACAATATAAATTTGTATTTGAAGTTTTGACAGAAACATACAATCAACTGCGGCACTATTATGAACAGGAGCAAAATCTTGCACGCAGACAAAGATTAGAGAGAGATATAGCGGTAGTAGATTTGGCTTTGAAGAAGGCACACGAATCGCAAGAACAAAGTGAGGATTTTCATGTTTAGTCAGTGAAGAAAATTAAAAAAGAATAACCGCGGCGCGCTTGCGCGCCGCGGTTATTGTTACAATGAGGTTATGATTCTCTCTTCATCCGACGTACATCGTCGGCTGAAATGTTGTGTTTGGCCGCCATCGATCCTCTGAGGTAGAGAAAAGAAACAGCCGTTCCCTCTTCTGTTGAGATTGAGATTGTTTTCCTGACGGTGCCATCATTGATTGCATCCTGGAGGATGTCGTTCAGGCGTTTGACAATCTCGACAGCGCCGTCGTCAGGATAAATCGTGATTTTCTTCAGCAAGAGCCTGACTTCTTGCTGGGGAAATCCATCAGGCCAGATCATTAGTCACCTCTCAATGGTGGGTTGTCGACGGTGTCTGAGGATGCATTCCAGGCAGTTCGGCGTAGTTCGCCAAACCCTTGAGCCTGTCATACAGTTCTGCTGGCTGACTTTCTGGAGCGGGCCAGAAAAAACGCAGT
>CAYHYG010000015.1:22124-23198 GCA_964360835.1 uncultured Gammaproteobacteria bacterium
GGGTCTGCAGTTCAGTCACGACTCTGCGCGCCTGAGTCAGAATTTCAAACAGGTCGGTTGCATCACATGACTCGGCCAGGTCAATTGCTTTGAAGGCAATAGCCCGTAAATTGATGGTCTTTTCTAGGTCGAGCCCGACAGTTGCCTGGCTCCAGAGGTAAGGAAGAAACGAAGGTGACATAGGAGATTCTCCTTATGACCGTTGTAAACGACTCTTGGTAAAGGGCATTGAATTAATAATAATTATCATATTAATTACATTTTGTCAACTTATATGGAAAACTTGTTGAAAACCAGATGTAATTGTGTCATTTACACCTGTTTGACAAAGAAGCCGATTAGCTCTATAATTCCTTACGAACTAGAACCTATCTCCCTACTCTGATAATAATTATCTAATATTAGCCAAAATATGACATTATCATTAACGAGCGTAACCATGTAGTGGAGTTTGGGATTTTTAGTGCCCCAACGTCCGCTGCCAAGCGGTTTTTTGTTCCCTCTCAGTCACTATTTCCTTGAAAAAACATAGAAATCTGCAGAAAAGTGCTAGGAAATCTTCTTACTACCTTTCTGGATGTTTCTGAACCCTCGCGCAGCGAGGTATAAGAACTTTAACAATTGAATATTCATGAGCATCTTGTTCTATGCCTGCGGGCATAGGACGCCCTGAACTTTAGACAGTTCAGGGTAACTCAAACGATTAATTTCGTAAGAGTCAATAAAAATAATGTCTATTTGCTTACCTTACGCCTTGCAAGGTGTAAGGAGACGTGATCAACTGTCGCTTTTGTACTTCAATAAAGCGGCCTAAAGCTCTCAGAGTTTTAGATAGTTGTCACAAGGGCATACGGTGGATGCCTTGACATCAAAAGTCGATGAAGGACGTAGCAATCTGCGATAAGCTTCGGTGAGGTGATAAGCGACCTGTGACCCGAAGATTTCCGAATGGGGTAACCCTGCTGTTTGAAGAACAGTAATCTTTATCTGAATTCATAGGATAAAGAAGAGAACCTGGGGAAGTGAAACATCTCAGTACCCAGAGGAAGAGAAAGAATTATGCGCATCTATTAA
>CAYHYG010000016.1:0-21917 GCA_964360835.1 uncultured Gammaproteobacteria bacterium
GATTCGAACCTGCGACCGTTTGCTTAAAAGGCAACTGCTCTACCAGGCTGAGCTAACGACCCATGTTGAAGAAAACTCTAAATTCTAACTACTAAATACTAAACATTGAAAAGGAACTAAGGATCGTGCGAAGCCTGGAAGGCTGCCTGCCCCGCTTATGAGCGAAGCGAATATGGCGGGGAACTAACGACCCCGAAATTAACTAACGAACAATACCTAATTTTGGCTGATATGTCAACAAAATAGTCACACTTTTGTCACCTTGATTTAAATCCGCACGAGTGTAAAATGACCCTACTATGCAACGCGTGCCTCCACACAATCTAGAAGCCGAAATTAGCTTATTAGGCGCTTTACTCCTCGATCGTGAAGCTATGATCAAAGTGGCTGATTTGCTCAAACCGGAAGATTTTTACAGACCAGCTCACGGCGATATCTATTCTGTTATGCTTGGTCTCTATGAGAGACGTGAGCCAATCGACGTCCTATCAGTCTCCAATGCCCTCGGCGAGCAAAAAATGCTGGATACCGTCGGTGGAGCCAGTTTCATTGCCAGTCTGACCGAAAGCATCACCTCTGCCTCCCACGTCCTGCACTACGCTCAAATTATCCAAAAGAAAGCCACGCTACGACGCCTAGAACAAGCGGCCTCTGAAATTGCCGAGAGTAGCTATCAAGAGCAAGACCAAGTAGACAGCATCCTGGATAAAGCCGAGCAAAAGCTATTTCAGATCTCGCAGAAATATTTGAAACAAAATTTTGTCCCGATCAAAAGTGTCTTAACCGAAACCTTTGATCGTATCGATGAGCTTCATCGTGAGGCCGGTAAAATCCGCGGTATCCCCACTGGCTTCCATGATATGGATCACATTTTGGCCGGTTTCCAGAAATCTGACTTAATCATCCTCGCCGCCCGCCCATCTATCGGTAAGACTACGCTGGCTCTGGACATCATCCGCCATACAGCGGTCAAAAGCCGCGCCACCGTCGGCGTCTTTAGCTTGGAAATGTCTAAGGAACAACTGGTCGATAAATTGCTCTGCGCTCAAGCCGGCGTAGACCTCTGGAAAATGAGGACTGGCAGATTATCGGACCGTGAAGGCGACGATGACTTCCCGCGCATTGGACAAGCCATGGGACTATTGTCGGAGGCCAAGATTTTCATTGATGATTCGGCTACTTCCAACGTGATGGAAGTTCGTACTAAGGCACGCCGACTCAAACTTGAGCACGGTCTTGATTTACTCGTTATTGACTACTTGCAGCTGATGGAATCACGTGGCTTGGAAAGCCGTGTGCAGGAAGTGGCCGAGATCACCCGCGCGCTCAAAGCCATCGCTCGAGAACTGCAAGTACCGGTACTAGCTCTGTCACAGTTGTCCCGCGCGGTTGAAGCTCGCTCACCAGCTATCCCCAAATTGGCAGACTTGCGTGAATCCGGTTCTATTGAGCAAGACGCTGACGTCGTCATGTTTATCTACCGCCGAGCCAAAGATAAAAGCCGTGACTGTCCGGAAGAAGAAAAATACACAGCCGAAATCCATATTGAGAAACATCGTAACGGTCCGACTGGCTTGGTCAAACTCTTTTTTGATGAAAATATCGTTACCTTCCGCAACCTCGAGGAGCAGAAAGATCACCCTCAGGCAGCTATTGCTCCTCCACCCACAACCGCACAATCTTATTATCAAAGTCCAACAGATTTACCCACCTTTGGCGCCGCGCTCCCCCACAATTCATAATTTACTATTCAATAGTCATTACTATGTTCAATAAACTAAAACAATTCAATGATCTGCGGAAACAAGCCAATCAGCTCAAGTCAGCTCTCTCAACTGAAAGTGTCACCATCGAAAAAAGTGCTCTAACCCTCACCATGGACGGAAATCAAGAAATCACCTCCGTCACCATTAATCCGGACTATGTCTCAGCTGAAAAAAAAGATCAGCTGCAGCGCGAAATGCGTGAAGCAGTCAATGAAGCGATCAAAAAAGTCCAAAGACTGATGGCGGAGAAAATGCGTTCCATGGGTGGCTTTGATATCCCTGGCCTGAAATAACTACATTCGCGATCCCGCTGTCATGGTGAGCCAAGTTTATCCTGAGCCTGCCGAAGGGAACCATCAGCGGGAGAAGCGATCTAGCCTTTCTCTCTTAACAAACTAGATTGCTTCGCCGCGTCTGACGCGGCTCGCAAATTTTCATTTATATGCCCCACCTACCTGAATTCGTCCAGCGACTCGTCAATCATTTTGATAGTCTACCTGGTATCGGACCCAAAACCGCTACCAAGTTGGTTTTCTATTTATTGCAAAATACCGACGAGGTACGCGCCTTTGCTGCGGACCTAAGTGAAGCCTCGGATAAAACACTTTTTTGCTCACAGTGTCAGAACGTCTCTGACCAATCGCTCTGCTCTATTTGCCGCGATCCCAAGCGCGATCAAGGATTAATTTGCGTGGTAGCTGACAGTCAAGGTTTAGAGGCCTTTGAACGAGTCCACTCTTTTCAAGGTGTCTACCACATTCTCCACGGCACTATGAATCCATTGGAAGGCATCACACCTGATAAGCTTCGTATCAAACAACTAATTGAACGTTTAAAACAGCGATCGGTCCATGAGATCATCCTGGGACTTGATCCGACTATCGAAGGTGAAACCACGGCCGTCTATCTGAATAAAACCCTGAAACCTTTTGGCCTCAAAATCAGTAAACCAGCCCGCGGCTTACCTATGGGCAGTACTATAGAATATGCTGACGAAGTAACCCTTTCCTCGGCTTTAGAAAATAGACAGGAGATCTAATCATATCCATAGTCAACTCACCCGTCATCCGATCGAATAGGTCGGAAAAGCCCAGGACTAATTCTGTTTCAGAGAATAGAGTAATTCAGTCATTACAATCACTCTGTGGGGTTTGGCCATTCGGCTCTGAGAGCCTCAGGCTCGAATGAGGGTCGGATGCTTGTTTGAGCCCAATGAAAAATCATTAATCTTAAATAGCCCGAGGCGAGTTCACCCTTCGAGAGCCTCAGGGTGACAACTGCTGTGTCAGCCGACTAACTTTTGACCTGGTCATGGTGAGCCCGTCGAACCATGGTCACAAAAGTGACAAGCCTCCTGAGCCAACGGCGAGGTGAGTACTAAAGTTAATAGTAATTGAGAGTAAAATACTTTGGTTAACTCTGATGGTTAATTTGATAAAAAAATAACCCGTATAGTAACGGGTTATTTTTTTATAAATAATTTCGGTTAGGCTGTAATCTTGTCGATCTTGACTTCGGTAAACTGCTGCCGGTGTCCTACCGTTTTCTTGTAGCGGATCTTAGACTTATATTTGATGACAGTAACTTTCTTAGCTTTGGCGTTACGTACAACTTCAGCGGTAACTTTAGCTCCGGTCACAACCGGTGTACCAACCTCAACTTTATCGCCGTCAGCAATCAATAAAACCTGATCAAAGGTAATTGAATTTTTGACTTCGGCCGGTAATTTCTCCACGCGGAGAATGTCCCCTGCCGTTACCCGATACTGCTTTCCGCCTGTTTTAATAATGGCAAACATAGTTCTTTCAAAGCTTTTTAATACCCGACAACTATATCGTAAGTGCGCTCCATTGTCAATAATAGACTCCAAGAGTATACTTATGACATGAATAAGCTAATAGCTGGACTTAGAATTGCCCTAGGATGGATATTTCTCTGGGCCGGAATGGATAAGATATGGGGTCTGGGTTACAACACAGCCGCCAACAAAGGCTGGCTGGACGGTGTCTCGCCTACTACCGGTTTTCTGGCTAATGCTCCCAATCCGTGGTTTCACTCCTTAGCCGGAAATCCATTTTTCGACTGGCTATTTATCATTGGCCTCATGGCTCTAGGAATAGCTTTATTTCTAGGCATCGGCTTAAAACTGGCAGCCATCGGCGGCTCAACAATGATGTTACTGATGTGGCTGGCTGTCTGGCCTATCCGACACAACCCTTTCATTGATGAGCATAGTATCTATGCCTTGATATTTCTCTTGTTGCCGCTTCTTTCGGCTGGCCGGACTTGGGGTTTTGGACGACTCTGGTCAGAGACTACGTTGGTGAAAAAAAATCCCTGGCTACAATAATCAATTATAGATAACTTCGTCACCGACCGCTACACCATATTTGTCTATAAAACCAGCGCGCACTTCAATCACTTGATCAACTACTTCCGAACTTTGGTAAATCGGAAGTTTTGTTTCTCCTACAGCCGGAGGTGGAATATTGGCATCTATGTCTACCACCTTAGCGTCTCGGATCCAGATAATATCGATCGGCATAAGCATGTCCTTCATCCAAAAACGATAGGTGTTGCGCTGAGGAAACGCAAACAGCATACCTTCATGCCAATCAAGCTCAGTCACACCAGCTAAACCGCGGCTCAATTCTGTTGGCGTACTTGCTATGGTAAGGTTCAAGCGCTGATTCTTGATTGTGGCAGTGCGAATAATCACTGACTCCTCGCGTATATTTGACCACCAATACCAACCACCGACAGTTAAAGCCAAAAGAATAATAACGATAATACTACGTTTCATGTTGATGTTTGGTAATATATAAACCGAAGGTAACCATGATAAAGGTCAGGCCGGCCAGAGCCACCAGTTTGCCATATGAAGGAGCCAAGATGGCCGCCGCGCCAAATAGTAACGAGATAGAAGACATAGCTAGGACGACTTGCGGATGACCCAAACCCATAGCTAATAATCGGTGGTGTAAATGTCCGCTGTCAGCCAATACAATAGAGCGATGTCCACGCCAACGCCTGACAATGACCCAGACCACATCCAACATTGGTAAGCCCATAACCAAAAGCGCAGTGGCGATTTTGCCACCTGTTAAAATAGCTAGAACGGCCAAAGCAAAACCAATAAACGTGCCGCTTTCTCCCAAAAAGATTTTAGCCGGATGCCAGTTATGAATCAGAAACCCAATCAGAGACCCTGCCAAGATCAACGAAGCGTAGGAAGTCAAAGATTGCGGCTCGTCCCAACGCAGACTGACGGCAAAGATTACCAAAGCAGCGATAGTGCCGATAGACCCAACTAAACCGTCCACCCCATCCAATAGTTTGACCGTCATCATCATTGCCAGAAGCCAGAGGAAGACAATAACCTGTCCAATAATTTGCAGTGATTCAAAGTTGACAATACCTCCCAGAGGGTTGGTTATAAACTGTACTTGCAACCCAGAAAATAGGGCAATAAAGGAAGCCGTCAAGGGAAATATAATCGACTGATACCAACGTAGAGCATAGCGATCATCTAGATATCCGCCGATAACTAAAAGCGCACCGGAAATCAACAGACCCAACAACAAATCAGTATCAACTTTAGGATCGCGAACACTGCCGGAAAGCCAAAGCAAACCAATGACTAGTGTCATGGTTAGATACGGCGCCCAACCCCCAAGCAACGGAATTGGCTGGAGATGAATCTTGCGGCCAGTCCCCGGTAGGTCCAAGATATTCCAGCGCCGAGCCAAAAAACGTAACATCAAAGTCGCTCCATAGCTAATAAGCACAGATACCAAAAAAACCACTAGATATTTAAGAATTGGATTGACCATGACGCCGTTCAATATAACTTTGCAAAATGTGAGCAGCTGACTTGTGATCAATATCACCGGTGACGCCAGCCTTGCGCACAATACTCGAGGTCATACGTTCATCCTCTAGGATAACTTCGCAGTCAATACCTGCTTGCAGAGCTTTGACAAAGACGTCCGTAGCAGTTGTGCGTTCGGTAATCTTACCAGCGGCCGATAACGGCCAACCGACTACGATACCTTTCAACTGTTCGGAAGCTACAATCTCGACAATCTCCTTGACTAAGTTATCGGTATTTTTGTTATCAATAATTTTCCACGGTACTGCCGGACCTTGCTTGTCAGCTAAGGCTAGACCTATTCGTTTCTGCCCATAATCAATACCAAGGTAATACATATTAGGTTACGATTTCAGCGCCATCAGCGGTGATGATGACAGTGTGTTCGAAATGAGCTGCCAAGGTGCCATCAGCCGTGACCACGTCCCATTGATTATCGGCCACCCGAGTCTCACCGCTACCCAGGGTAACCATTGGTTCAATTGCTAACACCATTCCGGCCTCTAATAAAGGTCCGTTGCCAGCACGTCCAAAGTTGGGGATCGATGGCTCTTCATGTACCTGACGTCCGACACCGTGTCCGCAATAATCACGTACTAAGCCTAAACGGTTTTTTGTAATTAATCTCTCGACTGCTTGCCCCCCATCTCCCAGTTTCTTGCCTGGTCGTAAATGTGAAATATATAAATCTAGAGCTTCCTGTGTTAGTCGCAATAATTTCTGAGCTTCAGCCGAAATCTCTCCGACAGCAATAGTCACTGCTGAGTCAGTAAAATATCCTTGGTAGTTGACTCCTAGGTCGAGTGAAATAATATCACCAGCCTTGAGCGGTTGATCATTGGGGATACCGTGAATAACCGCATCGTTAATCGAGACACAGAGCGCCGTCGGAAATGGTGGTTGTCCGTATCCCTTGAAAGCTGGCTTGGCACCAGCATCGGCAATCATTTTCTCTGCCAGCGCATTAAGTTCTTTACCGGTGACACCAACTTTGACAGCAGCTCGCAAAGCTTCGAGAATCTGACGCAAAATAGCGCCGTTGGCTTTGATTTTTTTTTGTTCAGCGGCAGAATAGATCATAGAGATTTGAGTACCACTTCCAAATGATGGTGAATCTTGGGGATCTCTTGTTCGCCGTTAATGCGGATAATCTTATCTAGTTTTTGGTAATATTCGATGACCTTCTCTGTCTCAGAATGATAGATAGCCAAACGTTGTCTAACTGCTTCCTCATGATCATCGTCCCGTCGTGTCAGCGGCTCACCATCATAATCACAGATGCCCTGAGTCTTTGGTTTATTCGTGATCGTATTGAACACGTGCCCCTGAGGACAGTTGACGCGCGTGACAATGCGGCGGACTGCCTCTTGATCGCTAATTTCAAAAACAACGATACTATCCAAGGGTCGCATAGCTTCCAGCTGTTCCGCTTGATCCAGACTACGCGGAAAACCGTCCAGGATGAAACCTTTAGCCGTGTCTAATTGCTTCAGGTGATTGACTAAAATTTCAATAGTCAGAGCTGTCGGTACCAGCTTGCCGCTGGTGGTCAGCTCTTTGATCTGTCTACCTTGCTCAGTATTTGCCTCAGATGCCTGTCGTAACATAGCGCCCATACCCAGTACAGTAAAACCGTAGCCCTTTTCTAATAGAAGCGCTTGCGTACCCTTACCAGACCCCTGAGGTCCCAAGAAAGCTAACTGAAGATTTTGTCTCACGGATATATTACAAATCAATGATTACTTGGCCATTCTAGCGTAAAAATCGGCTAAAAACAAGCATTATTTTGTCTCGATGTGTGTCGAAAACTTTATGAAATTTTGATCAACTCTTTATAGAGATTAAATAGAAATTCCAGTCTTTCAGCATCTGTTGAGAAAGTTCGACGTCCATAGGCAGAATCAACAGCTTTATCCAACCTTTGATGAGCTTTTACCAAGTCTGCCGGCATAGTCAGAGGATTATACATGTCAGCTAGAGAGCTGTCTGGGTATTTCTGGCGAACATCAAGAACTTCTTGCGCCGCTTGCTCAATAGTTTCTACTTTCTCTTCAGTCGGACTTTCTGGCCAAGGAAAATTATTATAAACAATATCCTTGGAGTATCTAAAATCACTTTTTAATCTTCCGCAAACCTGTCGCACCCAGGCCATGTGCATTTCGCTTTCTAATACGCCGAAGTGATAAAGGGTTGCATTAGGAATAGCCATGCAAGTATCGCTAACAATATAATCCTTGCTAAAGAAACCCATTGGGATGTATTTTCTATTTTCAGAGGATACACGAGGAATGACAATCGCAGAGCTGGGATTATTTTTATCTCTAAATAAAGCTGGGGTAGAAGCAAATCTTTGCGTCGAAGCTGCCTTACTGCTCAGTCTAAACTCTTTGACGCGTTCGACTCTTTTCAATATCTCTGGACTACTCTTTATCTCTTCCGGTTTCGCGTCTATTAGCCACAAACACCATCTCTTACCGTTATTTAAAAATTCCTTGGCGCTTATGAGAGGCTTTATAAATCTAATTATTTCTGGTGCTTCTTTTAATAATTCATTTTTTTCTTTATCAGAAAGCAGAAGATGACCTCCGTCCAATGGCATATTGCCGAAAGTCATTAACGGTATTCCGCTAATAGGTTTTTGACGACTCGAAATAACAACATCATCAGCTACAACGAGATATGGATTAATATTCTTTACTTCAATTTTGTGCGGCTCATTTTTAATATTTTCATACTCATAAAGAAATTTTTTATCTATATCAAAATTTCCAAAGCCAATTATTACGCAATAAACAGCAGCCCTGCCTTGAGCCTCATTCATCCATTTGAAGGTTCTGTGGGCAAATTGAATCTTAATCCCATACTTTTTTAAAAGTTCATTCCACAGAATTCCTACTTGTTCTCCTTGGGTAATCGAGTTCGTAGAGACAAATGCGCATTTAATAGTAGTTCCTTGAATATATTGTGCCGCCTTAACATACCAGGCTGTTACATAATCAAGGACTCCAACGCCTTTTGTATGGTTAAACACGTCCTCAAGTTCATTTCGCTGTTCAACGGTCATCAACTTTGAGCCACTGAAAGGTGGATTGCCGAGAATATATGATAACTCTTGCTTTCGAATAATATCAGACCAGTCTGTTGTCAACGCATTACCAATGACGATTTTCGCTCCATCGGTCAGCGGTAGTCTGACATAGTTTCTACCAAAGGCTGTGCTGGCTAGTTCATTCATCTGATGATCCATCAGCCAGATGGCTGTCTGGGCAATACGAGCTGGAAATTCTTCTATCTCAATGCCATAGAATTGTTCCGGGCGGACTTTGATTAGCTTTACATCAATTGGCAGTGTTGCATTTATAGAACCATAACGAAGTTTCAGCATCTCTAACTCCAATAGCCGCAACTCTCTGTAGGCAATAATCAAAAAATTACCACAGCCACAAGCAGGATCGAGAAATTTGAGTGATGTTAGCTTAGTCTGAAAATCAACTAATTTTCGACTGTTCTCTCCACAGGCTTTCAGTTCTGCCTTTAGTTCATCTAAGAATAATGGCTGAATAAGTTTAAGAATATTTGTCTCTGAGGTATAGTGCGCGCCAAGTTCACGTCTGACTTTCTTATCCATAACGGACTGGAACATAGAACCAAAAATAGCAGGACTGATCTTACTCCAATTAAATCCACAGGCATCTAACAATCTTTCTCTCATCTCACTATTAAATGCTGGCAAAGGTAAATTCTCAGAAAATAACCCCCCATTGACGTAAGGAAATGATGACAGGTCTTCATCAAGCGTGCTCGGTCGTTTTTCTGTCGGAGTGTTAAGAGTTTGGAATATATTTGTTAGCTGTCCTCCCAGATCAGTCCCGTCAGGATTAGTTTTATTCTCTAAGTAAGTGCGAAACGTTGAGGGATTAAAAATTATACTATCATCAGCGAATAGACAAAAGAGGAGACGCACTAAGAGCATTTTTAGTTCATGGTTTCCATATCCTGACTCTGAGATAGCATCATATAAAGCTCCTAATTTCTCCGCCGCTTTAATATTGGCCGGGTCTTCAGGTTTATACTCCTGTTTACTATAGCCAGCGATAAAGCCAAATAATCGTAGATGCTTAGTGAGATCTTTGAGCTCAAATTCAGTTTGTTTTTCTGTTTCTATATCATAAAGTCGGAGTCGCTTAAAATCAGAAACCAAAATATACTTTGGTAAATCTCGCTCTTTTATCCCCTCAAAATATCCGGTGGCCTGAGTATAGGCTGAATCAAGGTTATTCCCTGCTGACTTGTGTTCTACCAGTAGTGTTCCCTTCCAAAACAAATCAATGAAACCAGTGGTATTTTTTAGTAATTTTACTGGTTCCTCAAACGAGGCTAAACGCCTGCGAGTCATGCCAAAAACATTGAAAAAAGCATCCCAAAAGCTTTTTGCTTCAGCGTCCTCACGGGTTTCATTTTCCCATTCTTTAGAAAATGCTAAAGCTCGGGTTTTTATCTCATTCCAACTTAAAGCCATATTTATGTGCTAATATTAGCATTTTTACAATTTTAAAGTAAGTCCTGAGGTATAACAAAAAAACGCTAGCGAAGCGCTCCTAATTATTCAACTTATAACTAATAACTTCTTAACTAACCTCGTAATCTCTCATCACCAATTGTGCATCAATCTGTTTGACCGTTTCAATGACCACGGCCACCACGATCAGTAAACTCGTACCACCGACGGTCAGGTTGGCAATACCGGTAGTCTGTTGCATGATGATTGGTAACACGGCAATCAGAGACAAGAAAACGGCGCCAGCCAAAACAATCCGATTCATCACTTGGGTTAGGTACTGAGAGGTGCTTTTGCCCGGTCGGATACCAGGAACAAAGCCGCCCTGCTTTTGCAAATTTTCTGCAATCTGATCTGGTTTGAAAACAACGGCCGTATAAAAATAAGTAAAAGCAAAAACCATGACAAAATAAACTATACCATAATACGTCTGGTTATTAAAAAAATCAATCACGCCATAAGCAAAGTTTGAAATCCAAGCGCTATTGGATGTCTGGAAAAAGCGTGCCACCAATGGTGGAAAGAGAACGACCGAGATGGCGAAAATGATCGGGATAACACCGGCCATATTCACGCGCAGGGGCAAATGAGTATTGACACTGCCCAAGCTACCGGCTCGTACTTGCCGCGCGTAGGAAACCGGAATGTTTCTCTGAGCTTCAGTCATAAAGACAATAGCCACAATGGTGACTAAAGCAATGACCAAGAACAGAACAACACTGAATACTTGGGTTGATAAATCAATAACCGAAAAAGCACGACCAAGAGTGCTTGGAAGTGAAGAGACAATACCGGCGAAAATTAAAAGAGAGATACCGTTACCTACTTTCTTTTCAGTAATTAATTCTCCTAGCCAGACCAAAAACATAGTACCGGCGGTCGTAACTGCCAGGGCGGTAATCCATTGATACATCGACAACTCTCCCAATAATCCCCCTCCCTGTCGCTGAAGCAAAATAATGAAACTATACCCCTGAATAATGGCCAATGGTACGGTCAATAATCGAGTGTATTGATTGATCCGACGTTGTCCGCTCTCACCTTCTTTCTGAATCTCCTCTAGCTGAGGCACAATCATGACTAAGAGTTGCAAAATAATCGAGGCCGTAATATAAGGTCCAACACCCATCATGACCACAGAGAAATTCTCTAGTCCACCACCGGAAAATAAGTTTAGCAAACCTAAAATTTGATTACCAGAAAAAAAGCCCTTCAAACCGCTGGCGTCGATACCAGGAATCGGAATGTGAGCTGCTAAGCGAAATACAATCAATAAAGCCAAGACAAACAGTAATTTATTACGTATGTCTCTAGCCCGCCAAATTTGTAACAGGCGATTCATGAAATATTATTCTTTTACTTCTGCCTCTACGACAGTTTTGATCTTTGGTTTAATCAACTCTACCTGACCACCGGCTTTTTCGACTGCGGTTTTAGCACCGGCTGTAATGGCTTGAACCTTAATGGTCAGAGCTTTCTTCAGGTTGCCACCGCCGATAATCTTGACCATTTTCACGGATGAACTGATAGCACCATGACTTCTTAGTGTCTTTAATGATACCACAGATCCGGCTGTAAAGAGATTGTCCAGAGTAGCCAAAGTGATGGCTTCCGGCTGAATACGTCGGGATTTGAAACCACGAGTCTTTGGAATACGGAGCAAATAGCTGCGTACGCCTTTCTGTACCAGACCACCCCGACCACCAGAACGCGCTCGCTGACCTTTGAGACCGCGAGTCGAATACGTGCCGTGACCGCTAGCATTACCGCGTCCGAGACGCTTCTTGCGGTGAGTGGAACCTTTGGCTGCTTTTAGATTGTGTAAAGCTAACATATTAATCTTTCTTCTTGGCTACTACTTTAGTCTTTGGTTTGCTCTCAGCTTTTTTCTCATCTGAGTCTACGCTCTCACCTGCTTCTTCCTGATGTGGATATTTCAAAGCGGCCAAAGCCATGAAGGTGGCGTGAACATTATTAATCTTGTTGTTGGAACCTAGTATTTTGGCGCTGACATTCTCGATACCGGATAATTCCAAAACGGATCGTACGGCACCGCCAGCTTTGATACCCGTACCACTGCGGGCTGGCTTAAATAATACGCGAGCCGCGCCAAATTTGATACGAATTTCGTGAGGAATAGTATTTTTGTAACTCTTGACTGTCAGTAAATTTTTCTTGGCTTTGGTGGCGGCTTTATTCAGAGCGATAGAAACATCAGCACCTTTGGCCACAGCCCAACCAATTTTACCTTTGCGATCCCCGACCACAACGCAGGCACGGAAACGCATACGTTTACCACCAGCCATGACACGAGTAACACGGGCTAGATCAATCGTTTTCTGATCAAACTCGTCACGTTCGCGCTCACGAGGACGTCCACCACGTGGCCCTCTGGGACGACGATCTCTGCCGTCCATTGGCCGACGAGTCTCTGGAGCCGGACTGGTTGCTACTTGTTGTTTTTCTTCTGCCATAAATTTAAAAAGTTAATCCTCCGCTGCGTGCACCATCAGCCAGGGCTTTGACCTGTCCATGATATTTGTAACGGCCTTTATCAAAAACGACTTCCTTAATGCCAGCGGCCAAAGCTTTCTCAGCAATCTTCTGACCAACAGCCTCAGCCCGAGCAATACCATTGGCGGCTTTCTTGATTTCAGTATGCGAAACAGAGACCAAGGTTTTGGCTTGGGCGTCATCAATGATCTGAGCGCTGATGTGTTTCAAACTACGGAATACAGACAAACGCGGACGGCCGGTTCCGGCAATCTTGGCGCGTGATCTGATCTCTCGACGCATGGCACGCTGTTGCTTTAATTTATTCTGATCTTTCATAATTTTAAATTAGGGTCAGGTTTAAGGGTCGGGGTCAGGGTGTCGGTTCTACAATGAACCTGTCCCTGATTACTGACCCTCTATCTTAAATTACCCCGCCTTCACCACTTTACCAGCCTTACGACGGATAGTCTCATCAACATATTTAATACCTTTACCTTTGTATGGTTCTGGTTTCTTGATGCCACGAATTTCAGCCGCTGCCTGACCGACCATATGACGGTCAATACCTTCGACCGTAATAATGTTCTTTTCTACCGATAAAGCAATACCTTCCGGAGCTTCGTAGGTAACAGGATGTGAAAAACCAACATTTAAAACCAAATTTTTACCTTGATTAGCTGCTTTGAAACCAATACCGTTGATTTCTAACTGTTTGCGAAAACCTTGAGACACGCCGGTAACCATATTAGCCACCAAAGAACGCATTAAACCCCAGATAGCGCCAGATCCTTTGAGGTCGGGCTTGGCTAACGTTACTTGTAACTCTTGGCCATTCTGCTCAATACCTACAGCTGGGTGTAAGGTCATCTGCAATGTTCCCTTTGGCCCTTTGACGGTAATGTCTCTGTCAGCCACTATTAAAGTGACGTCAGAAGGTAAGGTGATAATTTTTTTTCCAATTCTAGACATATTCGTGTTGCAAATTTCAATAATCAATATTCAAGTTACCAGATTTCAAATAATAATTCACCGCCAATATTGGCCTTGCGAGCCTGTCGGTTGGTCAGGACGCCCTGTGAGGTAGAAATCACCGCCAAACCCAATCCATTCAGAACGGTAGGAATGCGATCAGAACCCACATAGACTTTGTGACTTGGGCGACTAATACGTTTCAGATGCTTGATAGTCGGAGCGCCATTACTACGATAGCGCAAAACAATGCGTAATTGATCATAACGAGGACCCGTGCCATCGGTAGCGGCGGCAATTTTCTCAACTTTAAAGACGTACTTCTCGGCTTCGAGAACTTTGGCCACCTCGTGGCGTAAGCGTGAGTACGGCATCACAACCTCCGCATGCTTGACGGCAACGGCGTTACGAACTCTAGTTAATAAATCTGCGATTGGATCTGTCATCTTAGTTTAAATTTAGAAGTTGGAAGTTGAAAATTTGAATTTTGCAATTTGAATTTTGCATTTTATATTACCAGCTTGACTTAGTAACACCTGGAATCTCACCTTTATTAGCCAATTCACGGAAACAAATACGGCACAAACGGAATTTACGCATGTAAGCAGACTTCTTGCCGCAACGCCAACAGCGGCGGACAACTCGGGAGGCGTATTTCGGATTAGTCAGTGAACGCTTGGATTTTGCGATTTGTGCTTCTGTTGCCATATTATTTCTTGAAAGGGAAGCCTAAAGAAGTTAATAGTAAACGACACTCAGCGTCATTCTTGGCGGTTGTCGAAATCGCCACTTCAAGACCATGTAATTTCTCAATTTCATCAGATCGGATTTCAGGGAAAACGATATGCTCACGGAAACCGACAATATAGTTACCGTTACGATCAAATCCTTTCTTACCTTCTAGACCATGGAAATCTCTAATACGAGGAAAAGCAACATTGACCAGTTTAAACAGAAAGTCATACATCTTGGGACCGCGTAACGTGACCATCGCTCCCACTACCATGCCCTCACGAATCTTGAAGTTAGAAATTGACTTCTTGGCTTTGGTCAAAACTGGTTTCTGGCCTGTGATACGTTCTAAAGTTTTGGTCGCCACTTCGATAAATGACTTATCATTCAGAGCCTTACTCAAACCAACATTAAGCACAACCTTCTTGATAGAGGGGGCGGCATGAATATTCTTCAAGCCCAACTCCTTCATTAGGATCGGCACAACTTCTTTCTGGTATTGTTCTTTAAATCCTTTCATACGATTAATCAATCATAGCTTGGCACTTACGACACTGGCGTAATTTTTTCTCGCCCTCAATATTCAACTTAACACGAACCTGCTTATTGCATTTCGGACAGATCAGAGCTACACGTGACAGCTGTATCGGTCCAAAAAACTCAATACGCTGACCGGTCTCACCTTTCTTGTTGGCTCTCATATGCTTGTGCATAGTATTGACGCCCTCAACCACGACTAAACCATCGGTAGATAAAATCTGAGTTACTTTACCCTTTTTGCCACGGTCTTTGCCGGCCAGAACCGCTACTTGATCATTGACTCTAATCTTCTGCATATAATTATAGAACTTCCGGTGCTAGTGAATTAATCTTAATAAATCCCTTGGCTCGGAGTTCGCGGGCAACCGGTCCAAAGATACGTGTTCCCAAGGGTTCATTATTCTTCTTATCTACCAAAACGACCGCGTTCTCGTCAAAACGGATGTACGTACCGTCCTTGCGGCGCATTTCTTTTCTCTGACGGACGACCACAGCTGTGTGAACTGAACCTTTCTTGACTGCCATATGTGGCTGAGCCACCTTGACCGCTACGATAATCAAATCGCCAATCTGGGCATAACGCTTCTGATTGCCACCGAGCACCTTGAAACACTGTACGATTTTGGCGCCAGAATTATCTGCTACTTTTAACATTGTGCGATCTTGTATCATATATTTGGGGTCAGGCATTTGGGTCTGGGTTAGGGGGTTGATCAATCTGATCCTGTCCCTGACCTCTGACCCTATTCTTTATATTTTCTTAACTACTCTCCACATCTTATCCTTAGATAACGGGCGGCATTGCTCGATAACAACCTGATCACCAATTTTATACTCGTTGCGTTCATCGTGAGCTTTGTACTTTTTGGAAACGGTGTATCGCTGACTGTACTTTGGATGCATCTTGGCCCGATTAACGACTACCACTACGGTTTTCTGCATGCTATTACTAACCACTTCTCCGTGGAGACGTCGTTTTTGGGCTATCGTTTTATTGGTTGCTTCTTTTTTCATAAAATTACTGCTTGCGACTGCTCAAAATGGTTAAAAGCTGAGCAATCATCTTACGCGTGCTACGAACCTCACGGACTTGCTTCAATTGATTATTAGCCAAACTGAAACGTAATTCACTCAAACGAGCTCTCTGTTCGGCTAGCTTCTGGTTCAAAGCCTTATCATCTAATTGTCGTAACTCCACGAGCTTCATATTATTCCTTTACAATAAATTTAACTTTCACCGGCAGTTTGTGTCCTGCTAGGATCATAGCCTGGCGGGCGACTTTTTCATCGACTCCGCTCATTTCAAATAAGACGGTACCGGGTTTGACTACTGAAACATAATGATCAACCGCTCCCTTACCTTTACCCATCGGCATTTCATTGCCTTTGGTAGTGATCGGCTTGTCAGGAAAAATGCGAATCCAGATATTACCACCACGTTTGGTAAAGTTGGCCATGACACGACGAGCGGCTTCAATCTGACGAGAAGTCACCCAAGAAGCCTCCAGCGACTTAATTCCAAACTGACCGAAACTAATGTACGTAGTACGGGTGGCGCGACCTTTGATTTGGTCACCGCGCATTGCTTTGCGGTATTTAGTTTTCTTTGGTGCTAACATACTGATAATTAACTATTTTTTCTGTTTGATTATAATTCCTTACGGCTGGTTGATTTTTTCTTGGGCGCATTCTCTGGTTTCTCCGGTTCTGACTGCTCAAATTTCAATCCCTTATAAATCCAAATCTTGATACCGACAGCTCCATAGGTAGTGTGAGCAGCGCCGCGAGTATAATCAATATTGGCTCGTAACGTATGTAAAGGAATTTTGCCTTGACTCAGAGTTTCGCGTCTGGCAATTTCCGCACCGTTCAGACGTCCGCTCATAATAATTTTGACACCCTCGGCTCCGGAACGCATCACTTTTTCTATGGTCTGCTTCATCACGCGACGGAAAGGAATACGTTTTTCAATATCAGTCACTATTCCTTGTAAGATATTACCGGCGGATAGATTTGGCTTATCAACTTCCGTAATATTTACTTTTAAATTGGTCTTGGCTGGTAAATATTTGGCGCTAATGGTTTTCTTTAACTCTTCAATGCCCGTACCGCCACGACCGATTACCAAACCGGGTTTAGCCACGATAATATTCACCGTCACTTCGCCGCGGCTGCGCTCAATCTCCAAGCGGTCGATACCAGCTTCTTTCAGCTTGATTTTCAAGAAACGACGCAGCTTGACATCCTGCTCCAAAAGTCCGGCAAAATCTCGTTTGTCGCTGTACCATTTGGACAACCATTGCTGATTGAGTCCTAGGCGGAAGGCTGTTGGGTTAACTTTCTGTCCCATACTATGATTGTTTCTTTTCTTTAGGTTTGCTTATTTTTTTGGCCTTCGGAGCTGCTGTAGCTTTGGCCGCTGGTTCTTCTTTAACATCAGTCTTAACTTCCTTAGTTTCGTCCGTTGCTTTCTTTTTGCTTGGTTTGGCTTTCAGACTGGCATCAATACCTTTTTGTGGTGCCAAAGTAATTTCTAAATGTGAAGCGTGCTTCTTGTAGCCATGTGCAGAACCATGAGCAGCTGGGCGGAAACGCTTGAGATCCAATCCTTCGTTAACAATAATCTTGGAAATGTACATCTTCTGCGGGTCTAGGTTCAGGTTGTGATCGGCATTGGCCATGGCTGAACGCAAAGTCTTGGTGACAATGGCGGCGCCTCGTTTGCGAATCAGCTGTAATTGATCTAGGGCTTCAGGCACGGTTTTACCTCTGACCGCATCAACAACCAGCCGCATCTTACGAGCGGAGATTCTGACGTGTTTCAAATGTGCCTTAACTTCGTTCATTGTTTTAATAGGTTCAGGGTCGGGGTCAGGGTTGTGATCTTAGCGACCCTATCCCTGATTACTGACCCTTCTTTCTAATTTCTTATCTCTAATTACTTCTTAACTGGAGCAGGAGCGGCGGCAGAACTTTCTGCTTTAGCCATCTTACCTCCATGTCCCAAAAACTTACGTGTCGGAGCGAATTCACCTAGTTTATGTCCGACCATATTTTCTATAACCAATACGTTCAAATGTGTCTTTCCATTATGAACACCGAAGGTATACCCTACCATCTCAGGAGTGATAGTGCAATCACGAGACCACGTCTTGATAATTTCCTTGGAACCAGCTTTAACCTTGGCCATCTTGTGTAAGAGGCGTTCGTCTACGTGTGGTCCTTTTTTTAAACTTCTTGACATATTTTTTGTAGTAACCGGTAACTGGTAATTAGGATTCTGCCTTACAGATTACTGATTACTAGTTACTGATTCTTTATTTACTTCGGCGTTTAACGATTAAGCGATTAGAATACTTCTTGCGTTTACGTGTCTTGACGCCCAGAGCATGTTTACCAGTATACGTCTTGGGATATTTCAAACCGATAGAGTTACGAGCCTCTCCTCCACCATGAGGGTGATCAACCGGATTCATAACTTTACCGCGGACAGTTGGGCGAATACCGCGATGACGCATACGTCCGGCCTTACCCCAGCGAATATTGATAAATTCAGCGTTACTGGCCACACCGATGGTAGCGGAACAATTTTCGTTTAACATGCGAATCTCACCGGAGGGCATTTTTAATTGTGCGTAACCGCCATCCATGGCCATAATAGTGGCTGAATTACCTGCACTGCGACACATCTTACCGCCACCGTGAACACTTAATTCAACATCATAAACTGGTGTGCCTGTGGGAATGAATTTAATCGGCATACGATTGCCATCACGAATAGGAGCTTGCTTGGCTGAGGAAATAACCTCCGTGCCGGCAGCCATCTGTTCGCTGGCGATAATATAGCGACGTTGTCCGTCACGATAAAGTAACAAAGCCAAACGTGTATTGCGTTTCGGATCGTATTCCAAACGTTCGACACGAGCCGGTACATCATAGAGATCACGTTTGAAGTCAACTAAGCGAATATGCTGTCTACTGCCACCACCCTGATGTCTAACGGTAATTTTGCCGCTGTGATTACGGCCGGCAATTGATTTCTTGGAAATCAGCAAAGACTTCAGCGGTCTTTCTTTGGAAATCGCAGGATTCTTGAGAACGCTGGCGTGGCGACGTGCAGAAGTAGTTGGACGATATAATTTAATTGCCATAACTCTTATATTCCTTCATAAATGTTGATAGTCTGTCCGGCCTTCAGACGGACAACGGCTTTGCGTCTTACTTTTGTCTGACCAATACCGTGACGACGACGCAGAGACTTGGCTGGATTTTTGACAATTGCAACATGAGTAGCGTCGACATTATACATATCTTTCAAAGCTTGCTTGACCGTAATCTTGTTGGCTTGTGGTGAAATTAAGAAAACGTATTGTCCAATGCTGTGTAAGTGAGCAGCTTTCTCAGAAATAACCGGGCGCACGATGTGACTGGCAAAACGGCTGTGACCATGAGCAACCTTGGCTGCTTCTGGCTTGGCCTTAGTCGCAGATTCTGCTTTTGGCTTAGCTGAAACATCCGCCTTGGCTGTGGGAGCGGCTTGCTTTTTTTCCTTATCTTTTTTATTAAAAATTCCCATATTAACTGTATCGTTTGGTAATATCCTGAATTAAATTCTGTGGTAAATAAATGTAATCACTGCGCAATAAATCCAAAATGTTCAGGCTAGCAGCACCCAAGGTGGAAACTTTCGGTAAATTTTGGGCGGCTCGGATCAAACTAGTATCTCCTTTGGTCGTTATAATGACACGTGAGCGACCACTGCCCGGTAGGCTTTTCAGATGACTGGCCAAAACTTTGGTCTTGGCTTCAGCCAATGAGCTATCCTCGAGAATCACTACGCGATCATGAGCGGCTTTGTCTGTCAGAACCATAGCCAGAGCTTTTTTCTTCATCTGCTTGCTCAGCTTCTTCACAAAATTTCTTTCCTTGGTCGGACCAAAAGTGACACCTCCACCAACCCACAAAGGTGAGCGGATAGAGCCATGACGAGCGCGACCGGTACCCTTTTGTTTCCACGGTTTCTTACCACCTCCACGGACATCACCACGTCCTTTGGTGTGCGCTACATTATTACGTGCTTGAGATTGCTGGGCAACGACAGCCTGTTGGACCAATTCAGCTTTGACTGGCACAGCAAACAAAGCAGCTGGTAAACTTACAGTTCCGACTTCTTTGCCTGTCCAATTATAAATTTTGACTGACTGTGCCATATTACGCAGTTACTTCTTCTTTAGTATCTTCCACTTTGGTTTCTGGAGTTTCGGCAACAACTTCTGGAGTAGCTTCGGTAGCTTCAACTACTGGTTCGGTTGATTCGCTAGCTTCTGTTGTTTCTTCGGTAGTAGTTTCTGTAGCTGGCGTTCCGGCAGTTTCGGTCTCGACAGGTGCGGCGTTCAGATCCTTGGCTACCAATGTACCTTCACCATAGATCATAACCAATCCGTCACGAGCACCAGGTACTGCACCGAGGACATAGAGAATATTTTTCTTAGTATCAATTTCAACAATTTTCAATTTACTAACGGTGACTTGCTCATCACCCATGCGTCCGGCCATGCGTTTGCCTTTGAAAACATGCTGTGGCTCTCCGGCACCGATAGAACCAGGCATACGCAATTGATCTTTGTGACCGTGAGTGGCAGGTGAACCGTGAAATCCGTGACGTTTGACTACGCCCTGAAAACCTTTTCCTTTGGACCAACCAGTTACCTTGACCATGTCACCAACTTCAAAGGTGCTAACATCGATCACTTGGCCACGAGTAACAGCTTCATGGCTTTTAAATTCCTTCAACCAACGGAAATCAGCTAAATCTTTGAGGTGACCTTTAATTGGTTTGGCTAGATGTTTCTTGCGACCAAAACCAACCTGTACCGCATGATAACCATCTTTGTCACCTTTGACCTGAGTCACCGTGATCGGACCAGCCTGAACAGCCGTTACAGGAGTAACGGTTCCGTCCTCAGAAAACTTCTGAGTCATGGCTATTTTTGTACCGAGAATAAATTTCATATTGCTTGTTGGTGATGTTGATTGCTAGCTAATAGCTGGAAACAAAATCACGATTTTATTCTTAATGTCCCGTCGAGCGGGATTAAGGACAAAATCGTGATCTCAATTCCGAAGAATTGATAATTATTTACTACTAGAACAGCGGGGTAAATTTTCTAATCGCGTTCGACGCGCTAAACGATTAATTGTTCCTTCTTTGCTTATCCTGTGAATCATGTTGTCACTTCCTCTTGAGAGGGTTAACTAACAAACATCCACCGGACAAATATCACGTCAAACGTGATTACATTTTAATTTCAATGTCCACACCAGCAGGTAAATTGAGACTGGTCAAAGCATCGATCGTCTTGGGCTGGGGATCCATGATATCGATCAGACGCTTGTGAGTCCGCATCTCAAATTGATCACGGGCATTCTTGTGTACGAATGTTGATTTCAGCACGGTGTATTTCTGCTTCTCGGTCGGTAGCGGTATCGGTCCGATAACCTTGGCTCCGCTACGTAAAGCCGCGTCAATAATCGTGCGGGTTGATTGATCAATTATCTTATGATCAAAGGCCTTAATCTTGATACGGACACGTGTCTGAATTTCTCCGTTTTCGTTTTGAGGTTTGGCTGCTGTGGTTGTCATGGTCAGTTTATAATGTGCAATGATTAAAAATCATTCGTAGAGTCGCACCATGGTGCGACTCTACGAGATTTCAAATATTACTTAAGGATCTTGGTTACGACACCAGCGCCGACAGTATGGCCACCTTCGCGGATAGCGAAGCGTAGCTGTTCTTCCATAGCAACTGGAGCGATCAACTTAACAGTCAGACTGACGGTGTCGCCAGGCATGACCATCTCAGTACCTTCCGGCAAGATTACTTCACCAGTAACATCAGTGGTGCGGAAATAAAACTGTTGCTTATATCCTTTGAAGAAAGGAGTATGACGTCCACCTTCATCTTTGCTGAGAATATAAGCTTCA
>CAYHYG010000017.1:0-21771 GCA_964360835.1 uncultured Gammaproteobacteria bacterium
TTGTGTCAATCGATACTCATACAATGCCAACCAAAATCTTGCAGTTTATCTTTCAATGGATCGAGGGGCATAATTTCTTCCGTTCGACCATCGATCTGTATATGATTCCGGTCAACAAAAACTATCAAATTCCTTAATTTATATTTAGCTGCAAACATAAAGGCCTCCCAGCATTGACCCTCATTGAGCTCGCCGTCACTCATGACGGTGTAGACATAGTACTGCTTTTGGTCTAGGAGAGCTCCCAAAGCCATCCCAGCCGCTACTGATATTCCTTGGCCCAAAGGACCAGTCGATGTCTCAATAGCCGACAAAAAATCTCTACTCGGATGTCCTTGCAACGGTGAGCCAAACTGACGCAACTTATTGAGCCAGCCTTTGGGAAAATAACCACTATGGGCCATGGCCACATAGCGAATAGGTGTCGTATGCCCAGCCGAAAAAATTAAGCGATCACGCTCTGGCCAATGAGGATCTCGAGGATTATGATTCAGCAAATTAAAATACAAGGCAGCCATTACATCTGCCAGATCCAGCGGGCCCGCGGAATGACCAGATCCAGCTCTGGCCAGCATGCGGATCAAATCCTGCCGCATCTCGTTGGCCTTCTTTTGCAAATCCTTGATCGAATCTAGACGCTTCATATACTTTGACGCAGGGCGTTTAAGGCTTTTTGCCAGTTTTTACTTTCCGTCAGATAACTGCCAACTACCAAAGCATTGGCACCAGCTCCTAATACTTTCTTCGCCGTCTGCGGATTCATACTACCATCAATGACAATGGGAATGCTTTTATTCCAAGTACGTAACTTCCGTACTCGGGCGACAGTCGAGGTCAGATATTTGCCTCGATTAAATCCCGGCTCTACAGCCATGATCAAAATCGCATCTACAGCAGACAGCCACGGCTTCAGACGTGACAATGGTGTTTGTGGATTGATGGCCAGACCCACTCTGACCTTTGACTGTCGTAATAATCTAATAAACGATTTAATGTTGGCTCCTGATTCCACATGAAAGAAAACCCGATAAATCTTCCTAGTGATGGTAATCTTGCGCCAATAAGCTTGGGGATCATTAATCATTAAATGTAAATCATAGCCAACATCAGTAGAAACTTTACGAATTTCTCGCCAATCAGCAAAGGTACTGTTGGGCACTAAGGTGCCGTCAGCAATATCAAGCTGAGCTAAGGGAAATAACTTTTCAATTTTCTTTAATCGCTGTTTGAACTGAGCAAATGTCTTGACCAAAATAGAAGGGATAATTTCCAGTGGTTGATACTGCTCCGTCTCTAAATCTCTGATCTGCTGTAAACGTCGTTGATGTCTGGTGGCACGTGAGAACGAAGTGTGAAGCCAGCGGTCAATAATAGCTAAGCCTTGCTCCGTCGTCAGCACTCTACCTGCTAGACAGAGAACATTACTGTCGTCATCCTGGCGCGAGGTAGTCGCACCATAGACGCTATAACCCACTGCCGCACGCACACCCCTGACTTTATTAGCGGCGATGCATACTCCCTGGGCATTGCCGCAAAATAATAAACCTCTGTCATTTTTACTTTTACTAACCATCTTACTCACGCGCACGGCGAAAAGTGGATAATCATCTCCTGGTTGCGGTGCTGCCGTTGAAACGTCCACCACACGAGTGTGATGTTTTTGTAACCAATCTTTAACTTCTTCTTTCAAACGATAGCCAGCATGATCGCTGCCAATATATACTGTCATACTCAATATGATTGTGGTTTAATTTCAGCAAAGTGTCGCTCATTGAGAAAACGTGAAACTCCCAACGCCCCCTTAGCCCCCTCACCAGCCGCAATAATAACTTGCTTTTCTGTAATATTGGTCACATCACCGGCAGCAAAGATCCCTGGTAACGACGACATATTATGCTCGTCAATCACGATTTCGTGCCATTTATTCAGAGACACCTCAGATGGTAAATAAGCCACTGATGGTTCAGAGCCAATCTCTATGAATATTCCTTGGACCTCTAGACGTGTTTGTTTCTTGGTCTCATTGTCCTCGATGACCATTTCTTTGACAAACTTTTCCCCTATTATCTCTACTGTTCGACTATTATGGTAAACCTCAACTTTGGACGAACTGGAAACTTTTTCGATCATGACTTTATCAGCTGTCTCAGTATAATGAGGTGTCAAATTTATCAGATAAATCTTGGTGGCAATCTTGTCTAGCTGCAAAGCAGCATCAAGAGCCGAATTGCCTCCACCAATCACTGCTACTGCTTTATTTTTAAATAGTGGAGCATCACAGGTGGCACAATAAATCACCCCTTTGCCTAGGAACTCTTGCTCTCCTGGCACATTGAGTCGACGTGGAATCTTACCTGAGGCGACCAAAATTGTCTTAGTGTGAAAACTACCGACATTTGTAGTGATCATGAAGTTTGGCGCCTGACCAGTGATACCTTTGACCTCTACGCCTTCTTTGATAGCTACATTAAAATCACGAATATGGCTGGCGAACTTGGCGGCTAGTTCGGGTCCGGACAATAAATAAAAGCCTAGGTAGTTTTCTACGTCAGATGACCAAGCCGCTTGGCCACCAATGTCTTTGGAAAGCAACAAAATCTTCAATTGCCGACGTGCTAGATAGATACCGGCGGACATACCAGCCGGTCCGGCACCGATAATAATACAATCGTATTGCTCTGCGCCAGAAATCATCTCTATGAAGTTACTCCCAACAATGTAGCCAATCGATTTCGATCAAAACCAACCATAACTTCTTCAGAGCTATCATTTTTGACCACCAGTACAGGTACAGCTAGTTGACCTGATTTGGCAATCATAGCCTCTTGCGCTTTGATATCCGTCGTGACATCCACTTCTGCAAAAGAAATGTTGTTGTCGCCCATAAATTGTTTGGCCATTTTACAATAAGGACAACTGGCTGTCGTATAGATTGTGACTTTAATCATGATAAAAGTTAATAATTCGACTTTAAGTATAACAAAAAAAGCCCACTCTCACTACATTAGGATCAAACTCTCTATGAAGGAAAAAATCGAGACCGTCGCGATTTACCTTGTTGTTGCCAAACCCAATAACCAAAAGCTAACGAGCTAAACCCTAGTGCAAATCGTCCGACAAGAGACCAGGGAGCGACAACCAAGCTAACGCCGGCTACTTGTGGTTGATAATTGAGGTACTCTTCGGTTGAGACAAGAGTCCCAGAACGAACAAAATGTTGCTGTGCCTGTCCGTAGACTATAGTCATGTCATCTGTCAGCCACAGAGGGGAAACTTCATACAAGCCATCTACCAGCTGCTGAGACCAGAAGTATTCCCAGCTTCCTTGACCGTCAGCTTGAGCTGTAAGTAAAAAGGCCATATCAGCCGACTGGACTAGAAGTCCGACCTGAGCCAAGGGTTCTGACTGACCGTTGAAAGTAATCCCTTGCTGATTGGGAAAAATCTTGGCCTGAGACAAAGTAACCACAGATTTTTCACCACTGTCCGACTGACGCAGCGACAACAATGGTTGTGACAAAAGTAGCTTATCCCACTTACCCACCGTCATGGCAGCAGATGAGGTGGCTACTGGTGAATAATTATTGGCTACTTCATGACCGTCTGAATATGAATCATGGTCTGTGTCAGCTACCAGAGTATCACTGCCATAGCGTATTTCGGCATCATCTACCAGACCATCATTATCCTGATCAGGACTCAAGACAAAAGCGGGTAAAACTTTGACTTGCCCATCTGCCAAGATAGCTGCAGCTGATTGGATACCATATATTCGATAATTATCACTCTGTTCATTGGGACTAAATGGCCAGGACCAACCAAGCGCTTGCTGACCATACCAGTCCTCTAACTCTGTATCAGAGACAGAACTATGAGTAAAAAACTTTTGTACTTCTACTATTTTCTGCCTACGCGCCAATAGTCCTAGACGCTCTTCCAAAATTTGCCGGCAGAGTTGACCACCTGTCTGACCGCAATCTGTTTTGTCTACCAGCGCAGACTGCAACACCTGGCTGCATGATGACGGTTGTCCTTGCTCATCGGTGCAAACTGCTGGTATATAGAGCGAGCGTAAATAATAATCACACTCATCCATACTCTTTACTTGAGTATCTCTACATTCTTTGGGCATGAAGTTTTGCTCCAGGACCGAACACTGTTCGACATCTACTAGGTGTTGCGACTGACACCAGAGAGAAACTGGTGCTACGGACCCAGTCGGCAACTCTGCTACAACTTCTGTACTACTAGCCAGCAATGCCTGCCATAGTGAATCCAGAGCTGGCGCGGCTGAGACAGTATCTGACGATGAAGCAGTTGCTGCTGAACTGCTAGCAATTAGCCTTGAGGGTAACGGCGCAACAGGAACCGTCAAGGTATTGGCTGGCTTCTTTTGACTTGTAGCCTGACGGGGAATAACCTCCCGACTAAAGCCAGCATGCCAAATAATCGGTGACAAATTCTGATCCATAATTCCCAGACGGAAAAAATAAGTACCTTTGATTAAAGCCGTCGAGGACAGACTGCCTTGCCAGCGATAACCTCCGTCAGATGAATGCAACGGAATCTGTTTTAACAATATATTGTCTATGCTGTAGACAAAAACAATTAGCTGATCAGTTAGCTGCTCCTGACTCTCCGCCACAAAGCCTATATCTCCATATAATATCTCTGGTTGATCCGACTCAATGATAAAATCGATCTCCATTCGATTATCGAAAGGAACAATAGTCTGTGCTGATACCGCTATAGTCCAAAAACACACGATTAATAAGAAAAAAATATACTTCATAACTAAGCGGTTTCTGTTCCTAATTGCATTGATGATACTGGTGCTACATTGTCATCGATAAATTCAATCTCTCGACCAGCTAAACTTTGCAACCAGATCATAGTTCCAGAGGTTGAAATAGTGATAACGGTCATCTCGCCCTGCTTCTCAACTAGATTGATAACGATGCGCTCATGGTCCACCAGAGTATGCATTCCTTCACGCAGATCGCCACTAACCTGGCGACCCTGTAGCTGTATCATACCGTGCTCATCAGCCACATTACCGAAATAGAATAAAGCAGCAGCCATATTAGAAAAATTTCTTTAAAAAGGGTGTCAGGTCGCGTGACTTCATCTCAATCTGTACCATCATACGACGTTGCGACGCACTCAGTTGACTGTCAGTATCTGGCTTGATCTCTCGATAGAAGCGACCAACAGGAATACGATCTCCCCATTCTTGAGCTTTCTGCCAGGCTAGAGAGCGATTACTATCATCATGATTTTCAGCTTGTAAGGAGTATAATCTTTGCTGAAAAAATTGGTAGGTGTTGACCCTGTTGAAAGTAACGCAAGGTTGAAAAATATCCATATAAGAAAACCCTTTGTATTGAATCGCCTCTGTGATTAAATTGGTTAATTGCTCCAGATCTCCAGAGAAACCTCGAGCCACATAACCACAGCCGACAGATAAAGCTAAGGCGATGGGATTTAACGGATCATCGGTGACGCCATAAGGGTTGGAGCGAGACTTGATTCCAGCTGGCGATGTCGGCGAGTTCTGGCCGGTGGTCAACCCATAAATCTGATTATCGTGAACTAAGTACGTGACATCAACATTGCCTCTCATAGCATGTATAAAATGATTCAATCCTTCACCGTACCCATCGCCATCGCCACCGGTGACAATAACTTTCAAATTTTTGTTGGCCAACTTGGCGCCGATAGCAGTCGGCACCGCTCTCCCGTGTAGAGAATGCCAGCCGTAGGACCGTATCGTGCTCGACATATTACCAGAACAGCCAATGCCATAGACGATCAAAACATTATGAGGAGCTATACCCTGACGTTCGAGTGACTGCTTGAGACTGGACCAAATAGCAAAATTGCCACAACCAGGACACCAGGTCGGAAGCTTCGTTGAATTGTATTGATCTTTTTTCATCTTACCAATGGTTTAAGCGTTCGCGGATTTCCTCCGGGAAGAGTGGACGGCCATCGTATTTGAGAAAACGATGATCCATGACCACTCCCGTTTCCTGACGAATCAATTTACCGAGCTGTCCGGTACTATTACCTTCCATCAGATAGAATGACTTGCTACGGGCAGTGGCTCGTTTGAAAGCTTCATGCGGAAATGGCCAGATAATATTGAAATGCACGAAATTAAATTCATCAGGTTTCCTCATTGTACGCATGGCGTCGAGCACAGGACCTTTGGTCGAGCCCCAACCGATAATTGTCTTGCGGGCGCGGGGATTGCCATAGACTGAGACTGTATCAAGCTCTCTGGCGGCTGTAGCTAGCTTACGCGCTCGTTTGTCTACCTGCTCAATACGATTCTGGCTATCTTCATTGGCCAGACCATACTGATCATGCTCATCGCTATTGGCCAAAAATATTCCCCCTAGCGTACCTGGTAGTGTACGCGGTGAGACACCATCAGCTGTCAGACGGTAGCGACGGAAATCTTTCTGGCGACGGAGAGACGCAGCAGTCAAAATTTTGCCACGGTTGATCTTCACTTTTTTACTATCAAAAACCTGTGTACTGCGATAACTCTCGGCCAGATATTTATCTGACAAAATAATCACTGGCATCTGATACTGGTCTGCTAGATTGAAGGCCAGAACTGTCTGCCGGAAACATTCTTCTGTATCACCGGGCGCCAGAATGATACGCTCAAAATCATCCTGCGCAGCATGCATGACAAAATGTAAGTCACCTTGGCCTGTCCAGGTCGGTAGTCCTGTGGCTGGACCTGGTCGTTGCGCTTCCAAGATGACCAAAGGAGTTTCTGTGATGCCAGCCAAACCTAAAGCTTCTACCATCAGAGAAAATCCACCTCCGGCTGTGCCGCACATGGCCCGCGCTCCTGCATGGGAAGCTCCCAGAGCCATATTAATGACACTGATCTCATCCTCCGCGTGACGAACTATCATACCTGCTTGTGGCGCCACCTCAGCCAAGTAATGTAGTAGGCTGGATGACGGCGTCATGGGATAGGCAGCATAGAAATTACAGCCTGCAGCCAAGGCGCCTAGACCGATAGCCTCATTACCAGAGATAACCAGACGTTTATCTTGTTTATTTCTTTTTTCCAAATGACTAAGATCAATCTTATATTCTTCTTCTTTGTATTGATCGCGAATATAGTCATAGCCCTGACGTGCTGCCTGAATGTTGATGGGGATCAACTTTTCTTTATGAGCAAAAACCTGACGAATCATTGACTCCAAATCTTTCCACGACAACTTCATCAGCGCTACTGTAGCGCCGAGAGAAATGGTGTTACGCATTAACGGTAAAGCATCAATTTTCTTGTAAATCTCTGTCCAGGGAACATGATAATAGCTCACATTTCGATCTGCTAGCTTGCTTTTCGGTATCTTGACGACAGTTGCATCATAGATGATAGCCGAGCCGTGATTCAATTCGGCCCAATGAGTATCGATAGTTTCTTGATTCAAGGCTATCAGCAGATCCACCTGATGCTCGATACCATAGACCGGCTGGTCCGAGACCGTTACCTGATAGGTATTGTGACCACCTCGGATCAAAGAAGGATAATCGGAATTGTCAAAAACTTCGAGTCCAGCTCTGGTGCAGATCTTGCTGAACATCAAGCCAACACTTTTGATACCAAAGCCAGCCTCGCCACCAATTTTCCATGTATATTTTTTCTGCATTAGGAATTAATTATAACATGATTGCTAGTAAATCGTAATTAGTGATTCGTAATACTTAATACGTAATTCGTAATAAGTAAATAGGGATGGATCATGACCTGCTCAGCGCAATACGCAAATACATTTACAAAAAAAGCGGCCCCGCGATTATCGCGGGGCCGGTGTTGAGCCGAGGCTCGTAAAATTTTTGTGATCAGAGAGCGAGGTGCTCGCCGGTCATGAAATCAGGTCGTCAGGAGATCAGATGATGTCGATGAGGTCCAGGTGCCGGTTGCCGTCGGGTTCAATCGTGGGAGCGATCCCGTCGAGCCGCAGTGCGAACGACTGCTCGGCGTAGTCGTTGGCCGTGTTCCGTCCGGCGATACTCACACCTCCGTGAGTATTCACCGCGGAGAGCGCCGTCGGTTTGACCGTCTCGTTGACCCTCGTCGCAAAGTTCCATGCGCATTGGCCGCCGCAGTCGGTACCGGAAATAGTGACCGCATAGTTGTTCTGGTCGATACCCTTGTTGCCCAGAGTGGCTCGGGTCGTCGTCAGAATTCCTTCGTCTGTCGTCATGGCGATCTGGTCGTGCTGGCACGCCGCCCGTTCGATGTGTTCGAGGGCATTGGCCGTCATCTGGTCGTTCGATTCAATCGAATTCTTCTGGCCGGCGATCAGTGACGTTGCCACCGGATGCGTCTGCCACCAGGGGAGATCCGTACTGGGAACCACAAACCACTCGAGATTTGTCCTCGGAACCGCGAACCACTCCAGATTGGACTCGATTGCCGAGCAGTTGCCGTCGGGCTGTGCCTCCTGCGTCCACTGGACGCTGCGACAGGTGGCGAGTTCGTTCGTCTGAACGATGGACTCGATCGAATTGTTGGCGAATGTCGCGTCGTGATTGACGCTACCCTTCGCCTGCGAAAGAACCAGACATTCCGTGCCGGCCAGACCGATGAGCGGCTGCGCGGCCAGGATGCCAGTGATGAGGACCGCGAAAATTGCGGTCACCCATCGGGAAGGGAGGAACTTCATTAAAGCTCCCTCTCCAGTCGCCTTTAGCGAATCACTACTATTGCTCGGGATTTCCGAGGATAGTTTGATTTAGCTTTTAGACTGGTAGATATTTCGTAAGCCCTAATTACTGATTACTAGTAACTAGTTACAAATTACGAACCATTTATCAAGCTAAAAACAATAATGTAAATTATAGAACTACCTCTGAGATTCCGCAATATACTGCTAACCCCCCGGGTTCTGTCAATAAAGTAAAAAGCTCACCATAATAGATGAGCCGTAAGAATAATGCGGACGCCGAGCCCTGTGCCGTCAGCGGGAAAGGGGACCTCCCCGATGGATAGGAGGGTGTGTGAGTCCGCTGGTGACGCCGGCGTCCGCTTTAAATGAAGTACGATTACGTATATAAGTATACCACCTAGCTCAAAAATGCAAATCCTGCGTCATTGACAAACCATTGCGCTGAACTACAATAGACCTGATGAAAATAAAGATTGATCAAGAACTTTGCGTCTCTGTCGCCTCCTGTGTAGCTATCGCTGGCAAAACCTTCGAATTGGACGAGAACGGCTTAGCTCGAGTCAAAGAAGGAGAACATGATTCAGATGCCGATATCATAGCCGCGGCTGAAAGTTGCCCCACCAAGGCTATTTATCTCTATGATGATGAAGGTAAGCAAATATTTCCACCATTATAGAACTGAATAGAAAATCATTGACACTCCTAATGACAGAGTTACAATATACGTAGTTCTGTTTTTTTAACTTAAGCACCGGCTAACTCTGGACTAACTATCTAAGGAGAAGGGAGACTATATGACCTTGGAAGAGGAGCTGCGCGCACCACTAAGAGACCCTGAATTGTATGACCCAGAGATAGAACACCTACCTGAGTCAGCGCTTCATGAAAGCGAGGATTCCAAAGAACGTACATTCGTACCTTTTCTCCCGATAGTTTTGGAATACAACCCAGACGGCACACCGAGAATGGGTCTCTGCGGTAGAGACGCTAGCGGGGAGAAAACCTTGCCCGAAGGCCTATCTTCAGGTAATGTCTTGATGCCGGTAACCACTGGTGATGATCTCCATCATCCAGAGTATACTCCGACTATGGACCGACTGGCCCAAGAAGGCCATGGGGCTAGCTGGTACATATTTGAGCCGCCGACAGACATCAATGAACATGACCGCGAAACGTGGTCAGAAAGCTAATGAAGAAACTCTACCTAGACTACTCAGCCGCGACTCCTCTTAACCCAGGAGTCGCTACCATAATGCGTCGTTATCAGACGCTAGATTTTGCTAATGCTGGCAGTCTGCATACTCCTGGAAAGAAGGCTTCAGGCGCGTTGACTAATGCTCGAAAGAAAGTTGCTCGTACCCTTGGTTGCAACTCAGATGAAATCTACTTTACCAATGGTGGCACAGAAAGTATCAATCTCGGACTTATTGGTTTCTGTCTGGCCAATAAGAAAGCTGGTAATCATATCATTACGTCTACTATCGAGCATGCCGCTGTATTGGAAAGCTTCAACTATCTCAAATCAAATGGTTTCAAAATTACCATAGTCCCAGTCGATGCTGCCGGTTGTGTCAAAATTGAAACTGTTCTCAGAGCTATCAAGCCCAATACTGGTCTGATATCTCTGATGATGGCTAATAATGAGATCGGCACCATTCAACCCGTTGCTGAGATAGGCAAAGCCATCATGAGTCTCAATAGGAAACGAGCCAAAAAAATCATTTTTCATACAGACGCTTGCCAGGCTGGTAACTATCTCTCACTCAATATTCAAAAACTCCATGTCGATCTCCTATCATTATCTGGTTGCAAACTCTATGGCCCCAAGGGCACGGGCCTGCTCTATGCCAAGCGTGGCTTGAAATTACAGCCAATCATTCACGGTGGAGGTCAGGAACGTGGTCTAAAGTCAGGCACAGAAAATATCCCCGGTATAGTCGGACTAGCCGAAGCTCTCTATCAGTCTCAGACCAAAGCAGCAGCTGAATCCAAACGTCTGACTACTCTGCGTAACTACTTCTGGTCAGGAGTGCAAAAAATCTACCCTCAAGCGCATCTCAATGGCGATCCGTCTCATCGTTTACCAAACAATCTCAACATTAGCTTCCCCGGATACGAAGGAGAAACCTTACTTTATAAATTGGATAAAGTCGGCGTGGCTGTATCTACTGGCTCCGCTTGTAGCGAAACGTCACAGGAACCATCTCATGTGCTCAAAGCTCTAGGTCTATCACCTAAACTGGCTAATAGTAGCCTGAGATTCAGCCTCGGCCGACAGACGACAAAAAAAGACCTCCAATTTGTTCTCAAAACATTAAAGAAGATACTGAAGTAAATACAATATCGTCTGCGACCCTGAGCGAAGCCACGTCAGACGTGGCGAAGTCGAAGGGGAAGCAGTCTGGTTTGTTCATGTTCAGGCTAGATTGCTTCGCCCGACTGAGTACAGCCAGGCTCGCAAAAGCTCGAATTTGGCAAAATTAGACAAGCCTAGAATCTTACTTTATAATGCTTCCATAGTAATTTTGGCTGTCTCTAGAGACTCTAGCTCAAAAAAACTGAAAATTTCTTGTACCACTATATCTAGTGTGATATAATCCGGAGTAACCACTATATGTAGTGGTCGTATCGAACGGCTTCTGTGGACAATTGCCGCCGCTCGCATCACAAATAAGCTACTTTTTGTTCTTGTTGTGATGCTTTTTTTTCGGCTCATGAGCTGATCTTAGCCAAAATAATCCGCCCAAGGTGGGTGAAAAACAAACATCGCCCCTAGGGCGACCGCCCTGCCTTCGGGTCTGAGATCCTCAGGATCGAATGACTGGGCGGAAATAACCATTAAATTCACGTCCATGCCTCTCTCCTCGATAAAAAAACGCGGTGGTCAGACCGAGCAATTTGACCAGACAAAAATTACCCGCACTTTACAATTTATCAGTGACGCTCAGGGGCTACACGATAGCCCTCTGTTAGATAAATTTACCCATGAAATTATCGAAAAGTTGGAGCTGCAGACCGCAGACGCGACAGAACTAACCACAGAGGATGTACGTAACATCATTAGTTGGGTTTTACTCGAGCACCAATTGCCACAGGTGGCTCGTTTTTATTCTCTTTATAAAGACAAAAAGATTCCAGTTGGCGAAATCTCCCGAGAACCAGGTCAGGGGTTAAAGATTGAACGAATCTATACCAAAGCCGGCCAAGATCCTTTTAGCTTATTTACCTACGAGAAGAGAACTTCAGTTATACGCAATTCCGATGGAACGGTGGTGGCAGAAATTAAGGATGTCGAGGTGCCTATTGGCTGGTCTCAAGTAGCCACCGATATTTTGGCGCAAAAGTATCTGCGTAAGGCTGGCGTGCCACAACAAGACGAACAAGGCAACTATCTCAAAGACTCTCAAGGCAATGTACTCCTAGGGACAGAACACAGCATCAGGCAAGTAGCCAAACGTATGGCGGGTTGCTGGCGCTTTTGGGGTGAGAAATACGCCTACTTTGCTAGCGGTGATGACGCACAGGCCTACGAAGACGAAATGATCTACACCCTGGTGGGACAGCTGGGCGCTCCGAATTCTCCGCAATGGTTTAATACTGGGTTAAACTACGCTTACGGCATTACCGGCGGCGCACAGGGTCATCATTATGTTGATCCGATATCCGGAGAATTAACTGCTTCAGTCGACGCCTACACCCATCCACAACCTCATGCCTGCTTCATTCAATCTCTCAAAGATGATTTGGTTAATGATGGTGGAATTTTTGACTTAGTCACTCGCGAAGCCCGATTATTTAAATATGGTTCTGGCACTGGCTCCAACTTCTCAACCTTGCGTGGTAGCAATGAGCGCTTATCGGGTGGTGGCAGATCATCTGGCCTGATGTCTTTCCTGAGAATCTTTGACCGTTCAGCTGGAGCTATTCAGAGCGGCGGCACCACCAGACGTGCGGCCAAAATGGTGGTGATTAATATAGATCATCCTGATATTGAGGAATTTATTGACTGGAAAATGAAAGAGGAGCAAAAAGTTGCCTCCCTGGTCGCCGGCAGTGCCGCCAATGCCAAAAACTTACAAGCTGTTATCACTGCTGCAGTAACGGACAAAACAACAGATTGGAAAAAAAGTCTCAATCTACAGAAAGCTTTGAAGAAATCTATCGGTGCTGGAGTTCCCTTGAATTACCTGGAGCGTGTCTTGCGTCTAGTTGATCAGGGAGTAAATCATTTAAACTACTCAGTGCACGATACTCACTTTGAAGGCGCTGCCTATTCTACTGTCTCTGGTCAGAACTCCAACAATTCCGTCCGAGTGACCAATGAATTCATGCAAGCCGTAGCCCAAGGAAAAGATTGGAAGCTCATCAATCGCACCAATAATGAAGTTAATAAAACTCTGCCAGCCAACCAGCTTTGGGATAAAATCAATTTTGCTGCTTGGTCTTGCGCCGATCCAGGACTTCAGTTTCATGACACAATCAACGAATGGCATACCTGCTCCCATGATGGACCAATTATTGCTTCTAACCCCTGCTCTGAATACATGTTTTTGGATGACACTGCCTGCAATCTGTCATCAATAAACTTGGCACATTTCCTTGATGAAAAAAACAGTAAGTTTCAAATTGAAAAGTTTCGCCAGGCAACGCGACTCTGGACTATTACTCTGGAAATCTCCGTCTTGATGGCGCAATTCCCTTCCAAGCAAATCGCCTGGAACAGCTATCTCTATCGCACTCTGGGTCTAGGCTATGCCAACCTTGGAACAGTTCTCATGACCATGGGCATCCCCTATGACTCCAAAGAAGCCCTGGGCATCGCCGGTGCCATCACCGCTATTATGAGCGGTGAAGCTTATGCTACCTCAGCAGAAATGGCTAAGCACTTAGGCGCTTTCAATCGTTTTACAGCCAACCGTGAACCAATGTTGCGTGTCATGCGCAATCATAGGCGAGCGACCTATAATGTCTCCCCCCAAGAATACGAAGGTTTAACCGTCAAACCTCTGGGCCTAGATCCACAGTCTATTCCTACTGATCTCTTGAGCGCCGCTCGTGAATCTTGGGATAGAGCGGTCAAGCTGGGAGAAGAATTTGGCTACCGTAATGCCCAGACAACCCTAATCGCTCCCACTGGAACGATTGGTCTGGTCATGGACTGTGATACAACCGGTGTTGAGCCAGACTTTGCTATCGTTAAATACAAAAAATTGGCTGGTGGTGGTTATATGAAAATCATCAATCGTAGTGTCCATAAGGCTCTGCGTAAATTGAACTATAGCCCAGAACAAATCAAAGAAATTGAGATCTATGCTACAGGACATGAGACACTTAAAGGAGCTCCGCATATTAATGATGAGTCTCTGCTCAACCTTGGATTTGGCGACAAAGACGTGGCCAAGATTGAATCTGCTATCAAAACCGCCTTTGACATTCGTTTTGTCTTCAACCAGAGTATTCTCGGAGAACAAGCCCTAGCCCGTGTCGGCTTTACCAGTGAACAGATCGCTGATCCTAAGTTAGACGTATTGGCCAAGTTAAATTTCACCAACGAACAAATTACCGAAGCTAATGAATACCTCTTTGGCACAATGACGATTGAGGGAGCGCCTCATCTGAAACCAGAGCATTATCAGGTATTCGACTGTGCCAATAAGTGCGGCAGCAAAGGAACTCGGTATATACCCTACAAAGCGCATATCAATATGATGGCCGCCACTCAACCATTTCTCTGCGGGGCCATATCCAAAACCATCAATATGCCTCACGAGGCTACTATTGCCGAGGTAGCAGAAGTACATCAGGCCAGCTGGACACACATGTTGAAAGCCGTAGCCCTCTACCGTGATGGTTCTAAGCTATCGCAGCCACTGAATTCTGTTTCTGATGAAAGCTCTCTGCTCTCATTGAAAGTCGAAGATGATATAGATGAAAGCGTCGGGCCCCAAGAATATCACAAAATGGCCGGACTAGGTCGAGGAGCTCAAGAAAAACTACCCAAACAACGTCGCGGCTTTGTCCAGGAGGCCATAGTCGGTGGTCACAAAGTTTATGTCCGCACCGGTGAATATCCTAATGGGCGTCTGGGTGAAATTTTCATCGATATGTATAAAGAAGGCGCCGCCTACAAAAGCTTACTTAATATGTTTGCCATCTCCATTTCCAAGGGTCTGCAGTATGGCATACCATTAGAAGAATATGTCGACACCTTTACCTACACCAAATTTGAGCCAGCCGGCGTGGTCCAGGGTCATGAAAACATCAAGATGTCTACTTCTATCATAGACTATGTTTTCCGCTTGATCGGTTTCGAATATCTTCGCCGCCATGACTTGGTGCAAAATAAACCAACCGATCCTCAGAAGACCCTGCCGCTGGACCTCAGTCAGACGACAGTCACCCTGAAGACCAATGGCTCAACTGAACAAAAAAAGGTAGCTCATCTAGACGCCAAAGATAATGCCCGTCAGCAAGGTTTTACCGGTGATCAGTGCGCTGCCTGTGGCAGTATGAAAATGAAACGCAATGGATCGTGTCTGCTGTGTGTGGATTGTGGCGAAACAACAGGCTGCAGTTAAAAAGAGTTTCGTCCTGAGCGTAGTCGAAGGATGAAACAACCGGTTGTAGTTAGTATATCTGTTCTATTAACCTAACCGGTAGGTGTGGGTCGCGACCCACACCTACCGTTACCCATGAATAAAAAATTTAGTCTTGGTCAAATCCACGTCTACACCGGTGACGGCAAGGGCAAGACAACCGCCGGTCTCGGTCTTGCACTACGAGCTTCCGGTCATGGTAAGAAAGTTGCTATTATTTTCTTTGACAAAGGCGGCTTTAACTATGGTGAGCGTCATAGTTTACCGTTACTAAAAAATATTGACTTCTTTGTCACTGGTTTAGTTCGTTTTAAACCAGGCACACCGTTCCGCTTTTCCATTCTTGAAGAAGATAAGGACGAAGCAGAACGCGGACTCCAGCTAGCACGAGCCCTATTTCGTAAAAAATATAACTTAATTATCCTAGACGAGATTAACACTGCTACCAAATTAAAAATGCTCAAGCTCAATCACGTCTTGGAATTAATGAAAGACAAACCAGAACATATTGAAATGGTCATGACTGGCCGTAGAGCGCCAAAGAAAATAATGGAAACAGCTGACTTGGTGACGGAAATGAAGTTGCGCAAACATTACTTTTATAAAGGCATTGCCGCCAGACGAGGAATTGAGTACTAGACAAATCACAACAAATAGAATAGCGTTATATTAGTTTCGTTCCTGCTGCCTAAAGAAGGAGACTGGTTATGTGGCTCACTAAGCTCATCTGGGGGTGGTATGACTGGTTGGATCGGCATGTAGACAGCCGAATTCTCGATGGAGGTATTGCCCTCATTGCAATCATCGGCCTGTACATCTGTGTCAACAATGCTCTACATGGCAAATAAACCAGCAAATCCCTCGCCGGGTCCCCTGCACCATTATGGTACAGGGGTTTCTTTTTTGTTTTTACCAATTACTAATTACCCATCTTATGTTATAATATCGCCATGAATATCAATGAACTTTTTAAAATTGCCACCGAAAAGAAGGCCTCTGACCTGCATCTGATCGTCGGCAAGCCTCCCATCATCCGCATTGATGGTGAATTGAAAATTATCCCCGACTATCCTTCATTAAAGAAGGTTGAAATGGAGCAATTGGTTTTTAGCATTATCACCGACGCTCAAAAACAAAAATTTATCACTGAGCGGGAAATGGATGTTTCCTACGAGCTCGAGGGTTATTCTCGCTACCGCATTAACCTACACTTTGAAAAGGATAATGTTGGCCTAGTTGCTCGTGTCATTTCAAACGTCATTCCGACGATGGAAGAGTTGGATTTACCTCCTATTGCTCTCGAGTTAATCTCCAGGCCACAAGGGCTGATCCTGGTCACTGGACCGACCGGTTGCGGAAAATCTACCACTTTGGCTGCTATGGTACAACGTATCAATGATAATCGCTTTGCCAATATTATCACCTTAGAAGATCCTATCGAATACATCTACACGCCAAACCGAAGCATTATTAAACAAAGACAACTTGGCACAGATATGAATAGCTTTGGCAATGCCCTCAAACATGTCTTACGTCAGGATCCGAATGTCATCATGGTCGGAGAAATGAGAGACTTGGAAACTATCGGCGCCACCATTACGTTGGCCGAAACCGGACATTTAGTTCTAGCCACTTTGCATACTCATAATGCCTCACAGACCATCGACCGCATCATTGACGTTTTCCCACCTCATCAACAGGCCCAAGTCCGTCTGCAACTATCAGTCTCACTGAGTGGTATTATTTCCCAGAAACTTCTACCCCGAACGGGTGGTGGTCGTGTCGCCACACGCGAAATCCTGACCAATAACGCGGCTATTGCTAACTTAGTTCGTGAAAACAAAATTCCTCAGATCAAAACCATCATCCAGACATCAGCCGATCAGGGCATGATTACCATGGATCAACATCTCAAATTATTAATGGAGCAAGGTTTGATTGATGAGGCGACCGCTATGGCCTACTCTATCGATTCTTAACCTATGCTGGTCAGCCAATTACGTAATATTCCTCTTTTCAAAGGTTTCTCCGCGGCCGCTCTGAAGACAGTAGCTGCTTATATTCAAGTCCACGAGCTAGATGAACGTCGCTTGCTTTTTCGCCAGGATCAAAAACGAGACAAACTCTTTATTGTATTGAGTGGCGCCATTCTGATTGAGCGACACCTTCTCGACCACCAAGAACCCTTGGCCGCTTTTAAACCATACAACGTCATTGGTGAAGCCGCTCTCTTCGCTCCGTCAGGAAAACACGAACACAGTGGCCGCGCTCTGGAAAGTCAGACTACCGTCGCCAGCTTATCTGTCTATCATCTATTTCAGCTTTTTCGTCGCCATCCAGAGACCTCTTTATTGCTCAACCGGTCTCTCTTGGCCATTATCAATGAACGCCTGAGCCGCACGAATGAAAAACTACTAACCCTTTTTGCCACGAGCACCCTGATACATCATTTCCAGAGACAAGACCAATTAGCTGATTCAGTCACCGATACCTTACACAAGCTTTTTCGCGTTCGCAAAGCCCTGCTTCTATCTATTGACTCTCGCGCTCAACAGGCAGAGATTTTAAGTACCAGTGGTTATCGACGTAGTCTCAGCAAAAAAATATCTATTAAAGCAGACCCTTTGCTTCTACAGCTACGAACCACCTTAAAGCCTCTAATTATCACGCCGCAAAAATGGCAAAAACAGTATCAGAACAGTGTCTACGCCAGCCAGAATATGCTGATGTCGCCGCTTCTCCATCAAGGTGAGCTTATCGGGGTCATTATCCTAACAGATAAGATCAACCGTCATCATTTTGGTTTCAATAATGAAATCTTGCTTTCCGCCATTGCCCGCCAGATTGCTCCAGCGTTGGAAGAACTACGACTGCAGGAATGGCAAAAAAATGAGCGTCAATTAAAAGCCGAATTTATTGACCCTTTTCGGGCTTGAACAACTTAAGGAAAACTGGTATAGTCGTTTCGCTTAGTTAATAGTGAGCGCCCTTAGCTCCCGCTTCGCTATCGCTTTAGCGAGGCGAGCAGTGGATCAGAGCGCTTGGCTTCGGACCAAGAGGTCGGGGGTTCGCCCAGTCATCCGACCGGGCAGTCCAGTCGAATGACTGGGCGAATCCAGGATAATGCACTATCGGTATGTATTACGTATATTTCCTTTATCTCAGCAATGGAAACATTTATAAAGGGATGACTGGTCGCGATATTAACGAGCGTTATATTGAACATCAAAAAGGTAAGGTTGACTCAACCAAATCATACTTGCCAGCGACATTACTTGGGTATGAAATGTATTATCTCAAGAGTGACGCTGAAAGGCGAGAGAGATTTCTAAAATCTACTTAGGGCAGACGGTTGCTTCATCAACAATATCGCGATATCATAGACAAACTTGCGCGCCCTTAGCTCAGTGGATCAGAGCGCTTGGCTTCGGACCAAGAGGTCGGGGGTTCGAATCCCTCAGGGCGCACCAAAAAATTTAAACTTCAAAAGGTAAAATTCAAAATTAATTACAATTATTTTGCAATTTCAATTTTGAACTTTACCATATAATACGGGAGCATAGCTCAGTTGGTAGAGCAGTTGCCTCTTAAGCAAACGGTCGAGGGTTCGAATCCCCCTGCTCCCACCATTTTTCCGCAAGGCGGAAAAATGTCCTGAGCGACCACGTCCAACGTGGGAGTCGAAGGACATTCGTTACGTTAATCTCTTAAGATGTTCCGAACGAAAACCCTCTTAGTGGGTCGAAACCGAAGGACATCCTTCACTAAAACAAAGATTCCTTGAGAATCTTTTTATTTTACCTAGCACAATGCTATAATCACCTCAATATATGATTACTTTTATTTTTGAAGGTTCTGAGAAACAGCGACTCGATCACTTTCTCACTGAACAATTACCCCAGACCCGCAGTCAGATTCAGAAGTTGATTCGGTATGGCTTAGTCACAGTTAATGAACAAGTGATTGAGGTTCATCATTGGCTGAGAAATGGTGATGTTGTAAATTTAATGAAGGAGTCAAAGAATAAGTCAGCAGAAAATATAACGGTTGATCCAATCGTCATTTATGAAGACGATGAAGTTATAGTTCTCGAAAAACCAAGCGGGTTACTCGTTCACCCGACCGAAGGACACGAAAGTGATACCCTGATTGATTGGGCGTTGTCTCACTACCCAGAGCTAAAAACATTTGACGAGACACGTCGTTCTGGTTTAATGCATCGCCTGGATCGAGATGTCTCGGGTTTGATCATCATGGCCAAGACAGTAGCTTCATTTGATAATCTCAAACGCCAATTCCAAGAACGTACCATAGAAAAATATTACCAAGCTTTAGTCCACGGAGTCGTTAGCCAAGAAGAAGCTGAGATTAATACCCCACTAGCTCGTGACAGCAAGACCGGTCTAACCAAGGCACACTCTGCCCTCCAAGACCACATTGAAACTCGTGAAGCAATCACACGCTATGAAGTTTTACAGCGCTTTCACTCGACAACATTGCTGAAAATAAAATTAATCACCGGTCGTACACATCAGATCCGAGTCCATCTACAGTCGATTGGCCATAGCTTAGTGGGAGATCACCTGTATCAAACCAAAGATATTCGCAAAAGTAAAAAAGAATATCTAGCCCGTCCCTTCCTCCATGCGTATCATATATCCTGGATGGATTTGAAAGGCGAACAACAGGGAGTGGAGTCAAAATTACCACTGGATTTACAAATATACCTTGATCAACAGAAATGAAGTCCCCTATCATTGTCATTTGCGGTCCGACCGCCGTTGGTAAAACAGCGGTTATCAATCAGCTCCTTCAGAAAATGCCGACCTTAAAAACCGGCATCAGCTTTATGACCAGGACTCCGCGTCAGGGAATGCCGGAAGATAAAAAAGTATTCTATATAACACCAGGGGAGTTCAAGCAAAAAATTAGCGACGGCAAAATTCTCGAGTGGTCTGAGTACAATGGACATTATTATGGAACGAGCAAGGAAAGCCTTGATAGCGTCGGATCTGCGGCGCTTCTACTGAACTTAGATGCTGCAGGGTCGTTGAATATAAAGAAACTTTACCCTCATAGTCTGCTTATTTTTATTGACCCAGAATCCATGGATCAAATTCGCCAAAGATTAACCTCCCGCGGACTGACAGTGGAAGCCTTTGAGCGGCGCTGGCAGGAAGCAGAAAAAGCCATGTCGCTAGCGCCAAAATTTGACCTCAGGATCATCAATTATCAGGGTCGCCTAGCTGAGACTATAGAGCAGGTATTAAAGGCTATTAAAGCTTATCTTGGCCAGTACCCCGCCATTGACAAAACCCCTAAAAACAATTAGAATTCCCAAGCTTATAACCGTATTAAATAATTGCTATGAAAGAACAAAAAGCAGATCAACGACTGGAAATACGCCCCGGCATGACCGTTCGTGTGCATCAAAAAATCAAGGAAAAAAACTCCAAGGGAGAAGAGAAAGAACGTATCCAGATTTTTGAAGGCATTATCCTCAAGGCACGACATGGTAAAGAAGCTGGCGGCACTTTTACTGTGAGAAAAATTTCTGAAGGTGTAGGCGTGGAAAAGATCTATCCTCTACACTCTCCAGTCATCGCCAGGGTTGAGATTATTCGTCAGGCCAAAGTCAGACGAGCCAACTTGACCTATCTACGCAAGCACAAAAAACGTCTCAAGGAGATTGCCTTATAAGTTTCCGCCTGGTATTGTTTAAAACAAACCAGTGAGCGAGCGGATATGGCGAAATTGGTATACGCGCAGCCTTGAGGTGGCTGTGGGGGCAACCCTGTGGGAGTTCGAGTCTCCCTATCCGCACCATTCGACTTGCTTCGCTCGCTCATGGTCTACGACCACTCCTATATTGAAGCGAGATGAATGCGCAAATTTGAATTTTGCAATTTAGAATTTGAATTGCTTCTGGGGCCCTTAGCTCATTTGGTAGAGCACCGCGTTTGCAACGCGGGGGTGGCCGGTTCGAGCCCGGCAGGGTCCACCACCCCGCCAAAGGCGGGGTGCCCTGAACAACGTCCCTGAGTATAGTCGAAGGGCATTGTCTAAACATTAATCCAAATTATTCAGAACCAATCAAAGTCGTTCTATTGTAAATTAGCAGAACTGTTCTAAAATAAACCCATGCTCAATCGTATTATCATCAGCTTCCTCATGATCATCGGAGGCTATCTCGTGGTCTGGAAAGCTGACTGGTTACTCTATAATGCCGGTGCCATACCATCTTTCGAAAAGCTTTTCCGTACCGAGGGCGGCAGCCGTTTGGCCTACAAATTAATAGGCATACTAGCTATCATTGGCGGCATAATGTATCTGACCGGATTACTGGAACCTTTCGGTCTATGGGTTGCTAGAAAACTGTTCGGCTTGCCGGCGCAACAATTATAGTTCGGGCGCATAGCTCAGTTGGTTAGAGCGCTTCGTTTACACCGAAGAGGTCAAAGGTTCGAATC
>CAYHYG010000018.1:0-18024 GCA_964360835.1 uncultured Gammaproteobacteria bacterium
TGAAGAATCCCCCGTAAAACAATGGGCGACGCTCTGCGTCGCACGCAAAAATTTTGCTGGAAATGAGTTAAGTTTTTTCTTGGCTCCGGGGGCTGGACTCGAACCAGCGATATCCGCGTTAACAGCACGGCGTTGTACCTCTCAACTACCCCGGAATAAAATCTTCTACCTTTGTCGCCCACACTAAATATTTATAGGGGCGATCCGCCTTTTGTGGAAACTACCGAGCAATACAGTACCCACCTTCGCTAAAGCTTCGGTGTGTTGTTTGTTCTTGCAGGAGCTCGGACAAACAAAAATCCCGCTTTCAGGCGGGTCGATTGCTTTCAAATAATACAGAAATCACCCGCTAAAATGGGTTATTATTGTTATTATTTGTGCGGTTTGTTATTCGCATAGATTGAAGTTAACAGAATAGAGGATATTGTCAAATTAGTAAGCCATAAAAAAACAGCTTTTTCAGACCTTGGCTCGTCACCGCGTTTGACGCGGTGGCTCGGGGACCCGTTCGACTTCTCCTTCGGCAAGCTCAGGATTCGCTCAGGGTCATCCAATTCTCGCCACTCGCTTTGCTCGTGGCTCGGGGATAGGGACTTCCCTCGACAAGCTCGGGATAAACTTCTCGTCCCTCAGTGTTTAGTCTTAAATATAAAGTGAGGTGGATCTCTCAGAAATTCGTCTAGCCGGCCTCTGGCCGGTGGCTCGGGGATAGGGACTCGAACCCCAATTAACAGGACCAGAACCTGCCGTCCTACCATTAGACGATCCCCGAATAGTGCAAATTCCTTCGTAAGATTAGCAAAAATGCGTTAAAAGCATATTATGATTGTTGTCTTTTGTCAATATGAAACGGTTGATTCTCTCCGCTGGTTTGCTACAATCAAGAGTACCTATGCAGCGTTTGTTAACATCGGGCAAAGTCAGTATAATTTCGCTTCTGATACTGCTGGTCGCAGTGGCAGGGGCTTTTTTAATTTCTGGCAGATTTGACCAGCCGTTAGCCAAGAAAGCTGATATTGCCGGAACGTCAGAAGCCAAAGCCAAAGAGAATCTGCCTTCACAATTCATTGATATTCCGGCAGGGGAGACTTTCGCTGAATTGATGGAAGTTAATGGGTTTGGATCGTCCGATGTCTACGATATGATCGAGGCCAGCAGAGATGTTTATGATCTAGCTACGGTCAGAGCCGGTAAAAAGATTGAATTGTATCAGGATAACGCCGGAGTGTTGCAGAAACTAATTTACAATATTAATACGGAAGAATATTTGCAGATTATTAGAAAGCAGAAAGAAGTAATTAGTGATCAGGAGTTAGTAACTAGTAACAAGGAATTAGTAATTAGTGAAGAAGAATCGGAAACGGCGTTAGCAGAAACAGAATCTGAATGGGTAGCGGAGAAGATTAAAGTACCGTATGAAGTGAAGATTGAAACGGCGCAGGCGACAGTTAAGGATATTCTTTACACCTCAGCTCTGGAGGCAGGCATTGACGAGCTGTTGGTCCTAGATATTGCAGACGTCTTTCAATGGCAAGTAGATTTTGCTCTCGATATCCGTAATGGTGACAGTTTCAAAGTTATCTACGAGGCGCGTTATCTTGACGGTCAATATGTCATGCCGGGGAAAATTCTGGCCGCTGAATTCATCAATCAAGGAACTCCGTATCATGTGTATTATTTCGAAGAGTCGGCTGACAACATCGGATATTTTGATGAGAATGGTAATAGTACACAGAAAATGTTTCTCAAAGCTCCGGTGGCCTACCGTTATATTTCATCTGGCTTCACCACGGGGCGGCGTTATGTCAGTGCTTTTAATGTATCTACTGGACACAGAGCCATTGATTATGCGGCTTCCTCTGGCACGCCTATACGAGCAACAGCTGACGGCACGGTGACTTTCGCCGGTTGGAGCAGAGCCGGATATGGCAATCTGACCACTATCCGTCACAACGGCACGTTCTCCACCAATTATGCCCATCAATCAAAATTTGCGGTTAAGACAGGACAAAAGGTGAAACAGGGACAGACCATCGGCTATGTCGGTAGTACGGGATTCTCCACCGGACCGCATCTGCACTATGAATTGGTCAAAAATGGGGTCAAGGTAAATCCGCAAACAGAAATTTTGCCTCCGGGTCAGAAGTTGAAGGAGGGGAGTATGGAGGCGTTTCAAAAGATCGTTAGCGATCTGGATCAGCAATTGGGGGCAATTAAATAATTTTGCAAAAAAACAGGGCTTGGAAAGGCTTTATTTTTTTATGCATAATAGGAAATTAAATCGACTACCTGAATTTGATCATCGATCACCCGGATATTATTTTGTCACTATTTGTGTGAAGAATTTTATTCCTTATTTTGGTGATATTCGCAACGGCATTATGTGTCTAAATGAATATGGATCTGTTATATATGATCGTTGGAAATGGTTGGAACAACAATATCCATATGTATCAATTGACGCAGTTATCGTAATGCCAAATCATACGCATGCTATTGTTTGTATTGATGATTTGTCGGTTGGTAACGTAGGGGCAGGTCTAGACCTGCCCCTAAGAAACACAAACCTACCGCTGTCCAATATAATCGGCGCATTTAAAACCACATCATCAAAAGAAATTCACAACAAGGGATTAGCTGAATTTAATTGGCAACGATCATTTTATGATGTCATCATTGATAATGACAAATCGTTAAGTAAAATTAGAAATTACATCACTTACAACCCCATGAAGTGGAATCGCGATAGAAATAAAAAAAATATGAAATATTGATTTTTCAACGGATTTATGGCATAATCGAATCCTTTATGACGCAAGAGAAAAAAGATTATTTACGCTACCGTTGGTGGGAAGTGATGCCCGGACTGTTGGTCTGGAGCACGTTTGCTGTGGCTATTGCTTTATCTTTCATCAAACCATTGTGGGGTATCTATTTCATTATTATCTTTGATGTCTATTGGGTCTTGCGGGTGAGCTACTTATTTATTTATTTGATGGTTTCTTGGTTTCGTTTCCGCAGAGAAAGTCGGAAGCATTGGAGACAGAAGTTGCAGGATGATTTTGGAGCTGGTGACAAAAACTGGGCAGATTATAAGCACGTAATTTTTTTACCGAACGCCAAAGAGCCGTACGAGGTTATTGCCGATACTTTTAGCAGTTTGGCGGCCACTGACTATGATACTTCAAAATTTTTGATAGTTTTGGCTTTCGAGGACATCGACGCTGAGCGTAACGCCCGCATCATTGAATCCGTCCAGAGTTCTTTCGTTTCAAAATTCCATAAAATTTTATGCACTATTCATCCCAAAGGTTTACCTGGTGAATTGGTTGGTAAAGGTTCCAATCTTTATTGGGCTGGTAATCGAACCAAAGAATATATCGATAGCCAAGGCTGGGATTATGACAAAATTATTGTCTCCACTTTTGATATTGATACCAAGCCGCACGCGCAATATTTTTCTTATCTGACGTATGCTTTCTTATCACACCTCAATCCTTATCGCTCTAGCTTTCAGCCGCTGACGCTTTATCACAATAACATCTGGCAGTCTGATCCGATCACACGTGTAGTGGCCAATTCGACCACTTTTTGGCTGCTGACAGATTTAGCGCGTTCTGATCGTCTTTTCACTTTCTCATCTCATAGTATGAGCTGGAAAGCTTTGGTTGAAGTTGGTTTCTGGCAAAACAATATCGTGACAGAAGATTCCAGAATATTTCTGCAATGTTTGATTCACTATGACGGTGATTATCAAGTAACGCCTATACACACCACAGTCTCGATGGATACAGTCTATGTCGGTAATATTTGGCGCGGTCTGGTAAATCAATATAAGCAAATGCGGCGCTGGGCCTGGGGAGTGGAGCATTTTCCCTATATGATGTGGCACTTTAACCAGAATCGAAAGATTCCGCGTCGCAAAGCGCTGATCTATCTCTGGAATCAAACGGAAGGAGTTTACTCTTGGGCGACAGCTCCGATATTAATATTTATAATGGGTTATTTACCGTTATGGTTGGCCGAACGAGGTCGTGAAACTTCAGCTGTGGCTCAAGCGGCCCCACTAATATTGAGCTATCTGATGACAGGGGCTTTGTTTGGTCTGGTCGTCACTGCCTTCATGAGCGTTTATATTTTACCTCATAGCCCACATAGAGGCTGGCGACGATTCTTGGAATACGCTCTGATGCTGATTCAATGGGTTATTTTCCCAGTGACTATGATTATCTTTGGTTCGATACCGGCCATCGATGCGCAGACACGTCTGATGTTTGGTAAGTATATGGGGTTCTGGGTGACGGAGAAGAGGAGATAAGTGAAATAGTAATTAGAAATTAGGAATCAGTAAAAGTAAATACAATGCTCGTTCGCGAGTTCGTCTGTAATCGGATGACGAAGCGATCTAGCTTGAAATGAGGATATACTAGATTGCTTCCCACGTCAGTCATTCGACCCTGAGGGTCTCAGACCCGAACGGGACGTGGTCGCAAATGTTACCTTAAGTAGCCGTTCATAAACTCCGTCGCTGTCATTTCCTTTTTACCTTCAAGTTGCAGACGTTTAATTTGTAGAGGCTTGTCACTACAATTGATTAGTAACCTATCTTCCTGACGATAGAATTCGCCGGGGTTTCTTTTATTTTCAATAGTAGCTGGGATGGCTTCAATAATTTTCAAATGTCTACCGTTCCAATCAAAATAACTACCCGGCCAAGGATTAAAAGCACGAATCAGATTATAGACTTTCTCGGCTGAGAAATTCCAATCTATTAAGCCATCTTCTTTCTTGATCAATTTACAGATAGTAGCTTGGCTATCATCTTGGGCTTTGGCCATGATTGAACTTTTTAAATATTCCGGTAGGCCACCTTGCAAGACTTGAGCCGATATAATCGCCAACTTATCATGTAGCTGTTCAGAAGTTTCAGTCGGCTCGATAGCCACTGAGATTTGTTTGACGATCGGACCATGATCCATCTGGGCATCGAGCTGCATCAAGCTAACACCGGTTTGTATTTCGCCATTTAGAATAGCCGATTGAATAGGCGAGGGGCCACGATATTTTGGTAATAGTGACGGATGTATATTGAGACTTGGAAGTTGTGATAGATCGAGGACAGCTTGGGGGATAATTTTGCCGTAGGCAACTATCAAAAATGTAGCCGGTAGGTATGGCCGGAGTTGCTCGATAAATGTTTGATCCAGTTTCTCTGGTGTCAGTACCTTCAGTCCAAGTTCTTGAGCTCGTTTTTTAATCAGCGTTGACTTGGCTTGCAAGCCACGACCTTGCTGACTATCAGGCCGCGTAATGACAGCGGTGATTTCCGCCAGCTGATGAGCTGACTCCAGACTAGGTAAAGCAAAGGCCGGACTGCCCCAAAAAATTATTTTAGGTTTCATCTGCTTTTTCTGCTGGCGTTGTAGTTATTTTTGTAGCTCTGTCTAAAATAAGGATACCGTTAATATGATCAATTTCGTGCTGAACGATAATACCGGTAAGTCCGCGGGCCTTGTCTTGTTTTTTTTCTCCGGTCAATGTCTGATAGCGCCAACGTATTTTGGCGTGTCTCGGAACGACTGCGTTAACATTCGGAATTGAAAGACAACCTTCCTCACTCATGACTTTTTCTTTAGAGCCGAAAGTAAGCTCCGGGTTGACGTAGGCAATATAGCCACCCTTATTGTCAGTTACCACGATCAGTCGGATATTTTGACCGATCTGTGGTGCGGCTAGGCCGACCCCACTATTGGCATACATGGTCGCGGCCATGGCAGTAGCCAGATCACTGAGTGATTGGTCAAAGATGTCTACTTTGGCTGAGGGCTTTTGTAGACGTTTATCAGGGTAGAAGACTAGTGGCAAAACTTTCATTATTGAAAGTAATAAGGGTTTTTTTCTATAAGGATTTGATTATGATATTTTTGTAGTATTTTGTCAATAAGTGTATCAAGAATTTCATGCTTGACCAGAAGTTGGCTTTTTCCTTGCGCAGTTTGCCTGATACCGTCTGGCAGTAATTTTTTGATTTCATGTATAGCTGTTTGGTCCCCGGCAGAGTTACTACGGGCTATAAATTTATACGTTTGACTAAATGGCGGGTAGTGAAATTTTTTACGCCAGAGTGATTCCAATTGATAGAATTCTTTATATTTAGTCAAAGTCTGCCAAAACGGATGCTCTATAGTAGCCGTTTCAATGATAACATCCTGACTGCAAAGTTTTAACTTGAAAATATGACGGCGTAGTTCTTCGGTAGCGAGATAGTCAGGTCTCGCCAGTGAAGCATCAGCGCCCAGCATAATAGTCAGGGCAAAGTTAAGCGGTGTTAAAAATATTTTGGAAGTAGCGATGATGACATCCGCTGTCTTTAATTCCCGACTTGAAGCTAAGGCCTCACCACCATAGGTCACGACAGATTTTTCCGGAAATTCATGATTAAGTAGTGCCTGTAGACTATGAATCAATTTGTGTCCTGACCCAGAGCCCAAGAAATTTTGAAATATCAATGTCTTATTTGTAGTCTGATGAATATCGCGTAACGACTGATCAGATAGGCCAAACTTGTTTTGTCCCGAAGTGTCGCGTAGAGTAATACCGCTAGCGGTAACAGCTTGTGAGATAATAGCTTTTTCGCTTAAACTGCGTAGCATCATATGTATGGGAGGCGTCAGACTAAAAAGGTGAAGCGCGGCTTTGTGACGTTCTGCTAATTTCCAGAGATAATCATTTAGGTGTAGTCGTGGATTTTGTTCCGCGCGATGGTACAGGGGGTTATCGGCTTCCATAACGATAATCCGTCGCAGCTTCTGATAAGGCCAGAAAAGTGACTGCCAGTTGCCCAGTATTATTTTTTCATTTTGAGCTTGGAGCCAGGCTTGCCAGTAGGCATTTTTTTGTACTCGTTTTGGAATATCTAGGAAACTGACTCTCAGGTCTAATAAAATTTTTTTTAACTTACGTTGATTTACTTGATCTGGATAAATTATTAGTGTTTGTCCGCTATCTTGGAGCAAGGGTGGTAGCAGAGTTTTGACCGTTTTCCACTGATCATAAATCAACCAGCGTGGTGTCGGAGTTTCCTGATGTTTGGAAATAGTATTTGTCGTTGGTAGCGGCGTGATAAGACGACGTTTCGGCGGCTCCGGGATGAAGAAGGGTAATAGCAAGCTTGCAGGGTAGTGATAATAATTTCCCAGCCAGCTCAAAAATTCCATTTGTTCCGGTGGAATAGTATAACCCAGCCCAGCTGAGATTGACTTGATTTTGGGGGCCGAGCTATGTTTCTTGGTTTTCAGGACCAAGCCGGTGAGAGACTGATTTTTAAACGGTATAGTAACCAAGCTGCCGCGCCGAATCTGAGAGCTTAAATGGGTGGGTATTTCATAATCAAAAAAATCTAAGCTGGCGGGTAGTCGCCTTAGCGGCGCGATTTCTGCATACATAGTGCTATTATCGGATATCGTAGGCGGCTAGGCAATAGCCAATGCCCAGGTAACGCTGAAAGGAGAGGATTCTGACACCATAAGCGCATTGGTCAAGGATTCCTAATAGGGTAGCAATCGGTCGCAGGCCGCATTCGGCTACACGGGCGCTTTGGCTGGCCTGATAGGCCAAAAGTTCCTTGGTCTGCTGTTGTTCCAATATACGTAAAATTGTGGCGTCAAAGTCGGCGTTTTCTTTTTCTTGCTCTGGAGTGGCTGTGTGAGACAGATCAGCTGTGGCAATGACCGCTAGCCGTTCGGGAACATTGTTGAGCTGACGCTTAATTGCTCGACCCAAGTCATAATGTTGAGATAGTGTCTGGGCAGCTGATGTCCCAATAATCATGACTTTACAATTCGGTAACCCCTCCAGCAGATGATACAACGTAATGCCGCTGGCATAGTCCAAATATTGGGCATCATCGGCAATGGTTGGCTGGGAAGTCTCTAGATGTTGACGCACTTGATAAGCCAGTCCGATGTTATTATTGATGGTTCGTCGTGAAGTCAGATCGCCAAATTGTTTGAAACTGATTGTCAGATCAGGGTGCTGGTTAAAAGAAAAGACATCGTCAGGAGCTTCCACATGTGGTGAAATAATGACGATAGTCTCCGCTTTGCTGGCATATATTTCCTGCCGCATCTGTTTGTAGGCATGGACCGTTTGCGACAGATTGAGACTGTTGGCTTTACCGATCTCAGGTATTGAGACAGCAGGGTGTGGTGCTATACCCGCGTAGACAATCATATCAGAGACTTAATTCACCGCCATCAGGGTGAAGTGCTAGAATTTTGTCACTGACAGTAACTATGTTGGACCATTTATATCCGAGCGTGGTGAAAGTTTTCTCATTTGTAATTCTCACTTTGTTGCCATCAGAGATAACATAGACATCGGGAGTAGCGGCTACCTTTACCAAGACACCGTCTTTAAAGCCGACTGGTTGACCTTCTTGATATTGATCCAGTTCGGAAGGACCGGCGGCAAATATTTTTAGTTTAGGGTAGTTAATCTTTAGAAGCTCACGCGCCCAGAGTGGGTATTTGACGCCGCTTTCGACAAAATAGATACCTCCGGTCTGCGTGTTTTGCACCAAAGCTCCTTTGGGGTAGGCATCATTAAGGGTGATCTCCTTGCCATCCGGTATGTCAATCAACTGTTCGCTCGGTATGTCGTCAACTTCCTCAGGATTAAAGCCCAGGGTTTTGAAAACTTCCGGGGAAGCAATACGTCGCTTGGAAGTAGCCGTAATCAAATAGATAGTACCGCCGGAATCACGGACCAGACTATTGGCTACTAGTTGAATGGGGTCTCCTTTGCTAAAGCCATCAATATCGCTTTTTTGCACTTCAATCACCAAGCTTTCTGTGCCATAGCGAGAAGCGAAGGCCGCCTTGGAAGCAAAAGCTCGCGCTTTTCCGTCCTGAATCAGATAAATTGTGGTTTCACCTTTCGCCTTGAGCAATGTTCCATCTGGGTGCAAACTGCGGGCAAAGAATTTGTTCCAAATTTTTCGAAATAGGGTGTTGCCGTGAGGATGTGGTGTGTAGACATAGAGAGCGGCCGTGCTGACATTTTGAGGAGTGATACTGCGACAGTTACTGCCGTCTTCATCACAGACAGTGAAACTTTTGCCCGGTTGATATTTGTATTCTCCGATATTGTCGATGTAGTAGCGGAATTGGGCGGCCGCACTGTTTATTTGTTTATGAAAACCTTTCCAGCGGTCCTGGCAATTTTCGCCGGTAAAGCAACCATAGCCAGTGGCAAAATCTAGGGCTCTCTGACTAGGACTGCCGCTGGAAACCAAACTTTGTTCTTTTTCCAATAGGGCCAAAAGAAATCTGGGATTTATGCGGTGATCTTGGGCTGCACGGTAGATCAGCTCTGTAGCTGAAATCGGATGATCAGCGCCAGTGTCTACAAAATAGCTTTTGAGGAAACTACCGCGTTCTGACAGAAAGTTTTTGATATCTGTCTGCAACATGGAATTATAATCTGCCAGCTCGCTATCAGAAATCAAATTCTCTAGGTCAATAGCAGCTGTAGCAGTAACTTGAGCTCTGAGCGGCAGCAAGGGCATTAAAACTAATAAAGCTAGCAAAAAAAAGCTAATACGTACTCTCATGAAGGATAAACTAATAATTTATAGTAACAGTATAACATATTCAAACAGACCCGCAATAATTTTTTTTGGCTGTAATAATTGATTTTTTCACGATAATTGCTAAGGTATAGCATATGCATAGCACCACGATACTGGGTCAGCTGATTACTATGGCCAAGCCCGAGGAAGTCAAGGCCTTGTTGCGTTCACAATTACAGGCTGGCAACAGCTATCGTATCGCCACAGTCAATCCGGAATTCTTGGTTGAGGCTTTTTATAATCCTGCGTTTCGCCAGTCTCTAGAACAGGCTGATATACGTTTGGCTGACGGTGTCGGTATCACGGTGGTAGCCAAATTTCTGGGACAACCTGTACGCTCCCATGAGCGGTGCACAGGAGTAGATCTGACTGAGATGCTGCTAACTATGACGCAAGAACAGAAACTTTCTGTCTTGATTGTTTATAACCCGACTGGCCTGACCTCTAGGGAAAGATTGCTTCAGTGGCTACAGTCACAATATCCCACCTTGGACGTCTCGGTAATATCAGCCGATCATAATCTGGCAGATTATCATTCTGTGGCCGTGGTTTTAAACGCTCTCGGAGCGCCCGAGCAGGAACATTGGCTCAACGATCATTTCATGGAATTTCCACGGGCCATACTGGTAGGAGTCGGGGGGACGTTTGATATGCTTTCTGGTACAATACGGAGAGCTCCATTGGTAGTCCGTCGCTTTGGTTTTGAATGGCTGTGGCGCTTGCTGATGCAACCAGAACGTCGACTCAATCGTTTGCGTAGAATTGTGAGAGCGACAGTGGTCTTTCCATGGTTAGTGATTACTCATAAACATTAATTCTATCGTTTGCGGTCCAGCACCACTTTTGCCAATTGCAAAAGTGGTGCTGGAGAAGCAATCTAGCTTGCCCTGATCACAAGCCAGATCGCCCGCCTTGACCCGACGAGGCAGGCTTCGTCGGCTGATTACAGCCATCTCGCGAACGTGAATTAGAATCGCTATTATTAAGATAAGATGAATAAACAAATAGTAACCCGCTTCGCTCCTTCACCCACCGGCTATCTCCATCTCGGCGGTCTGCGTACAGCTCTGTATGCTTGGCTCTGGGCACGTCAGAATAATGGAACGTTTATTTTGCGTCTGGAAGATACTGATCGTGAAAGGTTAGTGCCTGGTGCTGAGGAAAAGCTGAAGGCAGTCTTACATCAGCTGGGATTAGATCACGATCAATATTTTAGACAGTCGGATAGACTAGACTTATATAAGTCGATGGCAGAGCAACTAATTAGCAGTGGATGGGCTTATCGCTGCTACTGCTCCAGCGAGAGACTCGAAACAGTCAGGCAAAAGCAAATAGAACAGAAGCTCCCACCTCGCTATGATGGTCATTGTCGTGAGTTATTAGTTGACAACACGCGAACTCATGTTGTTCGTTTCAAAATTCCTCAGAATGTAGCAGTTATATTTCAGGATGTGATCAGAGGGCAGATGCAGGTATCCAGCCAGGAATTAGATGATTTTGTCTTACTCAAGTCTGATGGCTGGCCGACATATCATTTAGCGATGTTAGTAGATGATCATGATATGGCCATTTCCCATGTGATTCGCGCCGAAGAATGGTTACCGTCTCTGCCGAAACACGTTTTGCTCTATCAGGCAGCGGGATTTGATTTGCCTACCTTTGTCCATCTGCCGATGTTACTAAATCCGGATAAGAGTAAATTATCCAAGCGTCAGGGCGATGTAGCTGTAGAAGATTATCTGACCAAAGGGTATTTGCCGCAGGCACTTATTAATTATGTTTCACTATTAGGTTGGCACGGTTCTGATGACCGCGAGTTCTTTGTTCTCAACGAATTAGTCAAGGAATTTACTTTGGAGCGACTACAAAAGTCTTCGGCCATTTTTGATGTGCAAAAATTACGTTGGTACAACGCTCATTATATCCGTCAGGCGATAGAGCAGAAAGGTCCTCTATACGAAGATATTGTCCATCAAGTAGAAATACGTCTGCCTCAGCATTCGCGAGTAGAACTGGACAAACTACTGACTGTATTTGGTTCTCGCATTGAATATTTGGATATGTTGTCTGAGATGACAGCTTATGTCTGGGTCAGGCCGGATTATGAAGCTAGTTTGTTAATCTTCAAAAAAAGTGACCGTGACAAAACGGCTAGTGGGCTAGAGCTGGCAGAGAAAATTTTAGAATCCTTTTCTGAGGATTTATGGCAGGTGAACACCATTGAATCTGACTTGAAAAAGGCCTGTGAGAGCCAAAATTTGGGCTTTGGAGACGTTTTTTGGCCTTTGAGGGTATCATTGAGTGGTCAGCAGCAAAGCCCTTCGCCGGCCGAGCTAGCCTGGCTTGTAGGCAAAAAAGTGACTATGGAGCGTATTTCTCTGGCTCGCAAAAAGTTAGAAAGTATGGTATAATACAAGTGTTAATACACTAAAGATAAAAATAAAAGTGTTTGCCCATACATTGGGTTCAGTTATGCACAAGAGCTTAGTCTTTTTTGTCTCTGGAATAGTTATTATTTCCGTTTTTTCTGCTATGGCGGCGGAATATAATCTGACGGATACCTATAACAAGGAAATATGGCAACTAAATCAGGAAATTAACGAAAAACGTAAGGCCATTGACCAATTGAACAAACAGACCGAGATTTACAAAAAAACTCTATCTCAGAAACAACAAAAAATTACTTCACTCAGTTCTCAGCTTGGTCAGATCAACGCCTCAATTGCCCAAACGTCCCTGGAGGTGGAATCTCTAGATTTACAGATTGAGGAGTTAAATCTCAAGCTAACCAGTGCCGAGCTGAAGATTCAGGCCAAGGAAGCAGAAATCAAAGGACGGCAGGATTCCATGGCGGAGATTATCAGGGCATTGGAGATGTCCCACAAAGAAGATATATTGCTGACAATTTTGTCTGATAGGGGCACAATGGCCGATTATTTTGAACGCGTCAGAACTTTGGAACAGCTGGAGAATTCGGTTTACGACAATCTGCAGGAAGTGCAAAATTTGCATATTGCTTTGCTCTCAGATCAGTCATCGCTCGAAGTTGACAAAAAGACTTTAGAGGAGACTATGGGTGATTTGGACGTAAAAAAGGATAATCTGGAGTCACAAAAGTATGTTAAAAATTTACTGCTTGATCAAACCAAGGGGGAGGAGCAGAAATACAAAATTTTACTGGAGAAATCTCGCGCCGAAGTTAAGGCTATTAATAGCGATATTGTCAGCTTGGAGCAAGTTGCCCGCGATAAGCTAAACCGTCAGGTTCAAAAGGGTGATCTGGGAAGCACCCAGGAATTTATCTGGCCGGTGCCGTCGCGTTATGTGACAGCTTATTTCCACGATCCTGATTATCCTTTTCGCAATGTCTTTGAGCATCCAGCTGTAGATGTGCGGGCAGCGCAAGGGACAGCTATTAAAGCAGCCAAATCAGGCTACGTAGCTCGGGCCAAAAACGCCGGCATGGGCTACAGTTACATTATGTTGGTTCATGACAACGATCTGTCTACTGTCTACGGACACGTCAGTAAAATTTCTGTGACGGAGGATACCTATGTGACCCAGGGACAGATAATTGGTTACTCTGGTGGAGCGCCGGGAACTGCTGGTGCTGGTAATCTGACTACAGCGCCACATTTACATTTTGAAGTGCGTTTGAACGGTATTCCGGTCAACCCGCTTAATTATTTGCCTTAAGAATCGTCGTGTTATCAATTATCCGGATGTGCGCCCTGCTGTTTGTAGGGAGCATTATAACTATTTATTTTTATAGCTTTACCAGAGCATTGGCTGTGGCACCCTATGACTCCGTACCGTCTGAGCGAACTTTTTATCCTCTGCAATACTGTCTAGAGGATAGTGATTGCGCCACTGTTCGTTGGCAAGATTGCAGCAATTGTTCGCATGCTAGGGCAGTCAACAGACGTTTTGCTGCTTTTTTTGAGGACAACTTAGATTATTATCAATTCCCGGCTGGCTTCAACGCCCGTTATTGTCAGGTCTTGCGTGACGAGGGTAAGTTGCCAGCAGTAGCTGACGGCCAAAAATGTTCGGTTGATTATCTGGAGCAAGCCAAGGTAGTTGGTTCCAAATGTGATACTTTGCTCAAGCTTTGTTATAACGAATGTGAAGGAGTGGGGACTGTTAATCGTAAGTGCGCTTACGACAGTTATCCTTCCAAATTTCTCGAGGCCTACATAGAGCCTATGATAGCTGATTGGCAATCAAAAAAGTAATATGGCTTTTGGCCTACAACATCTCCATCGCGATCAATGGCAACAACTCTTGGTAGATAAACATCTGCTGGATGAGTCTGAATTTCAATCATTGTGGCACGAAGCCGAGCATGGTCAGCGGTCTTTTAGTGCTATTCTGACTGAAAAAAGCCTACTGACGCGTGACGAGCTATTACATCTAGCAGCTGAGTATTATCATCTGCCGGTAATTAATTTGACGACAACTGTCATTGATCCGCAGGTAGTCAAAGATATTCCGGAGGTTGTAGCCAGAGAATATACTAGCATTGCTTTTCATCGTGACGCTGAAGGATTGTCTGTGGCCATTTGTGATCCGGGGGCGGCGGATGAATTGGGACGGTTACGTAAAAAAATTGATCAGCCATTAAAATTTTATTTAGCCTATGATGATGCTATTCGGACGGCTATTGAAAGTAATTTTCATAGCCATTTGCCCAGAATTGAGGAGCTAATCCAACAATTCGGCAAAAAATCTGAAGCTGATAATGCGGAGCTAGTCACCACCTTGGTGGAGCAAATAATGATTTATGCTCTGCGCAACCGGGCGGCTGATGTTCACATTGAGCCATTAGCTCAGAGGTCAATCATACGATTTCGTATTGACGGTGTGCTACATCACATAATTGACTTGCCGCAGGCTCTGGCACAGCGTTGTCTCAATCGTCTGAAGTATCTCGCCAAAATTCCTGTTGATGATGCTAGAGCGCCCTATAGCGGTAAGATAAAGTTTGAATTTACCGAAGGAGCAGTCGACGTACGAGTCTCTCTGGCTCCGGTAATGTCTGGTCAGAAAGTTGTCTTGAGGCTGATGGGTCACGGGCAACGAAATTTGAATTTGAAGGATTTGGGGTTGCAGCCCCAACAGTTGCGACTATTGGAGTCCGCCATCAAAAGACGTCAGGGGTTGATTATCACCAGTGGATCGGTGGGTTCCGGACGCAGCAGCACTCTTTACGCCATTATTAAAAAGTTAAATTCCGAGAGGGTAAATATATCAACCATCGAAGATCCGGTAGAATATGACATCGAAGGGGTAAATCAGGTGCAAGTTCAGCTTTCTGTTGGTCTGGATTACATTGGCGGACTCAGGTTGATCCTGAGACAAGACGCGGATATTATCATGGTCAGTAGTTTGTCTGATGTGGCCACCTCGCATTTGGCCTTGATGGCGGCTATCAACGGACATGTGGTTTTGGGTTCTATGGATGCTCCGCAGGCGGCTGACGTGATTGTACGCTGTCTGGAAATGGGTCTAGAGCCATATGCGCTGACTGTGGGTTTGCGCTTAGTTATCGGTCAACGGCTGGTGCGGAAACTGTGTCTGCGCTGTCGTCAGGAACACTCCTTGGGTACTTCTGAACGAGAGGTTATCGCTAGCCAGCTACAACTTGAAGCCAAGACTATACCCTCACGATTATACAAAGCCGTTGGCTGTGAATTGTGTGGTCAGACTGGCTATCGTGGGCGAGTAGGTTTATTTGAGCTATTAGAAATTACCGACGCAATCAAAGAGATGATTCTAAAGAAGGCCAGTGCGGAGGCCATACAGCAAAAAGCCATCATTCATGGAATGATGACGATGACGGCTGATGCTCTGCATAAGGCAGCGCAAGGGTTGACCACTATTGATGAAATTGTATCAGAGCTTCGGTCTTAGGGGTTTTTGATATCTTTATATATCTCTTTCTTTCCTTTCAGAGCAGGTGAGTCTTCAGAAGCAATAAACAAGAGGTCGCCATTATCAATCCTAAGTGAAACTCTATAAGAGGTGTTGGCTTTCATATTTGGAACAGCAATCAATAAATTCTTGGTTTCACCGAGTGGCGCCATGGGACTGAGTCCGACAGCAGCACCGACTTGGTCGTCGGCCGTTAACTCCCTGATCAACACATAGCCGGGCTTTTCAAGTTTCAAGCTATCAACCTGGATTTTTTGGTCCATTATTTGCAGCTTGCCGATACTAGACTTGGCCTGCTGACAGCCAGCCAATAAAATAATCAGAGCAACGAATAAGAGAGATTTACGCATATCGTATATTAGTATACCATAGAGACGTCTATGAATTCAAAAGTCTGGGTAAACCTGAACACCTATAATGAAAGTGAAAATATTGCCGATATAATCAAGGCTATTTTGCATGTGCCCCTGCCTGACATGACCTTATGCGTGGTGGATGATAATTCACCGGACGGCACAGGACAGATTGCCGAAGGGTTAAAGCCTCAGTATGCCAATTTAGAAGTTATCCACCGTCCAGAGAAACAAGGGGTAGGACCGGCTTATCAGAGTGGTTTTGGCCTCGGGCTATCGCTAGGGGCTGATTATTATATACAAATTGATGCTGATTTTTCTCATGATCCCATGGACATCTTGAAATTGTTGAAAGCCGCGGAAACAGCTCGGGTTGTCACTGGCTCTCGCTATGTAGCTGGAGGTGGAGTAGAGGCTGTCCCTTGGTGGCGAGACTTGATCAGCCGTTGGGGAAATTATTATATAAAAAGTAAGCTTGATTTGCCGGTGTTGGATGTAACCTCGGGTTATATGTTGTATCACCGGATGGTATTAGAGCGAATCGGTCTGGCAACGATGGCTTCCAAAGGTTATGCTTGGCAAATAGAGATGAAAACACGCGCTCGTCGGCTGGGTTTTACTTTTGCTGAAGTGCCAATTATTTTCCACAAGCGTATCCGCAATAAATCCAAATTTAAAATGGAGATCATTTGGGAGTGTCTCTATCAGGTAAAAAGATTACGACATGAGTCCAATTAAAAAGCTGAAAAAATATTGGCCAGAAATACTTGTTTTGCTCCTGATCGCATTTTTATTATTTTGGCGTCTGGACCGTGCCGACATGACAGGTGACGATGCGACTTTTGCTTTTCGCTCAGTTGGCTTAGTCGATTTCATGTATTCAAACAATCAGACGACACCATGGCAATGGTTTAACCCGCTACCGTGGTGGTCGTTTTTGTCATTTCATGACGGGCCGCCACTGGCTTTTCTGATCACTCATGGTTCTTTCGTCATTTTTGGTGATGGCCTTTGGTCTGCTCGTTTTCCTTCTGGTTTAGCAGGATTGGTTAGCTCAATTTTATTATATTGTATTGCTCGAAATTTGTGGGGTAGGAGAGCTGGCTTGATCGCTCTGTTGGTTTTAGCTGTAAATACCGGTTTTATCTGGTTGCACCAATTTGCTTACTTTGAACCATTGATGATGCCATGGTTGTTCGCTGCCCTCTATTTCTACCTACGAGCAGAAGCCAAGCCATCGCTGTATTATCTGGTGGCAATATCTCTGGGTTTGGCCTTTATGACTAAATATACAGCAGTTATGGTGGTATCTGCTCTAGTCTGTCACTGGTTTTTGTATCGTCGACGTCAAACACCTCAGAAATATATATGGCTTAGCCTAGCCACTTTTTTGATCGTTATTTCGCCTGTGATTCTCTACAATCTCATGATGTATCTGACGCGCGGTCATATGGATGTGCAGATCGGTGCCTTGCTGGGACATAGTAACTATGATTGGCCGGTTCTCAGAACAGCTGTCAGTACCTCGATACTGCCAAATATCGTGACCTTATTACGTAATACGTTTGATCTACAGTCGCTGGCGTACTCGGCTATCGTTTTCTTGGCATTAGTCAGGGGAGGCGTAGAGTTTCGGAGACACCCGGAGAGACAGAAGCTGGTATTACTTTTTTTGCTGCTATTTTTTTGGAGCCTCGTTATGATTTTGACGCGCCAGGATTTTCGCTTCATAGCCACTGGATATTTTGTAGCAGTTCTATTTTTGGCCTATTATCTGTCTCAGTTAATACATTTTAAAAAATATATCCTCATCAGTATCATTGGTCTGATTGGTTTGCATTCATTATTTTACAATATCAATACTAATCATTTGGTAGTGGCCCAAGGGCAGCCACAGCAACATTATTCTAGCGCCCGACGTGAGCAGTATGGCTATGAGGCCGTAACCAAAGTGATAGAGGAGGAGAATGTCGGGAAACAGCCATTAGCTTTGTTTAGTGACAATTATTACGACAGCTTTGATCCGTACTGGGCCAGCAGACGGGTCTATGACTTTGCCAGTTTTGATAAACCTGGAGAGACTAGCGATGTTGTCATTATTTACGA
>CAYHYG010000018.1:18034-21686 GCA_964360835.1 uncultured Gammaproteobacteria bacterium
TTTACGACCAGAGCGTGCAGTGGTTTGCTGAAATATGGCATATCAAGCGGCAGTATTTTTATAATCGCTACACCATTATGAGTACACGGGAACTAGTCAATGCTTTGGATTCTGATCCAAAAAGCATCCAGGAAATTTTTAGCGGACGCAGATTTATATATTTTAAATTAACACCCACAAGTTTACTGGATCAGGCTGAGTATCGCACAGAAATTGATCCACAGCTGGCGCAGCTTATCACTGGCGGCGGAGTTTCTCACGTAATTTCACAGCCAAATGGACAACCGGCTTTTGAGGTGTATTCTGGCCGATTTGCTGAGGTTTCTGAGTAGCTTTTGACAGCTATTATCAAAACCCTAGGAAAATGCTATTATTCTTTCATCTGTTAATAATTTAAGTGCATAAATATGGCAAAAGGAATGACAAAGTCTCAAATGCTTGAGGCCTTGGCCGAGAAGACAGGCCACACCAAGAAGGATATTGGTATGGTTTTGGAAGCTATTGCTAACGTAGCATATAGCGAAGTGAAGAAAACTGGAGAAATTACTATCCCAGGACTTGGTAAGCTTGTCAAGAAGCACCGAGCTGCCCGTATGGGACGTAACCCATCCACTGGCGAGCAGATCAAAATCGGCGCCAAAACAGTAGTTAAATTCAGGGTGGCAAAGGCTGCTAAGGACGCAATACTTTAGTATTATCCACTGGTTATAGTAACGGGTATAGACCCAAACCTTTCTCTTAGCGGCGTTTGACGCTCCGAGAGAGGAGAACAAAGACTCTATCCTCCGGCAAATGGGGATGGAGTTTTTGATTATACGAAGAACCCCGCCAAGTTTGACTTGGCGGGGCAGGGTGTAGGCCATTTAGGCCTTGGGCGTGAAGTGGATCCAGTGAAGCTGTTGCATTTGCTCAACAGGCGCGGCGAGGTGTTCACTTGCTTTGACCTCATAGTTATAGCCTGCAGCCTTAAGCAACATGGATAGCTCAAGCGAGATCAACTCCAACCACTGCAGAGGCTTCAAACCCTCAGGAAGATCGTAGCGATCCGCAAGTGGCACGATTGAGGTAGAGCGCTTGGCAGTTGTATGCTCATAATTCGTGTACTGGCCGTACTGAGCACCAAAAATTATATTCTGAGGTTTGAAGAAGGCGATGCAGAAGGTTGGCCAAAGGTCATCCAGCTTGCCTGCCTCCATCATTTCCATGGAATAGCCAAGCAGGTCATTACACATACCTAGTGTAGCTTTCATCTCGTGAAAGCTCATGCTGAAGACTACGGTTCTCATATAGACCTCCTAGTTGGTCCCACAGAGTGGGAGATAGCCTCAGCATACGCCGAGGGAAAGTAGGAACTTGTTTAGTACTATAATATTTATGCAGTTTTGTCAATCCTAGTAAAAAAATAGCCCCGCCATCCTCAAAAGGACGAACCGCGGGGTTTCGTGCATCCGGGCAGGTTGGATGCATATTGTGCACCATGAAGGTGTTTAAGAAAGAAGCCTGTATAATCTTCCCAAAAAATATTCAGGAAGAATCATGCTTGGCCTGCCGAAGCCGGGGGGCGAAGCAGTAGGCCTACAGATATGGGTTATCCAGGCTAAAAGGACTGATTAGGTACAAGATTAGCCAGATTATGCTCGAATGTCAATATTGCTCTATTATTTGTCTTTTAGTGGGTGAAACTTGCGATGCATCTCCTCAGCATATCGATCCGAAGCATGGACATAGCGGGTAGTGGTATCGAGTGACTCATGGCCTAAGAGAATTTGAATAGCTGCAGGGTTGGCACCTGACTCAGCCAGATAGGTGGCAAAGCCATGACGTAGACTATGAGCGCTGGTAGGCACGTTTATGCCTAATAGCTCTCGGTATTGCTTTATCTTCATCTGCAAGTAATTGGTGGAGACCTGACCACCACTGGTTCCGACATTACGACCGCGGTATGGGATAAAAAGGGCCGTCTGACGATCGAGACGTGTGGCTAAGTATTCGTTGAGGTATTTAATTGCGCGGTCAGTCAGATACACGAAACGTTCTTTTTTACCTTTACCTTTGATAAAGATGCGACCAGAGTTATCCAGCTGAGAACGTTGCAAGTTTAATAATTCGGAAATACGCATGCCTGTAGAAAATAGCGTTTCCAGCATAGCACGGTTGCGGATGCCGATACGTTTGTCTTTTTCCAATTTTGTCGGCGATTCGATCAAAGAGATGAGATCAGTCAGCTCGGCTACCTTGGCATGCTTTTTGTCAGTTTTAGTTAGTTTGACTGATTCTGGCGATATCGGGACTGGTGAGTCATATTCAATTAAATATTTTAAATACGAACGCAGAGATGATAGCATGCGATTGACAGAATAGGCGCCTAATCTTTTTTTTCGATTAGTTGTCATCTTTTTGACCGTAGCTCGGTCGGAGGAGAGGAGGTAGGCTTTGTAGAACTCAATCGTCTTTTTGCTAATTTTCTGAAATGGTGTTTTTAGATCGTCGTGGAGAAAATTATTAAAAACAATTAAATCACGCTCGTAGTTATAAATTGTTTCCGGTGAAAAATTATTTACTCGTAGGTAGAGTACGAAGTCATCGAAATCAGGTAGTAGAATAGTAGTTGGAAGTTTGTAGTTGGAAGTGTGGGAAGGGGCAGTGGCTTTAGTTGGCTTTTGTGGATAACTCATATATTTAATTGAGTGTAAGAGATATTATACTCAATTATATATCAATTAAATACAGTCGTCAATAAGCAAATATGCTACTACTCTACCGATCTGAAGAGAGATTAGTAATTAGTAACTAGATAATAGTAATTGGCTCCCTTCTATTTTCTCTTATCTAATTTCTACTATCTAGTCTATCCGTGCCCCTAATCGGCCTACATAGCAAAATAGCCTTCCTAGGCCTCTGGAGACCCGTATGGCTAGTAATCAGTATGAAGTAATTAGTAACTAGTTACTAATGCCTAATTACTAGTTCCCATTTTCTACTTCCCTGGTACTGGATGACCTGTAAACTCCTTTTCTGTCATTGCGAGCCGCGTCAGACGCGGCGACTCAATCTGATCCTTCCCATCATCTACGTCTTGTATTAAGAATCAGATTGCTTCGTCGTCAGACTCCTCGCAATGACAAGCTTGTGCGGATAACTTGTTGTATGAATTATAAATCTAGACACTCGACCTTACGTGGGTTGTCTAATTGTCATGTGTCATAAAATATTTGATGTAATAAATAACGGCCGCGCTTGGTTTCCCTTGCGCGGCCGGTCGATGGTATGGCTAGGCAGCTCGTTCGAACTGTTGAGACTGTGTGATCCAGGGGTCCCGTATACCCCTGTTGATGATCCACTGTCTCAGCGGTTGCAGACGGCCAGTCCAGAGAACCATGAAATCATGGCTACTGTTGAGCGGAAAAAGCGTTGCCGCCTGTTCTGCTAACTCTTGCCAGGAATTGGCCTCCAGAGCAATGTGCCCTTTCATGCCGTACCGTAGGAGCTTCAGAGTCAACATTTTGTGCCTCCTCGACTCCCCCCAGTTCGTCGGCGCCATGCCAACGATTATTTAACAATAGCACGAACTCCTATATTTGTCAATATAGGCTTATTGGGCATCCCTAGTCAAATGGAACAGGGCGTAACGTTTTAGCCAAGTAGCTATGGG